>JAAWKM010000051.1 GCA_022797375.1 Lachnospiraceae bacterium
ATCAAAAGCAACAATATGTGTTTTAATACTTGACATACTTGCAAGTATACAGCTTATAATTGATGAGTAAATAACAGATTCACCCATTGAGCCGCTTTGGTCGATGTCAAGAATTATTGTCCATTTATTAGCTGCTGTAGTGCTGGTTCTGTCAAAAAAGTAGAAATGTTCTGGCACAACTGTTTTTAGTTCTGGGTTATAATGCTTTAAATTACGTGTTATAGTCATTTTAAAGTCAAGTGCTGCAGCGGATGGGACAGGAGAGTGTTTTCTTTTATTTATGGCAGCAGTTACAGCGCGTCGTATATCCTGTTCAAGCAGTTTGTTAATCTGTTCTACAATCTTTTTAATAAATTCTCTTACACTGTCTTTAGAGCGTTTTGGTATCTGGTCTTTAAGCATTAATATGGTAGCCGCCAGGTTTGTATCAGGTTCAATGCTTTCCAGAAGTTCAGGTTCTAAAACCAGCTGTTTTAAACCACAGCGGTTTACTGCATCATTTTGTATTACTTTTACCAGTTCTTTATCAAATAATGTCCTTACATCACCAAGCCAGCGGGTTATCTGGGGGTCAGAAGGTCCATGTCCTGCACCTTTGCCAGAAAAATCCTGCCATTTATGGGTGTAGTTATATATAGCGGCAAGTGCATGGTCCATTAAATCCTGTTCAGGGCTTAAAGCAGCATCTGCCATTCCAGAAAAGCGTTCCTGGCTTTCTTGTCCTAAAATAAGCCGCCATCTGCGGATTTGTTCATTTATTTCCATATATCATCCTTTCATGCCATGTATTGTTTCAATCCACGCCTGGTAATTTCACGGAGTACGGTTACATCTTAAAAGGTTAAAAATCAAAATCGAAATCCCCAAGACTGTCTATTATTTCCTGTGAACTTTCATCAAGGACAGTATTAACAGCTTCGCTGGTTTCCCTGCCATCAAGCCCCAGTATTTCACCAAGGTTTTCTGCAATTTCATCTTTTTCTGCTGCTGAAAATCCAGCAAATGCACGCCTTAGGAATACAAGTGCCCTTTTAAATTCTTCATCTGTAAGTGATGTAAGATATATATTCAGGCTTTCCCATAAGGATAGCCTTGCTATAAGTGCATATTTATTTTTCATGGCAAGCCCTTCAAACCATCCAGCACCAAGGCTGGCGGGTGTACCAGCAGACAGGCGCCTTGAAACTTCTGTACGCAGTCTCTCTGTGTCCATATTTCCACGTTCTAAAAGTATTGCTGCCGCAAATCCTGACAACTTTGTATTCAGGTTGTCATGGATTGCAATGTTTTCAAGGACTTTGAGCCATTCTTTTTTGTCAAGGAAATCATGTGCAAGTTCTGCACTATTAAGTTTTTCCATAGCATCTATTATTACCTGGCTTGCCGCATCATCACATATACATGCGCCTTCAAGTACAAGGCAGGCTCTGTAAAAAAGCTGTGAGAGTATAGGTTTTAAAGGTTCTGGGTTTGCTTGTCTTATATTTCCATATTGTATTATTATTGAAAGTCTTTGTGCTGTTTCTGCCAGGTCTTCTACAGATATAGTATCTACAGCTATCTTTTGTAGTGCTGCTGTTGCATAAACTGCTGCTTTTTCCATGCCACAGTAACATGCATCCTCTATAACGAGCGCAATCTGCCCCATATTGGTGGCATTCTCAACACGCTCTTTCATTTCAAATGATGCTGCGCTTGCTATTGTGTCACCTTTTAAAGCAGATTCTACAAGTGCAATTTCTGCTTCTGGAGTCCACTGCAGCATCCAGTGCTCCTGCCATGTTGCATTATCCTGGCTTGTATTTACCTGTCCAGCAAATTTAATATTTAGTATCCTGGACTGGTGCAGGAAAAATGACCTGTGCAGGTCAATAAATGCTGCCTTTTCTGATTTTACACGCCTGTTCTCCCTAAGGTCAAGCATAATGTCCTGGCATATGGCACTGCGGTATTTTTCAAGCTTTAAATCCTTTAATTGCCTGTAAAAATCATCCTGTATGCTGGTGCGGCTTACACCATCTGGGAGTGTGCCAATTACTGTACCAATTTCAGTATCTGCCATGCCAAGGCTTATGGCGGCAAAACTTCCCTCACCAATACATGTTACTGCTGCATCACGTAAATCACGTAGTGAAGGACGGCTGCCATTTCTTAGCATTGCAAGTGATTCTGCAAGACGTACAGCTTCAATAACTGATGCGGCAGAAACAGGACTGCCAGCTTTACGCATATATGCAGCTAGTTTTATAAGATAACTGTAAGAAGAATATCCTGGTTCATTTCTTTTAAAACCCTCCCATAAAAGGGAGTAGTAAGCTGGTGCTTTATTGCCTGCCCCATAACCTGCTCTTGTAGAAAGCCTGTAATAAGAATATGGCATTAGTGTATGGACAGCTTCAGTTTCTGGCATTCCTTTAAAATTCTCATTGCTGTCTTGCCAGCTTTTTAAACCTTCTACATGGTAAGAACCAGTTACTACTACAATATCACCAGGGTTGATGCCAGATGTTACTGCATCTTTAATTTGCTGGCGCATATATGCCTCACGTAGTACAGTTTCAGCCCAGTTATCTTCCTTGCCTTCTGTAAGGTTTCTTAAATTAGCACCAAAATTTTTAGCGCCTTTATGGTAAGCTTCAAGGCTTCCTGCTTGTTCCAGTGTGCGTTCCCAGAATATTTCATGCCCATCATCACCACATATTTTATCAAGTTCCATATATACATTGGTTCTGCCTTCGTCTGTATTGGCAGGGAAGCATTCTGGCATTGCCAGGAATGTACTGGATGGCAAATCTATAAAACGGAACTGGACATTCCTTTCATTACACCATAGTATTGCCTGGTATTCAGGCGAATACTCCGCAAATGGATATAATATAGTCCTGACAGGTACTTCTTTTGTGTATGCAAGCACTGCTATAGGAGGTTTTGTTTCTTTTCTGGTAATATCTTTTAAAATATCATTAAAATCGGCAGGTCCTTCAACAAGTACAAGTTTTGGCTGTTTAACATCCAGGAAACAGCGGAGGTAATATGCGCCTGCTGGGGATAAATGCCTTATTCCGAAAAAACTTGGGTTATCCATTAATTTATTCTCCACTTAATTCTTTACATGCCATATAAAGTCCAGACCATTCTGAACCACGTTTTTTCATAATGTTTTCCAGATATTCTTTCCATGCTACATTGTCTTTTTCTTCATCCTTAATAACTGCACCCTGCAATGCGGATGCAAGGTCAAGGTCTGTTACCACGCCATTGCCAAAACTTCCTGCAAGTGCCATGCTGTTGCATAAAAGTGAAATTGCTTCTGCTGTGGATAATACACCAGATGTTGCCTTTACTTTCTGCCTGCGGTCTAGTGTTTCACCGTTTCTGAGTTCACGGAATATTGTACATACTTTTTCTACTACATCTTCTTCTGGCAGTGATGCATTTAAATCAAGGTTTTCTGAAAGCTGTGATACTCTTGTCTTTACAATTTCCATTTCAGAATCCAGGGTTGCGGGTGCAGGAAGTATAACAATGTTAAAACGGCGTTTTAATGCTGCTGACATTTCATTTACACCTTTATCCCTTGTATTAGCTGTGGCTATAACAGAAAATCCTTTTTTAGCTGGCACTTCCAGGGCAAGTTCAGGTACAGATATACGTTTTTCAGAAAGCAGTGATATAAGTGCATCCTGTACTTCTGAAGCACATCTTGAAATTTCTTCTACACGTGCAATTGTGCCTGTTTCCATAGCATTAAATACAGGGCTTTTAAGCATTGCTTCCATTGAAGGGCCTTTTGCTACAAGCATTGCATAATTCCATGAATATTTAATCTGTTCTTCTGTTGTGCCTGCTGTCCCTTGTACTACTTTAGTAGAACAACCATTTATTGCAGCAGTTAAATGTTCAGAAAGCCAGCTCTTTGCAGTACCAGGCTCACCAATTAAAAGTAATGCACGGTCAGTAACAAGTGTTGATATTGCAATTTCTACAAGGCGTTCATGACCTATATATTTTGGTGTAATATTTGTGCCATTTACATTTCCTCCACAGATATATGTTTTTACTGACTGTGGGGACATATTCCATCCTGATGGCACAGGATATTTCTCTGCTGCTATTAGTGCATCAATTTCTTTCTGGAAAAGCTGCTCTGCTGGCAGCCTTAAAATTTGTTCTTCCATTTTTCCCTCCATAAATATTAGTATAACAGCCTTACTATACTGTTTTTAGTGATAATGCTTAATGGCTGTGCCTGGAGCCTGCGGTTTCTATTGTTGTAGTAAAATGCTGCAAGCATTACTTGGTTTTTTAAAAGGTAACTTCCAGGGAGCATTTCTATACGTGGGGTTGTCTGCTCCATGCCTGGCATATCCCCTAGTAAAATATTGTCACCACTTTCTGATATAAGTACAAAGCCATAATCACATCTGGCAATTTTCTGGTACTTTATAAGCTGGAGCAGCATTGGCTGTGCCAGGGTATTTTTTAAAGTATTTTTAATTGCTTTTGCTCCGGCATTTATTGAACCTGGTGCAAAACCGGTTATTTTGTTATAATCTTCTTCTGTTAAATCACGTATCTGGGCATTTTCCCATCTGATACGCAGGTTGCCGTCACCAGGATATGTTGCTGCTCTTGGGACGCTGGCAACACCAAATACGGAGTCATCCTGTTTAATATATTTAACTGCTTTAAGAGGACGGTAATTATAATTTATGTAAATATTGCCATCTTCCAGGCAAATCCAGCATCCTGTGTCTGTATATAATTTTGCAGACTCACTGTAATCTATCCAGAAAGAGAGCTGTACAAAGTTTTTATTTTCAATGCCTCTGCCAGCCTCTTCAAGCTCAGTAAGTTTCCATACTCCTCCAAGTTCTTCATATAGCATATTGTCATCAAGTGAAGCATCGTCACTGGCAAGTTTGTTTTCTATATACTGGCGTGATTTTTTCACCAGTGTGTGTAGTTTTTTTAATATATCTATGGCATTGTCATAGTGTATCTCACTGCCATCTTTCTGGAATTTGGTTATCTCAATAAGGAGCTGGTTACACAGCTTCTGCGGGCCTGTAAGGTAATAATCACCCATTTGTTTTATAATATCCTGATATGATTTAAGAGAAGCTCCACCTATAGTGCCAAGTCCTGCCATAACAAGGCTGTCTGTCATTTTGTCTGCTAAGTCAAGGCCTTTAAGCTGGCTTTTAAGTTTTTTAATTTTTGCATTTTTGGCAGATTTTGCAGCTGATGCTTTTTTCTTTTCTGCCTTTTTAAGTTCTTCTTCTGTCATTTCACTTTCAGGTTTAGAAGCTTTATTATCCCTTGCTTTCTTTTTTTCACGTTTTCTTAGAATGTCTTCTGGCACTTCACAAATGCTGAATTCTTTTCCTGCAAGTATTTCATATAGCAGTGCAAGGCTGTGTTTACATGGATACTGGCGGCTTGGACATGTGCACCGGAAAACAGGTTCTGCCTGGTTAATATAATCTGCAGATGTAATATAATGGCTGTTGCCGCTTCCTTTACATTCACCTATATAAAGTGTATTATCACTGGTACGCTCTAGTTTTACAAATCCGCCTTTCTGGGAAATTTTCTTTCCATTTGATGCTGCTGATGCGTTTGGCGCAAATGTTAAAATCTGCTGTTCTGTAATTTCTATCATTTTAATCCTCCATGCCGGCTTTAACGGTTAAAATAGTGATGGCAAAAATCTTTACAATTCCTCATACCTGTCTGGATTTAAACATATATAGTTAGAAGGGTTTTTCAGGTTTTCAAACCAGTTTTGTATATGCTCTGAATTAATATTATAATTCATCTTAACTTCACCTGATTTTATAAGCTCTATAACAGCATCAATTTCTTTATGTATTTTCTGTATTGTTCCATTGTCTCCAGGCAGGCAGTACAAATAGTCAGTTATTTCCCACATCTGTATATTCTTTTTATTTCTGGCAAACCTGGTGGCAAGGCCCTGGCATTCTGTCCATTTGCAATTTAGCATGTATCTTAAGTAATCTGCATTGTCCTGTACTGAAAGTGCCCTGTTATAAAAATAACTGCCAGCTTTTTTACATTGTTCCAGGTCTGCTGTATTAATCCATCTGTTTAAAATTTCATCCATACACAGGTTATCCTGTTCTGCATCCCTTTTTTGGACTCCTGTTGGTGTAAGTACCATGTGGCTGCCTTCTGCCTGGCTGTATTGTTCCATCATCCAGTCTTGTATTCTGATAGCATCTGGAATATCTGTCTTATTTAAAATAGTTTTGCGGCTGTCCTGCCATTCCATATTAGAAAAATACATACAGGTTACATAACTGTTTAATTTCTTATCCCATCTTACATAAGATAATGCCCTCTGTATTTCTGTCATTGCATTTTTATCATTTTTAACCTGTTCATCAAGCCATACACTACAATTGCTGCTTTCAAGCATTTTTACAAGTGTTGCTGCTGTAAGGAAATTTGTGTTATTTCCACTATTTTCAAACAGTTCCATAGCCATTTGTTTTAACTGCCCATCAGGAAATATAACGAGGGATTGTGCTATATAGCTTCCAATAATAAGTTCCCATGTTAATTTCCTGCCTGTCCTTGGTGGAAAGTTTTTCTGGTTGAAAAACTGCAGGCTGGTTCTGCCATGATATATATATTGTATTGAATGGACTAAGGAATAATCTAGTAATTCAAGTGCAGGTTTCCAGCCGCTCTTGTCAAGGGTTTTGCTTTCTTTAAGAAGCTGTTTGTAACACTGGCATACTTCATCACCATGTTTACCGGGCAATGCCATAACTAATTTGCAGAATGGTGAGAGTGTTTTTGTAATTTCATTAGCATCATTTTTTTCTATTGACTTAATAACTTTAGTAAGCTGTTCAATGCATGTTTCTGCAATTACCTTTGAAGCATAGCTTGTTGTAGCAGGCAGAAGGGCTTTAATTGCAGAATCAGGGCTTTTCTTGATAATCTGTTTAAATAAACCATATAGTTGTCCGTTTTCTGTGTCATTCTCTATGCTGCCAAGTATATTTAATACACATTGTTTATTTTTGCCTCTTTCAGTTTTTGCCATAGAAACCAGCCTGTCAAAGTTAGAAGGTTCATAACGTAAAGCATTTATTAAGGCTGTACGCACATCCCCTGTTGCAGTTTCAAGCATCTCTATGTAAAAACTATTTTCAGCAGCACCTGAAATTTCACTTATTATATTTACCCTGTGTACCATTTCTTTTTTGCCATTTGGGTCAAAATCTTTCTTTAAAAGGGGGATTATTTCTGCACCATTCTGGGAAAGGCATCTATATGCCAGGCTGGCAAGTTCAGAATATGAAGCGCCAAGTGCACAGACAAGAGCATGTTTTACACGGTAATCTTTGAAAATATCCGGGCATGTGTATAACATATCATTTACAGTATTATAATTACCACTTCCAGTTGTAGTAAGTGCATTTACCAGTGTTTTAACCTGTGAATAAGGGGCATTAATAATATATGGGTTCTCTTGTGTATCTTCTTCCGGCTGGAGGTCTGGAGTTAATTCTATATCTGTTATTTCTGATTTAACTTCTACAGTGCCAAGTGTACATATTATAGCATCTGCCAGTGCCATTGTATCAAGCAGTACGCCAGCAGTTGAACCGCATCCAGATGATAATAGTAACTCTGTCTGCTGGCATAGTTTTGCAAATACAGGTGAAGCTGCGGCAAGTGGCTTAATAGCTTCTGCAGCACGCTTTAACCTGAAATCCTCATTAATAAGATTAGCGCCTGCAATAATAGAAGCGCGCAGACGCTCCTGTAATTCATAAACTGGGCTTAAATCCATTTTATTCTCCTTTCGTTGGATTATTATAATTGTAACATGGGTTGTCCATAAAATTCCTTTAAGAATATTATATACAGAATATGTGTTCTTGACAATAGAAATATGGAAGTTACTCACATCCATTTCATAAAATTTCCAGTTATTCTGTGCTTGCAGACGGACGCAGGTTTTCCATTGCCAGGGCGGGTTTATTCCACTCCAGGGCACGCTTTCGCTACGGTAACCCACGCAGCGGCACATAAAGCCCCTGTGTTCCAAAAGAAACTTATGTTTCTTCTGCCACACAGGGGCTTAAATGCCGGCGGGGTTAAAGTGCACCTGTCATGGAATAAAGCCCGCCCTGGCATATGGAACCTGCTGCTTTCTGGCAAAATAAATGATATAACTGGAAACTGTAATTGTGTGGCAGGTTCCACATATTATATAACAGCATTTATTCCATTTACTTCTATATAAAGAATATTGCAGTATCTCCCGTTTGTCTGAATAATTTAGCACACAATAAAAATTCCAGTTATAATTATGGGGCTGCTATAAGACAGCAGGTTTCATGTGTACAGACTGGTATTTTCCATGACAGAAGCACTTCAGCCCCGCCGGCGCTTGAATCCCGTACTTTGGGATTTTATGCGCCGTTGCGTGGGCTGATGTAGCGGAAGCGTGTTCTGGAATGGAATAATACCAGTCTGTATACAAAAAACCTGCGTCCGTTTCCAAACACAGAATAACTGGAAATTTTATAAAATAGACGTGGAATTTATAAAATCATTATTGACTTTTGGTATATTAATTTGTATAATGGTTTCAATAAATTTTAGGGGGATTTTGTATGTTAATTGTGAATGTAATGGAGAAAATTGCAAAATAGAATATTGCATGGGCGTTTAATATAATGTGTGATGGTATTTTTCTGTGTTTTACAGATTTCTACACAATTAGTCTGCCCATTTGCTGGTTATGTAATGTATAATTCCAGCATTTTCGCCTTACATTTGCTTAATATTGTGGTATATATCTTTTGGAATTTTTAAGCATGGATGTATTGTCCATGCTTTTTATATTATTATGAAAATTGTCCTGGACAGTTTTATGTTGTATTCCAAACAGGTATTATTGAAGTCCGTTTATTATACGGCCGCGGTATCTTATGCTTTTAAGGTACTGTGGCTTTTTTGTTTTGTAGATAAGTGAAACTGAAAATGTGGTTTAAAGCACTATAACAGTGCAAGTTCATAGAAAAGAGGATATAAGAAATGAATATGGAGAAACAAATAGAATTTGATAAAATAAAAGGAAAATGGGCAGCACTGGCTGTTACAGGACATGCAAAAGAGATAATTAACAATATGGTATTCTACTTATCTGAAAGTGATTTAAGAAGACATCTAAAAGATACAACAGACAGCAGGGATTTAATTGAAAAGCTTGGCGCACCTCCGCTGCCAGATGTAGAAGAGATTAAGGAAATTGTCGCGGCAGCAGGAAGAGGGGAATGCCTGCCTCCTTACCAGCTTGAACGTACAGAGAAAGTGCTTGTTGCAGTAAAGCGTTTAAAAGATTACCTAAGACGTGGGGAAATGTACAGAAACCATCTTGCCTTTTATAATGAAAATCTTGAAGCATGTGATAGTTTAAGGGAAGAAATTCTAAGCAAAATAAGAGGAGGGGCAGTAGATGATTATGCGTCAAAGAATCTTTTGCAGCTTAGAAAACAGATTGCTAAGACAGAAGAACAGATGAAGTTAAAAGCAGCACAGATAATGCGCAAGGATAAAGAATATATGGCAGACAGTTATTCTACATTACGCAATGGAAGGCTTTGTGTACCAGTTAAAAAAGAATGTAAACTTAAAGTGCAAGGAACAATTATTGACAAATCAGCAACAGGTAATACATTTTTTATTGAGCCTTTAAGTATTGCAAAATATTATGAAGAACTTCAGGTACTAAAGATTAATGAAGAGAATGAGGTATACCAGGTTTTATATACTTTAAGTTCAATGGTAGCTGGTGTAGCGGATATTATAAATGCTAACATAGAAGTAATTGAAAAGCTTGATTTTATATTTTCTAAAGGGAAATTAAGCATAGATTTAGATGCTACAGAACCAGAAATTAATACAGGAAGAAGTATTATATTAAAAGATGCCAGGCATCCTTTAATGGATAAAAATATTAGTGTGCCATTACAGTTTGAAATGGGAGGAAGTACCAGAGGGATAGTTATTACAGGCCCAAACACGGGAGGTAAAACTATAGCTATAAAAACGGTTATGCTTAATTGTATAATGGCACAGTGCGGGCTTCATGTTACGTGCAGGGAAGCCAGCATATGTATGAACAGTTCCTATTTATGTGATATCGGGGATGGACAGAATCTTGCAGAGAATCTGTCTACATTTTCAGCTCATATTAAAAATATATTGCAGATTTTAGAGGAAACAAATAATGAAAGCTTTATAATAATGGATGAACTTGGTTCTGGGACAGACCCGGCGGAGGGGATGGGAATAGCTATTGCTGTACTGGAAGAACTTAAGAAAAAGAGATGCCTTTTCCTGGTAACAACACATTATCCAGAGGTAAAGGAGTATGCAGAAAGAACACAGGGTATTATTAATGCAAGAATGGCTTTTGACAAAGAAACACTTTGTCCTGTTTATAAAATGATTATAGGGGAAGCAGGTGAGAGCTGTGCATTTTATATAGCAGGAAAGCTTGGTATGCCTGGCAGTATGTTAAAGACAGCTATATGCCACGCTTATGGTAAAGATGCCACTAGTAATTATAATATAAAAGAAAAAGAAAATTTTACAAAACAGCAGAAGGGTAATAAAGTTAAGAAGATAAAACCTAAGAAAGACCAAAATACGCTTAGGAATAAATACAAAAGGGGTGACAGCGTTATGGTTTTTCCAGATAAAAAGACAGGGATTGTGTGTGAACCAGTAAATGATAAAGGGGTTTTAAGAGTACAGCTTCCAGACAGAAAAATCTGGATTAACCACAAGAGGGTTAAACTGCAGGTTGCAGCAACGGAATTGTACCCGGAAGATTATGACTTTTCAATTATTTTTGATACAGTAGAAAACAGAAAAGCAAGACATGAAATGGAACGCAAATATACAGAAAAAACAATAGAGTATAATAGCTGACGGGATAATTCCAGTTAAATTTTATGTTTTACCAACAGGCGTTGGAGGGATTTTACAGACATTCAAAATAAAAAATGTGGAAATAACAGACAATGGCAAAATCATTATTTGAGGAGCTGGGTGGAAAATACGAAAGGCAACAGAGTAAAAAAGGAAAGGAATTATTACGGTGAAGAACAGAGTATTAGTTATTGATGATGATAAGGATTTGTGTGTATTACTTGAAAGAGAACTAAAATCAGAAGATTTTGACGTTACTGTATGTAATAATGGCAGTACTGGACTGGATGTTTTTTCAAGTTGTGATTTCCAACTTGTAGTATTAGATATAATGCTTCCCGTTATGAATGGATTTGATGTCGATAAAGTGTCAGGTTTAAGGCTTGGAGCAGATGATTATTTAACAAAACCATTTTTAATGAGCGAATTTATTGCAAGGGTACAATCCCTTATACGAAGATTTACAGTTTTTAACAATAATACGAAGAAAAAAATAATCTTGAACTTTAAAGGGTTGAAGATAGATGTATCTTTAAGAAGTGTATTCATCAATGATAATCAAGTATACTTAACGGCCAAAGAATTTGACTTATTATATTTTCTTGCGTCTAATCAAGGAAAGGTATTCACAAAGGAACAAATTTATACGCATGTTTGGAATAATGAATATTCTTATGATGATAGAAATATTATGTCATTTGTTAGCAAACTACGAAAAAAAATTAAAAATGAGGAATTTCAAATAGATTATATCCAAACTATTCATGGAATAGGGTATCGTTTCAATCTGGAGGTTTGATTATGGTTTATCTACTGATATTTCTTTGTTTTTTAATTATTATATTATTACACCATATTTATCAAACAAGAAAAAAGATACAAAAAATTGTTAAAATTCTTGACGATATTTATTCTGGAAATTTGGACAGAAGGCTGATTGCCGATGAAAATTCAGAAATACGTAATCTTGTTTATAAAATCAATGAAATCGTAATCAAGGATAAGAATAAACTGTTAGAATTTAACAAAGCAGAAAAGGCGTATAAAAAATTAGTTACCAGTCTATCCCACGACATCAGGACACCATTAGCCTCTCTTACTGGGTATTTAGAGGTATTAGAAAAGGGTACTATGAGATATGAGGAACAACAGAAATTTTTGCGGATTGCTAAAGAAAAAGCTTTAAATTTAAATTCTTATATACAATCTTTATTTGAATGGTTGAAACTAGAGTCCGGAGAATGGACTTATGATTTTAAAGAAGAAAACATTTGTGAATTAACACGGTTAGTTCTTGCTGATTGGATAATAAAATTTGAAGAAAAAAATATAGATTTTAATTTTGATATACCAGAAGAAGCAATATACAGCATTGTTGACAGGAGTGCCTTTAATAGAATTATCAATAATCTATTGGCAAATATGATTAAACATAGCCATGCAAATAAGCTTATCGTACGGATTATTGATGAAATAAGCGAAGTTAAAATATTAATTATAGACAATGGTGTTGGGATAGAAGAAAAGGATTTACCATTTATATTTGACCGTTTATATAAATGTGATAATTCACGTACAGAAAATAGTAATGGTTTAGGGTTAGCTATTGCAAAAGAATTGACGGCTTCACTCAATGGAATGATTGATGTAAATAGTTGTTATGGAAAAGGAACAACTTTTAAATTGAAGTTTCCGAAAAGCATGGATAAAGCATAATTATGGCAAGGTTTATGTGATTTAATTAACACTAAGGAAGGGGGCTGAGGTATGGAAAGCCAGATTATTCTTGCGACAAAACAGCTGGCAAAAAAATATGGAGATATTATGGCTGTTGAGCAAATAAATTTGAATGTAAAAAAAGGCCACATCTATGGCATGTTAGGAAGAAATGGAGCAGGCTTATCATCATTATATTTCAAACATGAAACATTAGAAGATTATTTTACTTCATTGACGGGAGGTGTAAAATTTGAATAATGCATTTCAAACGGAAATCCTAAAATTAAGGAAAAACGGGATGGCTCATATTGGTTTTATAGTTACGGTTTCCATTCCTGTTTTATTAGTTTTAAAATCTGTTTTAATTGATAAAATAAAAATTGATTATCACGAATGGATACAAACAGTTTATATGTTGGTAAATTTGGCATTCCCTATTATGAGTGGCTTTTTTATTACACAGTCAATACAAAAAGAATATGGCGAAAAAACAATCATAAATATTATTACTGCACCTGTAAATAGAAAAGTATTTGTATTTAGCAAAATTGCTGTTTGGTTTTGCTGGTATTTAGTAGTTATGGCTGTTACGGAATGTCTAACAATATTAGGCTCATTAATTTTGTTTAATTCACAAGTTACACTTTCTACTATTTGCTTTACAGTACGGTTATTTACACAAATTGGTCTTTTGAGTTATATTGCATTTTTGCCAGTTATTTGGATTGCTATAAAACAGCGGACTTTGTTTTACCCAGCTATATTATGTACTTTGGTTTTTGTATTATTACAATCTGCGGGTTTTCAAGTATCTGAAGAATTGCTTCCAGTAGCAAGTTTTGTTCCGTGGTTTGCTATATCAATATCCACTATGCTGCCAGCAGATAGCCAATATTTATATATATGCATGGCTTTAATACTATGTTTTGGGCTGGCTGGGATTGTTTTAGCAATTCGTGAATTTAGAAAACAGGATTTATAGAAAATTGAAGTCTTGGTTTGTAACCATAGTAAGACGGTTTCATGTATAAAGAGAGGCTGGTTTGTAGTTCTACAGAATGGATATTTTGCTCTATATGTGGCAGTAAAACCCACAATAAGTCTAGAAAGGACACAGTTTTAATAAACTATCCTCCTTATCATCCGGAATTTAAACAGGAAACATTGATTGAAGGGGAGATTAAGTCATGTCCGTTTTATAAAAATTCCAGTTATAATTTTAAGTTTGCCAGAAGACAGAAGGTTTCCAGTGTCCAGCCTGGTTATTCCATGACAGGGGCATTTTGCGCTGGCGTTTGATTCCGTACTTTGGGATTTTATGCGCCGCTATGTATGCAACGTAGCAGGAACGTGCCTGGAGTGGAATAATTCAGCTGGACATGGAAACCCTGCGTCCGTTTTTAAACAAACGCAAGATAAATGGAAATATTAAAAAGTTGTATTCCGCCGTATAAGTACAGGGGTAATATTTTTGTGTATAAGCCCTTTCTGGGGTTCTGGACGGCGTTTTTTGCGTTCGTCCATTTGTTTTACAAGAAGTTCTGCTGCTTCATATGCTATTTTGTCAATCTGATGTCCCACAGTGCTTATTGGGATAACAGCTTCACTTGCTATAGGTGAATCATCAAAACCTACAATGCAAAAATCATCTGGAAGTGTGCCATATTCATTGAAAATAATATTTAGCATAATATTGGCATGTGTATCATTAGCCATAAACAGGCCCTTTTTCCTGCCAGGGTATTTATCTTTAATATAATTGAAAATTTCAAGCAGTATCTTTCTTGATTTATCATAAGAATTTCCTAAATCCTTTAGAATTAATTCATGTAATATGCCCTGTTCTTTGCAAATATCCTTAAAACCTAGAATACGTTTATAAGATGGTACGTTTTCTGGCACATCTGAATTTATATGGATAAGAACCTGGCATCCGCTTTTTATAAGCAGGCTTGTTGCTTGTACAGCACCCATATAGTTGTCAGTGTTTACACTGTTTATATACTGGTCTTCGCGTTCAATAGCTACTATTGGGATATTGTATGAAGCAAGCTCACTTGAAGGGATAGTGTGGCTTAATATAATCATGCCTTCGATTTTATAAGCCAGAAGTTCCTGTATATATTTGCGTTCTGTTTCTTCATGTCCTGTTCCAGTAAAAACAAGGAATTTATATCCAAATTTTTCATAGGTGCTTAAAAGCTGGTTCAGCATTTCTGCATAATAATGAAGATATAGATTAGGAATAATAATACCAATAAATTCACTTTTGCCGTTGGCAAGGACTTTAGCAAGTTTGTTTTCCTGGTAATCAAGGTCGATAAGTGCCTGTGCAATGATTTCCTGGTTCTGGAGGGTAAGTGAATCGGGGTTGTTAAAATACCTGGATATTGTTGTTTTAGAGAAATTAGTATATTTGGCAATATCATTAAATGTTACTTTCTTTTTGTTCATTGGATTTATACCTCCTATTGTCAAGTATAACAATGTTTTCTGTGGAAATCAATAAAAAAATAACCGGTAATATAACCGGTTATTTTCTACAGTTTTTTTTGAAAAATGCTATTGACAGAATGTTAGGGCTGTGCTACTATAATTACATAAAGTAACCGGTTACTTAACTAGTTACATTACCGGTTATAAATAGTGTATACACTGGTACGGATAGTTTAAGTTTAAGGCATGAAGCCAGGCAGATTATATATGGTTACTATGAACAGCGTAGTTGTGAATAGTAACTATATATGGCTTCATTATTAAGAGAAAGGGGAAAGGATAATGAAAAAATTATTAATGGCAGCCCTGCTTCCAGTTATAACGGCAATCCTCTTGTCAGGCTGCCAGGGCAAAAGACCAGAACCAGGTGATATTGCTGGTTATGATGAAGGTGAGCAGTACTTGTCCATATGGGTACATTCTATTGAAGATACAGATGAGGGCAGGTGCTACAGGGAGTCGGTTGATGCTTTTAACGAAAAGTATAATGGAAAATATTATGCAGATATTGAATTTATACCAAGAAATGACAGTGGCGGGGGTTATTCTGATAAGATTAATGCTTCGGTAATGTCAGGGGATTTGCCTGATGTACTGACTGTCGACGGGCCGAATATTGCAGCATATGCTGCTAATGGCATTATACAGCCTCTGGCAGAACTGGCAGAAGAAGAAAAGGGTGAGTATTTACAGTCAATTATTGAACAGGGTACTTATAATGACAAACTTTATGCTTTAGGTGCAATGGAGTCGAGCGTTGGTTTGTACTATAACAAGGATATTTTAAAAGAGGCAGGCATTGAAGTACCAGACCCAGAACACCCATGGACACGTTCAGAATTTCTTGATGTTTTAGAGAAGCTAAAACCTGTTATGGAGGAAAAGAACGGATATGTATTAGATATGACATTTCCAACAGGTGAAGCAACAATTTATTATTATGCACCATTTTTCTGGGCAGACGGAGGAAACCTTGTAGATGAAACGGGGCTTGTAGTGGAAGGAATATTTAATTCAGATAAAAATGCTGGTACTGTAGAATACTTTAAGACATTATTGAACAAAGGCTATATGTCAAAAGTACCTATAGACCATTTATTTGAAAGCGGCCGTGCAGCTTTTAAATTTGATGGTGCATGGGAAGTAAATACGATTTATAACAGTTACCCTGATATTAACTTAGGGGTTGCACCATATATTACGGGAGACAGCTGGAATGGGGAGAGATATACACCTACTGGTTCATGGGCTTACGCAGCATCTTCAAAGACAGATAATATAGAAGGCGCTACAGAACTTGTGAAATGGATGAGCGGGGTGGAAAGCGGTCTGCTGCTTTGGGAAAAGGCGAAGAATTTCCCGTCTACTTATAAAGCATTTGAGTCAATAGATACATTCCAGACAGATGAAAATTATAGTATGTTATATAAACAGCTTAGCAATTATGGCCATCCAAGACCAAAAACACCTGTTTATCCACAGGTAAGCACATCTTTCCAGCAGGTACTTGAGAATTGTGTGTTAAGTGGCGCAGAGCCAGAGGCAGAACTGGATAAATCAATAGAAAGGATTAACGCAAAGTTAAAGCGTTATATGGTGCAGTGAATATGAAGAAAAAACGGGAATCTGTTTTAGGCATGGCATTTTTCGGCCCGGCGCTGGTGCTGTTAATTATATTTTTGTTCCTGCCTATGATACTTACATTAATATTTAGTTTTACTGACTTTTTTGCATTAAATCCTGGATTGACACATTTTACAGGATTTGATAACTTCTTACAGATTTTTAAGGATGAGGACTTTAGGAAGGCTTTTGTAAATACAGTGTGTTTTGTAATTATTATTGTACCTTTGCAGGGGCTTGGCTCACTGGGGCTTGCATTACTGGTAAATAAGGTTTCACATTGTAAACGTTATTTTAAAGTAGCATTTTTCCTGCCAGTTGTTATGTCACTTGCGGTTGTGTCTACATTGTGGGTACAGATATACAGTCCTGAAGGCATATTAAATTCAGTCCTTTCTAATTTTGGAATACCAGCACAGCCATTTATTAACAGTGCATCACAGGCTCTGCCTTCTATTGCGGTTATGAGTGCATGGCAGGGTGTTGGCTACCAGATGATTATATTTTTAGGAGGGTTACAGGCTATTAACCCGGCATTATATGAAGCAGCAGATATGGACCATGCAACTGCATGGCAGAAGTTTAAAGACATCACACTTCCAGAATTAAAACCACTTTGTATATTTGTATTTATAACAATTACTATCGGGGCATTCCGAATGCTTGTGCAGCCTATGGTTATGACAGGAGGAGGTCCTTCACATTCAACTTATACAATGGTATATGATATTTATGAAACTGGCACAGTAAACTGGGAAATCGGGCTGGCATCTACAATGGCAATAGTATTTGCAGTATTCGTTATGATACTTACAGTAATCCAGACGGTTGCAACCAGGGATAAGGAGGAACAAAATGTTAACAAAAAAACAAAAAAGAAATAACTGGATTTTGACAATAGTCTTATTTATTGCATCCCTGTTCTTCCTGTTTCCAGTAATATGGATGTTAGCCAATTCTTTTAAACCAGATGCAGCAATAACAGACGATATGAATTCTATAGCAGCATTTGTGCCACCAGCACTGGATGGAAGTTTCTTTGATAATTATATTACGGTACTTACAAACACATCTTTTGTGCGTTATATGCTGAATACATTATTTTATGCAGCAGTACTTATTATACTTGGTATTATTGTAAACGGGCTTGCAGGTTATGCACTGGCAAAGATAAAATTTCCATTCAGGGAACGCTGGCTTATGATTATTATGCTTTTAATGATTGTGCCTATGGAAACAATTATTACAATACACTTTTTATTTATTGCAAAGCTTGGATTATTAAATACAATAGTTGGATATGTACTTCCAATGATTGTAAACCCGTTTAATATATTTTTATTCAGGCAGGTGTTTACAAGCCTTCCAGATGATATATATGAGGCGGCACAGTTAGACCACTGCAGCCCTGTTAAATACTTTTTTACTATGGTACTTCCAATGTCTAAAAGTGTGGTTGCAACTGTAAGTGTATTTACATTTTTAAATGTATGGAATGATTATTTATGGCCATCACTTGTATTTACATCAGGTGATTTACTTACAGCACAGATAGGGCTAAATGCAATTACATCAAATGAAAATACAACAATGGGACAGACACTTGCAGTTATTACAATGGTTACGATACCTGTTATTATTATTTATTCGCTATTTTCCAAACAGATTGTAGAAGGTGTTGTATCAACAGGTTCAAAGGAGGGCTAATATTATGGGATTTATAGAATTAAAGAATGTATGTAAAAAATATGATAAAACAGATAAAAATGCAGTTACGGATTTTAATCTTTCTATTGAAGAAAAAGAATTTATTGCTTTTGTAGGGCCATCTGGATGTGGCAAGTCAACTACACTTAGGATGATAGCAGGTTTTGAGGAAATCTCAAGTGGTGAATTATATATTGACGGAAAGAAAATGAATGAAACAGCACCTATGGACAGGGGAATTTCTATGGTGTTCCAGAATTATGCACTCTACCCACATATGACTGTTGAGAAAAATATTTCATATGGGCTTAAAAATATGAAAGTGCCAGCGGATGAAATAAAAAGAAAAACAGACTGGGCAGTTAAAATTCTTGGACTTGAAGAGTACCGTTACAGGAAGCCAAAGAACTTGTCTGGAGGACAGAGGCAGAGGGTTGCGCTTGGACGTGCAATTGTGAAGAACCAGAAAGTTTTCCTTATGGATGAACCTTTATCAAACCTTGACGCAAAGCTGCGTGTCAGCATGAGAAATGAAATAAGCAAGCTGCACCGGGAACTTGGAAGCACTACAATTTATGTAACACATGACCAGGTGGAAGCAATGACAATGGCTGACCGTATTGTAATTATGAAAGATGGTGTAATACAGCAGACAGGTGCACCAATGGAGCTTTATGAGCATCCGTCTAATAAATTTGTAGCTGGTTTTATAGGTTCGCCACAGATGAATTTCTATAATGTCAGGCTGGATGGCAATACAATTATATTTAAGGATAATAACAGAGTAGATTTGCCAGAAACAATAGCAGAAAAGTTATCAAAATATAAAAATGGGTTAATTATGGGTATACGTGGTGAAGATATTAAACTTGACGCACAAAATCTTGGTTTAAACCAGGACAATAAGCAGAAAGCGGTTATTGACAATACTGAAATTATGGGAAATGAAAATAACCTGTACTTTGAATTTGGCGGCGTTACATCAGTTGCCCGGGTTTCAAAGTATGAAGTCAGCCATATTGGAGATACTGTGGAATTTGTAATGATGCCACACAGGATGCACTTCTTTGACCCTGAAACAGAGAAAGCAATTAATTTGTAAAAATAAATACA
Organism: Lachnospiraceae bacterium; assembly: GCA_022797375.1. Taxonomy (GTDB): domain Bacteria; phylum Bacillota; class Clostridia; order Lachnospirales; family Lachnospiraceae; genus Butyribacter. The sequence continues at coordinate 19,645 of JAAWKM010000051.1, forward strand.
GAATAATAATATTTTTTATCACTATTTGAGCCACAAGAGGTGGAATGGGGGATTAATATGACTAAGTTAGAAAAGGCAAATAAATACCAGGAAGAAAACCGCATTGGTAAAAGCTATAAGCCTGTATTCCATATAACACCAGTAACAGGCTGGATGAATGACCCTAATGGATTTTCACTTTATAAAGGAAAAATACATCTTTTTTACCAGTACCACCCATATAATACAGAATGGGGGCCAATGCACTGGGGGCATTATGTTTCGGATGACTTTATTAAGTGGGAAGAAATGCCAGCAGCTTTAGCACCAGATGAAAGTTTTGATTATGCTGGATGTTTCTCTGGAAGCGCCATTGAAACAGAAGAGGGGCATATGCTTGTATATACTGGTGTAATTGAAAAAGAAAACAGTAATGGTATTAAGGAAGTTATACAGCACCAGTGCCTTGCCAAAGGTGATGGTGTACATTATGAAAAGATAAAGGATAATCCAGTAATACCAGCAGACTATCTTCCAGAAGAGTTTTCAAGGCAGGATTTCAGAGACCCGAAGGTATGGAAAGAAGATAATGTTTATTATCTTGTAGCAGGCAGCAGGAATGGAAACCAGGATGGACAGGTGGTACTGTTTAAATCAGATGATTTAAGGAAGTGGGAATACCTTTCTGTGCTTGCTGGCAACAGGGGAAAATATGGAAAGATGTGGGAGTGTCCAGACTTTTTTGAAATGGATGGAAAACATGTTTTAATTGTTTCACCTATGGATATGCAGGCAGACGGGCAGGAATTCCATAATGGCAACCAGTCAGTTGTGATGACTGGTGAATATAACAGGCAGGAGCATAAGTTTATAGAAGAGCAGGTAGTTTCTCTGGATTATGGAACAGATTTTTATGCACCACAGACAATGCAGGCACGGGACGGACGGCGTATTATGGTTGCATGGATGCGCTCATGGGATATGGATATTAAACCACAGGAACAAAGATGGAATGGGATGATGACGGTCCCAAGGCAGCTGGAAATTAAAGATGGGGTATTGTACCAGAGTCCAGTAAAAGAATTAAAAAATTACTATAAAGACCAGGTAACTTACAGGGAAAAAGAAATATCAGGCAAATGTACACTTCCAGGAATTAATGGACGTGTTGCCAGCATGGAAGTGGAATTAACTGGTGGTGATTATAAAACATTTACTATTTATTTTGCCAAAAATGAAAGGTATTACACTTGTTTCCGTTATATACATGCTGAACAGGCCATTGAGTATGACCGCACATATTCTGGTATAGTACGCGATGTCGTATGTAAAAGGACAATGAAAATTAAAAAACCTGGGGATAAGTTAAAATTACACTTGATTTTTGACAAGTTTTCTGTAGAATTATTTGTAAACAATGGAATACAGGTATTTACTTCTGTTTTTTATACACCAATGGAAGCTAGTGGCATTGAATTTGAATGTGATGGTACAGCAATTGTGGATATAGAAAAATATAGTATAGACCTGGATTAAATAAAGGATGGTGTTTGGTTTGAAGATATTTGATGTGGTGGCACTAGGGGAATTATTAGTTGATTTTACAGAAGTTGGAATTAGTCCCCAGGAAAATCCCGTATTTGAAGCAAATCCAGGAGGTGCACCTTGTAATGTTTTATCAATGTTACAGCACCTTGGCAAGAAAACAGCTTTTATAGGTAAAGTAGGAGATGATTCTTTTGGCAGGATGTTAAGGGATGCAGTGGCAGGACAGGGAATTGACACTGGCAATATTATTGTGGATAGCACAGTCCCTACAACTCTTGCATTTGTGCATACTGCACCAGATGGGGACAGGAGTTTTTCATTTTACCGTAATCCTGGGGCAGATATGATGCTTAGGAAAGAGGAAGTTAACTTTTCCCTGGTAAATAATACGAGGATTTTCCATTTTGGAAGCCTGTCCATGACAGAAACAGGAGCAGAAGAGGCAACAAAAGAGGCGGTGAAAATTGCCAAAGACTCTGGCGCACTTGTTTCATTTGACCCAAACCTGCGGCCTCCTTTATGGGATAGCCTTAACAAAGCAAAAGAAAAGATTTCATATGGTATTAGCCAGTGTGATATCCTTAAGATTTCAGATGATGAGATAGCATTTTTTACTGGTACAGAGGATATTGACAAGGGTATTGCAAAAATACAGGAAGAATATAATGTACCACTTGTATGTGCTACAATGGGCAGGAGAGGAAGCCGGGCTTATTGTAATGGCATAAGGGTGGAATGTGCCCCATTTTTAAATAAAGATACTATTGAAACAACAGGGGCAGGTGATACATTTATGGCATGTGTATTAAACTGGATTCTTGATTATGGAATTGATGGTATGGATGCACACAGGATGCATGATATGTTAGGGTTTGCTAATGCTGCTTCTTCCATTATAACTACACGGAAAGGGGCATTAATGGTAATGCCAGAAGAAAGTGAAGTATGGGGTCTTATAAATGAAAGACGCAAATCTGATAAAGAAATCTTATATTAGTGAAGTCCTATACATGCTTTTATACAGATTTCTTATGAAAATTTTTATAATAGCAAACTGTAAATTTAATGTATTTGTTAAGTAAAGGACCGCATGCATTAAAGGGGAAAGGGAAGGGATTATATGGTACGTGCATTTAACACTCATGAGATAAGAAAACAAAGGGAACTGACAGGGTGTCTGTGGGACTTTTCACCATGCCAGGGGGAAAATGCAGGAAAAGTTTATAAAGTTGCTACCCCATGCTGTTGGGAAAGCCATCCAGTTTTTGCAGGTTACAGAGGTGAAGGTGAATATTCTGTTACATTCAGGGCAGAGGGAAACATACGTCTGGAATTTAAGGGAGTGAGCCATACAGCAACAGTATTTCTTGATGGAAAAGAAATTGCATCACATTACAATGCTTATACAATTTTTGACGCAGTAGTTAAAAACCTGGAAAATAAGGAACATAAGCTTGTTATAAGGGCAGATAACCGTTTTAGTGAAAAGAGCGCATTACATATACCAAATGATTATATGTCATATGGTGGTGTGAGCAGGCCTGTCGTGCTTGAAAATATAAATGATGCATATATCAGGTGGATTCATATTACACCTTTTTACCAGGATGGCCAATGGAAAGCAGAAGTAGAAATCTGCATAAGGAATATAACAGATAATGACATGGAATTAGATGTGCAGGCAGAAGTGGCAGGGGAAACCATTTTATGGAAAAAGTCCATGGCTGTGGCAGATGGAGAAACTGTATTAAAACATGAAATAGAATTTGATAATGTAAGTTCCTGGACACCAGCTTCACCAGTATTATATGAAGCCAGGGGGTATTTATCTATACCTGGTGGCGGAAAAACAATAGATGATTATATTGACCGCTTTGGTTTCAGGGAGGTTAAGACAGAGGGAAAGCATATACTATTAAATGGTGAAGCCATTAAAATAAAGGGGCTTTGCCGTCATGAAGACCATCCACAGTATGGGTGTGCCCTTCCATATGCAGCTATGGCGGCAGATTTGGAAATAGTGCGTGACCTTGGGGCTAATTCCGTAAGGACATCACATTATCCTAATGATGAACTTTTCCTGGACTTATGTGATGAGCTTGGTATTCTTGTATGGGAAGAGAACCATGCAAGGGGGTTAAGTGAGCAGGATATGAGAAACCCAAATTTTGAGTGGCAGGCAGAGCAGGTTATACAAGAAATGATAACATCACATTATAACCATCCGTCCATTTATATATGGGGAATATTAAATGAATGTGCAAGTGAATCAGAATATGGCAAGGAATGTTATGAGAAACAGTTTAACCTTATTAAGAAACTTGACAGTTCAAGACCACATTCATTTGCAAGCTGTAAGTTTAAAACAGATATTTGTTTCGGGCTGCCTGATATTGTATCTTATAATATTTATCCGCTTTGGTATCATGATACACCACCAGAAGAGTATGTTGATGATTTGTACAAGTGGATACAGAATGAAACAGATGGTGCAGGAAAGCCTTTCCTGGTTACAGAAACGGGTGCAGGTGGAATATATGGGTACCATAATCCACATAATTCAAAATGGACAGAAGAATACCAGGCAGAAGCACTCGAAAAGCAGCTTAAAGCGGTACTTGGATATGAAGACTGTTCAGGAGTGTATATCTGGCAGTTCTGTGATATACGTGTAAGTGAGGAGTGTTTTGGTGGCAGGCCAAGGACAATGAATAATAAAGGTGTTGTAGATGAATACCGCAGACCAAAGATGGCTTATAATGTAGTAAAAAGAATTTTTGGATAATGCAGGATATTCAGATGTTCCTGTGCTTTATATCTTATAAATAAATATTTAATTACACATATGTACATTTCATAAAAATCCCCATGCCGTGCTTTGCACGGCACAAATAGTAATGAAAAATGCTGTTTTTGCATTTTTCTTGTGTGAAATTGTAATGATTGTTA
>JAAWKM010000254.1 GCA_022797375.1 Lachnospiraceae bacterium
CATTTTGCAAAAAATCATGCAAAATGGCGCCATAAAACTCGTATTTTTGGCACAAAACATGCCAAAAATCCTCGAATTTCATTGACTGTGAATAGTAACGCCCCACATTTCATTCTGTCTATCGGCAACCATTACCTGCCCCACCTGTCTTTCTCTTTATCTGTCTGATAAACAGAACGGTCATACCTTGTTTTCTCCAGTTTCATTTCCACCATGAAACTCTCCACCGCCTTCACATACACCTCTGCCTGTTCCAGTGTGCATATCCGGTTCTCCGGTATAATTTCGTCCTGAATGTTTATAACCCTTATATTCTGTTCTGTCTGCACATTTTGGAATCCCGCCAGCCGGTAATCTATTCCCAGTCCGTTAAAATCCTCATACACCGGAACCATTTCCCACTTTGACGTCTGCCATGAGGCAATCTATGGAAAAATGATAAACCTTTCATATCGTGGGATAGGAGTGCGGTACTCCTTTAATAGCCTGCCGGGAGGAGTATAACTATAGTGTTACAAAATTTCCTGGTTTATTTCCCGGAAAATTAGATACCTCAAGTCCTCTTTTTGCCAGCAGGCAACAGGTTTCATATGCCAGGGCGGGTTTATTCCATAGTGGTATTGGGTTATATAGTGCTATTTAGGTTATTATGCTTCTGGAAGGAATATGCAAAATATTTATGTTACACTGGACAAAGAAAAGCTTATAAAGTATACTAAATTTAAGTTTATGTGATTTAATCATGGAGGTAATGTAAATGAATATTTTAGTCGTAAATTGTGGAAGTTCTTCTCTTAAATTCCAGTTAGTTGATTCAGAAACAGAGCAGGTTAAGGCATCAGGAAATTGTGAACGCATCGGGCTTGATGGAAAGATTGTATATAAATCAGGTGGCAAAAAAACAGAAACAAAATCCAGCCTTCCAGACCATGCCGTGGCTATAAGCAAAGTACTTGATATGCTTACAGATGCAAAAGACGGGGTTATTAACTCACTTGATGAAATACATGCTATAGGACACCGCCTTGTACATGGAGGGGAGAAATTTTCTTCTTCTGTTGTTATTGATGAAGATATTATTAAGGAAATAGAGACATGTAACGACCTTGCACCACTTCACAATCCTGCAAATATTCTTGGTATACGTGCATGCCAGAGGGCTATGCCAAGAATTAAACATGTTGCAGTGTTTGATACAGCATTCCACCAGACAATGCCTGCCAAGGCTTATTTATATGGTCTGCCAAAGGAATATTACAGTAAATATGGTGTACGCCGCTATGGTTTTCATGGGACAAGCCATAGCTTTGTTTCAAAAAGGCTGGCAGAGCTTGCAGGTCTTGATTATGAAAATTCCAAGCTTATAATATGCCATATAGGAAGTGGCGCAAGCATTGCTGCTGTTAAAAATGGCAAATCAATTGACACAAGCATGGGAATGACGCCACTTGAAGGTCTTGTTATGGGTACACGTTCAGGTGATATTGACCCTGCAATTATTGAATTTATCTGTCAGAAAGAAAATATAAGTGTAAGTGAAATGACTATGGTTTTAAATAAAAAATCAGGCATGTTTGGGTTATCAGGTGTATCAAATGACTGCAGGGATATTATTGAAGCTTCAGAGAATGGAAATAAAGATGCAGCAAATGCACTAGATGTGCTTGCATACCGTATAATTAAATATATAGGGGCATATTATATGGCACTTGGCGGTGCTGATGCAATAGCGCTTACTGCTGGTGCAGGTGAAAACAGCAGTGAAATAAGGAAAAGCATTATGGACGGGCTTAGCGCAATTGGCGTTGAAATGGATGAGGAAGCTAATAAAAAACGTGGAGAAGAAGTTCTTCTGTCTACCCCGTCAAGTAAAGTACCTGTATGGATTGTGCCAACAAATGAAGAACTTGCAATAGCAAGGGAAACCGCACGTCTTGTTTAATTTTTAGTCTAATTTTTTATAAAAATACTGCCGATAATATAGTTAAGCACCAGATTATGGATGTTTAACAATAACAGGATTTTATTTATATGGCTAAGGAGGGCGTATTATGAATGGAATAAGCAGTTATGGGGCATTTCTTGGAAATAATTATAACAGTACAATACAAAATAAAAAGACAAATACTGCGAAACAGGCACAGGAAACAAAGGATAAAGACATACAGTTAAGCGATAAAGCTAAAAACCTTTTAAAAGAACTTAGGAAAACATATGGTGATGTAGATTTTATAGTGGCAAATTATGAAACAGATGAAGAAGCGGATGCTTATTTATCAAGGGGCACTAAAGATTTTAGTGTGCTTATAGACCCTGAAGAACTTGAGAAGATGGCAAATGATGATGAACTTAAAAAGAAAAACCTTGGCATTATTGATGAAGCGAAGGAAAAACTATCTGGAATGAAGGAACAGCTTGGGGATAAGAAAGATGAAGTTACACGTTTTGGAGTTTCAATAGATAAAAATGGCAAAGTATCATTTTTTGCTGAATTACAGACATTAAGTGAAAAGCAGAGGGAACGCATAGAAGCTTCCAAAGAAGAAAAAGGCGGATACATACGTGGCAGCCATGTTAAGAAAACAAAGGTAAGTGCATCTTCAGCAGAAGAACTGCTTGAGAAGATAAATAACGTTGACTGGTCTAAGATAAAGGAAGAAAAGCAGGAAGAGAACAAGAGCAGGATGGATTTTAGTATTTAAAGTGTTCTCTCTATGACAGCCTCTGGCATGTTTATTATATAATAAATTGCCAGAGGTGTTTTTATGTTACTATTCACAGTCAATTAAATCCGGGGATTTTTGACATGTTTTTTTTGTCAAAAATATGAGTTTTACAGTGCCATTTTGCACGTTTTTTGTGCAAAATGTGTACATAACCAGTGCTGAAAGCACTGCTGGTTACTATGA
>JAAWKM010000052.1 GCA_022797375.1 Lachnospiraceae bacterium
GCTAACAGCCACAAAAACAGTGTCTGTTGTCTGAGGCTTTGTGGAGTGACAGCTTTCGCAGTCCAGTAAAAGATATATACATTCCTGCAAGCAAGCTTGTGGAATGATATATCTTTTACTGGACTGTGAATAGTAACAAATAGTAACATTTTATGAAACGGACGTGAAAAAAGCCCTTGACTAGCTATCTGGAACTATGCTATACTTGTTTGGCGATGTAACAGGTCTTTTTTTTATGTCTGGATTTTATAAAATGCATTAAATTTATGGAGGTGAAATCTGTGAGAGTAAAGATTACTTTAGCATGTACAGAGTGTAAACAGCGTAATTATGATACTACTAAGGAAAAGAGAAATCATCCTGACAGAATGGAAACAAGGAAATACTGCAGGTTCTGCAGGAAACACACAATACACAAAGAGACAAAATAGTATTAATAGTGTGTAAAGGTGCAGTTTGCACTTTTTAAAGAACCTGTATGATTTAACTGCTGCTAATATATAGCCGCAGAATGGAGGCTTTTTATGGGAGATTCTGAAAACAAAGAAGTAGTTGGACAGGACGAACCAAAGAAAACTGAAAGTGCAGATAGTGGCACAAAGAAAAAGGGTGGCCGTATCCAGAAGCTGAAGGCAGAATTTGCCAGAATTATCTGGCCAGACAAGAATACAGTCATCAAAGAGACGACAGCAGTTGTTGTTGTAACGGTTATTTTAGGTGCAATCATTGCCTTGCTTGATTTTATTATTAAGACAGGCCTTGATAAGATTCTTCAGATAGGATAAGGTGATAGACTATGGCAGATACAGAAGCGCATTGGTATGTTGCTCATACTTATTCAGGATATGAGAATAAGGTTAAAATGGATATTGAAAAGACTATTGAAAACCGCAATCTCCAGGACCAGATTCTGGAAGTTTCAGTGCCTATGTTGAATATTACAAAAGGGACTGATGGGGAAGAGAAGACTGTACAACAGAAAATGTTCCCTGCTTATGTTCTTATTAAAATGATTATGAATGACGATACATGGTATGTTGTCCGTAATACACGCGGGGTTACAGGTTTTGTAGGACCAGGCTCTAAGCCGGTTCCTCTTACAGAGGCAGATATTGAAAGTATGGGACTTAAAGTAGATGCCCCTAATGCCCCATATAGCATTGGCGATTCTGTAGTTGTTAAGTCTGGTGTCTGGGAGAATACAACAGGTATTGTCCGTCAGATTGACCATAAGAATAGTACGGTTACAATTAATATAGATATGTTTGGCCGTGAAACACCAGTAGAAATAAGTTTCAATGACATTGAAGCTGTATAACATTACCAGTTTTATTTGGTTTAAACCAGGGCAGTTTACAGGACTGCCAGTGGATTTTGCGCATAGACGTATTATTATATAGGAGGTACTTTAAAATGGCTAAAAAAGTCGAAGGATATATTAAATTACAAATCCCTGCTGCTAAGGCAACACCAGCACCACCTGTTGGTCCTGCACTTGGACAGCATGGTGTTAATATTGTGCAGTTTACAAAGGAGTTTAATGCTAAAACAGCAGGACAGGAAGGTCTGGTTATTCCTGTTGTTATCACTGTATACCAGGATAAGAGTTTCAGTTTTATTACAAAAACTCCTCCAGCACCAGTTCTTATTAAGAAGGCATGTAATATACAATCTGGTTCAGGTGTGCCTAATAAGACAAAGGTTGCTACAATTTCTAAAGATAAAATCAGGGAAATTGCTGAAACAAAAATGCCTGACTTAAATGCTGCAACTATTGAGGCAGCAATGAGCATGATAGCTGGAACAGCCCGCAGCATGGGTGTAGCTGTTGAGGAATAAATATTAACAGTTAAAAGATATTATTTATTTTATAAAATTCCATAGATATTATTTATTAAACATTATTAATAAAAACAGATTTGTTATTGAATTGGACGATGTGGGAGGCTTCCCCGCCGTTACTACCACCAGGAGGTTTATATTATGAAAAGAGGAAAGAAATATGTAGAAGCTGCTAAACTTGTTGACAGGACACAGCAGTATGAAATTCCAGAAGCTGTTGGCTTAGTTAAAAAGACAGCAGTTGCTAAGTTTGATGAAACAGTTGAAGCACATTTCAGGCTGGGTGTTGATGGCCGTCATGCAGACCAGCAGGTACGTGGTGCAGTTGTGCTGCCACATGGTACTGGAAAGAAAGTAAGGGTGCTTGTATTTGCTAAAGGTGACAAAGTTGATGAAGCACTGGCTGCAGGTGCAGATTTTGCAGGCGGCGAAGAACTTGTTCCTAAAATCCAGAATGACGGATGGCTTGATTTTGACGTTGTAGTTGCTACACCTGATATGATGGGTGTTGTAGGACGTCTTGGACGTGTACTTGGACCTAAAGGTCTTATGCCAAACCCTAAAGCTGGTACAGTTACAATGGATGTTACAAAGGCTGTTAATGATATTAAAGCAGGTAAAATTGAATACAGGCTTGATAAATCTAACATAATCCACTGTCCTGTAGGTAAGGTTTCTTTTACAGAAGAACAGTTAATAGAAAACATCAATGCTTTAACTTCTGCTATTACAAAGGCAAAACCTTCATCAGCTAAAGGGCAGTATTACAGGAGTGTAACACTTGCCAGTACAATGGGTCCTGGTATTAAGATTAATACAGCCAGGCTTTTATAATAGCAAGATACATTTTTCTTATATATTTTATATTAAAGATACGGAAAATAAATATGCCATCTGCCAGTATCACCAGCAGGTGGCATATTATTATACTTTTTGTTATACTTTTGCATCAATAACAGAACTGGTATTTTCACCAGGAATAGCAGTTCCTGGCAGTGAAATATCAGGGGGCGTTGAAAGATTGATAAGGTTAGATGCCTTATATATCTTATTGGAATAATATTTTATCTTCTGGGTAAAATCACTGTCTGAAGAAAATATTTTAGAAAGCTTTCTTGGTGAACTTTTTATTAAAGTTTCTTTATCCAGTGAAAGTTTACCAGAAGCAGATACAGATATTCCTATTTCTTCAAGTTCATCTGCCTTGCTTTTAACCAGGCTTTTAAGAAGTTTATTTGGATGTGCTATATCATATGACACCGAACTGCCTGAACTTGCTGAAAGATTATTATATGTATCTACGAATGCTTTTACATTGTTGTAAATTCCTACACCATTATCAGATGAATATTCTATATTACGCAATGCTTTGGATATCTTTGAAAGTGCATCTGAATCTGCGGTTACTAATAATTGGTCATCAATATTACTACGCAAAATTGTCCTTGAAGCATTACGGTTTTTAGAATAATAATTTCTTAATATATAATTGTAACTTGAAGTAGACGAATTAACATTTATATTCATAATTGCACCTCCCTGCTGTTTGTATATGTAACTATATCTTAATTATTTATCGTCTTTTTTTGTTATAACCTTAACAGGGCGGTGTAAATAATGTAATTAAAATGGAGGAAGTTATGGAATTCAATGATATTACACTTGCAGATAAGGAGTGGCTGGCTGCGAGGTTCAGGGAAGATAATAAAAGGGCATGTGAATTCTGTTTTGCCAATACGTATTTATGGAAAAAGGTCTATCCTTTAAAGGTTGCAGATACTTGTGGATGTGCTATACTTAGATATGTGTTTGAAGATGATATTTATTATGCGTTTCCTGCCGGTGCTGGTGATAAAAAGAAAGCTCTTGGCAAGATAATGCTTTATGAACAGACAGAAGGAAACCGGGTTAAAATAAGCGGGATACTTGAAGATGAAAAGGAAATGGTTCTGGACTGGTATCCTGGGCGCTTTACTATTGAATATGACAGGGATAGAAGTGATTATATTTATACAGCTAAAGACCTTATGGAACTTTCTGGAAGGAAATACCATAGTAAGAGAAACCATATTGCAAGGTTTAAGGATAATTCTTCATGGAATTATGAGAGGCTTACGGGTGCAAATGCAGAAGAATGTGTCCAGATGAACCATATATGGAAGAAAAAACGTGTGGATAAATGGGATGATTTGATGCAAGAAGAATATGATGTAGTAAAAGAGGCACTTATACACTTTGAAGAACTTGGGCTTACAGGTGGTGTATTAAGAAGAGAGGGGCAAGTAATAGCATTTACACTTGGAGAACCGCTGTCTGATGATACATTTGTAGTACATTTTGAAAAGGCATTTCCAGAAATACAAGGTGCTTATCCTATGATAAACCAGCAGTTTGTACTTGCAGAGTGCCAGGGCTACAAGTATGTGAACAGGGAAGAAGATACAGGTGACGAAGGGCTTAGAAAAGCTAAACTTTCATACCACCCTGCTATTCTTCTTGATAAATATACAGCAATCCAGAAGGGATGAGTGCAGAACGGAGGTTAGATATGGGAAAGGTTTTAATTGTAGTTGATATGCAGAATGATTTTGTGTATGGGACACTGGGCACAGAAGAAGCAGTGGAAATTGTCCCTGCTGTTACAGAGAAAGTAAAAACTGCTGTTAATAATAATGATATGGTGATATTTACAAAAGATACACATTATAGTAATTATCTTGATACAGAAGAAGGAAAGAACCTGCCTGTGGAACATTGTATTAAAGGCAGCAAAGGCTGGGAAATTGTACCTGGACTAAATGAATATGCGCACAACATTATCGAAAAAAACACATTTGGAAGCATTATGCTGCCAGACAAAGTAAGGGAATATGATGAAATAGAGCTTGTGGGGCTTTGTACAGATATATGTGTAATATCTAATGCCCTGCTGTTAAAAGCGCATTTTCCTGAAAAAAGTATTTGTGTAGATGCCTCATGCTGTGCAGGAGTTACACCAGAATCACATAACAATGCACTAGAGGCAATGAAAATGTGCCAGATTAGAATAAATAATTATATTCAATAATGAATGCTTTTATTTCATACATAAGAAAAAGGTCTGTACTTTATCCATTTATGCTTTTGTCACAGCGCATTTATCACGTCCGTTTCATAAAATTTCCAGTTATTCTGCGTTTGGAAACGGACGTGTGCATTTATAGTATAAAGTTGACATATTTCCAAAAAATGATATAGTAAATCTATAGTTTGCGCCTGTGGAATAATACGGCAGGCTGCGGAAAGGAATGGTAATGGTATGGCAAAGGCTAAAAGGCCAGTCCGCAAAAAGGAAAAACTTTCAAAGGAAGAGAATTTATACCGTTCTGCTGCCAGCCTTATGGAAGCTGTAGATTGTATAAGCAGGTTTGAGAGGGTGGTTTATTCATTAAATGATGCAGCAAATAAGTTTGATAAGCTGGATGGTTATAAGGATTCAGCCAGGCTTGGGGAGAAGTGCAGAAGAGATGCAGAAGAAGCTGCCAGGAAGGGTGCACAAGAAGCTTATATAACTGCTGTGGATAAGCTTGGAAGGGCTAAGGATAAGAGCAGTTTTGCAGATGCGGCAGAAGATTTTAAGCGGGCAAAGAAATTTGGATATAATCCAGAGGAATGTAATAATAATATACAGATATGCAAGAATGGGATAAAAAGGGCTGAAACAAAGGCCATGCTTAAAAGACAGGGCATAGTGCTATGTGTTATTATTATTTTAGCTGTAGTATTTGTGAATACGCCTTTTTATCCTCTGGTAAAGGGAATATATTACCAGTCAAGGGGTGAGTATAAAGCTGCAATAGGGCTTTATAAAAAGTCAGGTGGTGTGCTTGTTGGCAATGGAAATATGAAAGAGTGCTACTATTATATTGCAGAGAAATATAATAAGGAAGGTTCTTATGTTAAAGCCCTGGCAAATTATAAAAAGGCAAAGAATAAATTTGATGCAGTGGAAAAAGCGTTTGTCATTGAAAAAAAGTTAATTGCAGAAGCTTTGCCAGGTGATATAGCCATATATGGCAGTGGGGAATGGGTGGTACTTAGTAAAACAAAAAGACAGGCTTTGTTATTTGCCAAAAAGGATTTACCTAAAAAGAAATTTGATAAAGATGGCAAAAGTGTATGGTATGGCTCGTCACTTTGTAACTGGCTTAACACGGAGTTTATAAAGGAGTTTAGCCCAGAAGAAAGGTCAATAATTGCAGGACAGGGCATGATAAATGAAAAGGACAGGGAAATTATATCCATACTTGATAAAGTCCAGTATGAAAAGTACAAGGATATTATAAAAGGTACAAATAAAAGCTACTGGCTTAAAGACAGTGGAAGCAGTGATGGAAATGTATGTTATGTAAAAGAAGATGCCTCAATAAGCGAAGCACCTTCTGATGAAGATAATATATCTGTAAGAAGTTCACTATGGGTTGTATTTGGATAACAGGCATCCAGGTTTCAGTTATATATTAAGAGAGAAAGCCACGTTTTTTAAATAGTTCACCAACACAGGCTACAGCAGGGCCAAGTGATATTACCATAAGTGCAGTAATAAGGCCAGCTTCCCCTTTGGTTATTATACCAATTAACATTGCGCAGAAGTCAAAAATAAAACGTACAAACTTAAATAAGTTTTGTTTATTTAATGCGTGTTCAAGTTTCGCATTAATAATAAATGGCACAGCATCATAAGGTGCCATTCCGCACCCACTGTTCATATAACAGGCCGCTGCTGTTACAAATACTATAAGGGCTGGTATAAGTATGCCTATACGTGTCCCAAGTGGCAGGGATGCAGGTATATGGAATAAGCCATTCCATACATTCTTACTGAAAAAATCAGCAGTATACCCTACAAGTACCATATTGCCTATAGTACCTGTGCCAATAAGTGAGCGGTCAAATATAAACACGAATACTAGCAGCACAATGTTTAACAGAAGCTGGTAAGTACCAAATGACATGCCAATTTTAGCAGAAACGCCATAGTTCATTGCTGAACATGGGTCAGTTCCCATATCAGTAAGAACAAGCAGAGAAACGCAAAACCCCATTAACATCACAGATATAATCATTAGTAGAAATTTTTTTGTCCATTGTTTAGTTATTTTAAAATTCATTTTATACCCCTCCTGGCTAAAAGCTATAATATCATAATGGTAATTTCATGTAAACACTTGTATGAGTATATAAGATAATTTCCAGTTATCTTTTGTTTGTGTGAAAACGTACGGTTTCTGTGCCAGAGCCAGAATATTCCGTACAGGAGCACGCTTCCGCTACATTAACCCACACAACGGCACATAAAGCCTTCGTGCCCCAAAAGAAACTTATGTTTCTTCTGTGACACAAAGACTTAAATGCCGGCGGGGTTAAAGTGCATCCTTTACGGAATATTCTGGCATCTGGCATATGAAACCTGTTACTGGAAACTTACAATAAAACCCAGGATGACAAGATAACTGTAAATTATGTTTTGAGGTATGATTTTGCTGTTTTTTACTTACAGGTTATATTTTTCACTTGCTGCCAGTCAAGCGGATATTTGCAATCCGCAATGTTTGCTATGCAAGCTATAGTTGCAAAAGTACCTGCCACTTATGCCTTTACGGCATACAAGCGTGCTTTACAAGGGATTTCTTTATGAGGTTAAACAGTGTTCATGTATCTTCCGTTTGTCTGAATAAACTGCCACACACCATAATTTCCAGTTAAATTTTCGTTTTGCCAGCGCAGACAGCAGGTTTCCAGTGTCCAGCTAAACTTTATTACACGACAGGTGCACTTTAGCCCCGCCGGCATTTAAGTCCATTGTGTCAAAAAAGAAACGTAAGTTTCTTTTGGGCACAAGGGGCTTTATGTGCCGCTGTGTGGGCTGACGTAGCGGAAGCGTGCCCTGGAGTGTAATAAAGTTTAGCTGGACATATAAACCTGCGTCTGTTTGCCAGCAACAAATAACTGGAAATTATCTTAACATATGGATATTAAAGGAGAGATTATGGAAGATATTAAGAAAATTATCTGCCAGGCCGAAGACAATATTTCAGCCTGGGCGGAGGAAATTAGTGACTATTTATTTAATAATCCTGAATTAAGTGATGAGGAGTTTAATTCTTCAGCCTATCTGGCAGATAAGCTGCGTAGTGCTGGTTTTAAAGTTACATATCCATATATGGGAATTGAAACTGCATTCCGGGCAGATTATGGGAATGGCAGTGGAATGACTGTGGCATTTCCTGCTGAGTATGATGCACTGCCAGGGTATGGAATTAACCATGACCAGCCAGCACATGCATGCGGGCATAACTGGATTGCGGGAAGTACACTGGCGGCAGCACGTGCACTGGCAGATATAAGCCATTTATTTAATGGAAATATAGTTGTGTTTGGCACACCATCAGAGGAGAAGTCAGGAAGTAAAGTTACACTTGCAGAGAAAGGGGCATTTAATGGAATTGATGCAGTCCTGCAGATGCACTTAGGAAGGGCAGACTGTGTTGATACAACTGCAATGGCAATGACAGATTATGTATTTGAATTTTTTGGAAAGGAAGCACATGCTGCAAAAGAACCAGAAAACGGAATAAATGCACTTGACGCCTGCCATCTTGCCATTGCTGGCATTAATGCAATGCGCCAGCAGTTTGGTGCAGGTGTTAAAATCCATGAAATAATAACAAATGGGGGACAAACCCCTAACATTATACCTGGGTATGCTTCAATGTGGATATTTGCCAGGGCAGTTGATAAAGAACTTCTTGAGAAGGCGGCAGCACGCATTGTAAATATTGGAAAGGGCGCAAGTCTTATGACAGGTGCTGGTTTTAAGTATAAAAGGGCGGAAAATACATTTTATGATTTAAAGAGGGATGTGGAACTTAACAGCTTTATGAAGGCTAATCTTGCAGAGCTTGGCATAACAGAACTTGAAGAAGGGGATAAATACAACTGCGAAAGTACAGATATGGGAAATGTATCATATATATGCCCTACATGTTACACAACATTAAGTACGGCCCATCTGTCAGATGCAGGGCTGCATGAACAGGGGTTTGTTGAAGTGGCAGGTTCACAGGGGGCTAAGGAACTTATGCATATTGCTGCCAAGGCAATGGCAATGACTGCTCTTGATGTAATGGCATAGTTATTATTCACAGCCGGTTAAATCCGGGGATTTTTGGCATGTTTTATGACAAAAATACGAGTTTTACAGTGCCATTTTAGCACTGAAAGCACTATTTGTTACTATGAGTGGCGGCAGCCGTGAATGGTAATATGGCACATTTTACTTGCAAAACTATATAAATTAGTATATAGTTATATTTACAGTCTGTACTTTGTATAAAAATGGTAAATAATTGATAAAATAACAATTAAATATAAGTTAAAGCAGACAACGGACAGCATTCCAATGCCTGCTTTTTTATTTAACGGGGTACAGCTATAAAATAGTAAAACCAGGAGGGAAATTTATTATGAAACTGAAAAAAATATTAACTGCTGTATTATGCGCAGCATTAACTTTAAGCCTTGCAGGATGTGGAAATGGAAGCAGTGATAAGGAAGAAAGTAAAAATTCACTTGAAAAAGTGCAGGAGGCAGGAGTGCTTAAAGTAGCAGTTTCTCCAGATTTTGCACCTTATGAGTTTCTTGACCCGTCAAAAAGCGGACAGGACACATATGTTGGTGCAGATATTGAAATGATTAAATATATTGCAGAGAAATTAGGTGTTAAAATGGAAATCCTTGCGATGGACTTTGACACATGCCTTGCAGGTGTAACACAGAATAAGGTAGACTGTTCAATTAATGGCTACTATCCTTCCGAAGAGAGAAAGAAATCTGTAGATTTTACAGATGCGTATTTTGATGATTCAGAGCAGGTAGTAGTAGTTAATAAGGAAGATGCAGACAAATATAAAGAAGCAAAAGATTTTGATGGTGAGACAATTACAGCGCAGAATGCTTCAGCACAGGATTCAATTGTTGACCAGTATCTTTCTGGTTCTAAGAAACAGCTTATTAACAAAGTTACCGATGGCATACAGATGGTTAAATCCAAAAAGGCAGCAGGTGTCGTGTTACAGAAAGTAGTGGCTGATTCAATAGTAGCAAATGATGATACACTTGCTATTGCAGAACCTGTATTTATTTATGATGAGGCAGAGCTTGTAGTTGCAGTAAATAAAGAGTCAAAAGAATTAAAAGATAAAATGAATGAAATTATTAAAGATATTAATGATAAAAAGCTGTACGAGGGATGGCTTGTAGAAGCACAGGAACTTACAGCTTCCATTGGTGAGTAATTGCCAGACTGGAACTTTCATCACTATTTAAGCCGTCTTGGGCGGCATGGAGGTTATTATGGCTGAAAACATAATGAGGGTGTTAAATGAATATAGCGGGCTGTTTATACAAGGCATTGGTTATACATTGCTGCTTGCATTTATAGCAGTAACATGTGGTACAATACTTGGTACATTTGTTGCACTTTTAAAGATGAGCAGTAATGTATTTTTATCATTTATTGGAACATCATATATAGAATTATTCAGAAACACACCTTTGCTTTTGCAGTTGTATATATTTATGTTCCTGCTTCCAGAAATAGGTATAAACCTTTCCCCGTTTGCTGCTGTATCAGTAGGGCTTGTTTTAAATACAACAGCATATATATCAGAAATAATACGTTCTGGAATACAGTCAGTTGACCATGGACAGACAGAAGCGGCAAGAAGCCTTGGACTGGGCCACGTGCAGACCTTGCGCAAGGTTGTGCTTCCACAGGCAATGAGGAATATACTGCCAGCACTTGCTAATGAGTTTGTTACGGATATTAAGGAAACATCACTTGCATCTACATTCTTTGTAGGTGACCTTATGACTACATACCGTACAGTAAACGGGGCAACATTTTTAACACTTGAACCTTTATTTATAGCAGGGGTAATATATTTTGTTTTATCATTTACGCTTAGTAAACTTGTAGCATATTTAGAAAGGAGACTGCGCGCATAATGATTAAGTTTGAACATATTTCAAAGAAATTTGGCAGCCTTGAAGTCCTTAAGGATGTAACGCAGCAGGTGAGCCAGAATGAGATAGTAAGCCTTATAGGGCCATCTGGCTCAGGAAAATCTACTCTGTTAAGGTGTATGAACCTGCTTGAAGTACCATCTTCAGGACATATCCTTTTTAAAGGTGAAGATATTACAGCCAAGGGTGTAAATATAAATATACACCGCCAGAAGATGGGAATGGTGTTCCAGCACTTTAATGTATTTCCAAATATGACAGTTGAAGAAAATATCACAATGGCTCCAGTAAACCTTAAAAAAATGAGTAAAGAGCAGGCACATAACAGGGCTATAGAACTTTTAGACAGGGTAGGGTTAAGGGATAAGGCAGATGTGAAACCTGCTAAACTTTCAGGCGGGCAGAAACAGAGACTTGCAATAGTACGTGCAATGGCGATGGAACCAGAAGTTATGCTTTTTGATGAACCGACGTCTGCACTTGACCCTGAGATGGTGGGGGAAGTATTAGAAGTAATAAAGGATTTGGCAAAAAGCGGAATGACCATGATGATAGTAACACATGAAATGGGATTTGCAAGAGAAATATCAGACAGGGTATTTTTTATGAATAATGGAATTATTGCAGAATCAGGAACACCAGAAAAAATTTTTGAAAGTCCAGATAATGAAAGACTGAAAGAATTTTTAAGTAAAGTGCTGTAGTAATATGGATTTTAACTAATCCGTTAATCTAAGGGAGGCATTGGAATGTGGATTTATAATAAAAAACACAAAGTGTTGCTCTATATTATTATATTGCTTTTTATTGTACATGCAGTATTGCCGCCGGTACCATCAGGGTGTGGTTTTAAGGGTACACATGTACAGGCGTCTTCTTTATTTACTGCTGCTAATGGACAGTTGTCGGTGAAGGGAAGGCAGTTAACTGGCAAGAATGGCAAGCCCGTACAGCTTAAGGGGGTCAGTACGCATGGGATTAACTGGGATACAGGGTATCCATATGTAAATGAAGCATCATTTAAAACAATACGTGATAAATGGGGAGCTAATACTATACGTCTTGCAATGTATACTGAAGAATATAATGGGTACTGTGTTACAAATGATGAAAACAGGAAGAAGCTTTTAGAGACAATAGATACAGGAGTAAAGGCAGCAACAAAGCTTGGTATGTATGTAATAATTGACTGGCATGTACTTAGTGACCAGAATCCTCAAAAACACCAGAAAGAGGCAGTTGCATTTTTTAAGAAAGTTAGTAAAAAGTACAGTTCATACAATAATGTATTATATGAGATTTGTAATGAACCAAATGGCGGTACAACATGGGATGATATTAAATCATATGCTAAAAAGGTAATAAAAGTAATAAGGAAAAACAGCAGTAAAGCTGTTATAATAGTAGGAACACCAACATGGTCACAGGATGTTGACATTGCATCAGAAAGCCCATTAAAAGGTTTTTCAAATATAATGTATTCAGTACATTTTTATGCAGCAACACATCAGGAAAGTTACCGCGAAAAACTTAAAAAAGCCTATGATAACGGGCTTCCAGTAATATGTACAGAATTTGGCACATGTGATGCAAGTGGTAATGGCGCTTATGATTTTGCAAGTGCCAATAAGTGGATTAAACTTATGGATAGTTATAAAATGAGTTATGTCTGCTGGAGCCTTTCTAATAAACCAGAAAGTGCATCGCTTTTAAATTCTTCATGTACTAAAACATCAGATTATAAAACACAAGACCTTTCAGAACAGGGGAAGTGGCTTGTTAAAAAGTATAAAAAATAGCATGGCTTTTCTCTCTATGGGGAAATTACCGGAATTATTGCTGGCGTTACAAATTATAGTAAGCTTAAGAATCAAAGTCTTCAAAAATTTTAGATAATTTTTTAAAATTTTTGAAGACTTTTTGTTTTCTATCCCGTTATATATAATAGAAGGGTACAAAAGTGGCATGTCTGACAGGCATGGCAAAGCAGTTAATAAGTGAGGTGACATGATTTTGTGGAGAGAAATGCCAGATAAGGATACAATATTTACAGAAATGCTAAACCAATATGAAAAGCTAGCTTTCTCTATTTGTTATAAAATGACTGGAAATTATTTTGACGCAGAAGATTTGACACAAGAAACATTTCTTTCTATATATAAATCATTAGACAGCTTTGATGGTAATAATCCAGGTGGTTTTGTTACAAAAACAGCTGTTAATAAATGCCTTGATTTTTTAAAAAGGGCAGACAGGAGGGCTGTCCCGACAGAAGAAAACATACTGCTTGGAAATGTATCCTCTGTACCACCGCCAGAAGAAGAGGTTGTACAGGAAGAAACAAAGCGTGAATTAATGAGGGCATGCAACACGCTTAAACCGCCATATAACCAAGTTGCAACAGATTATTACTGTAATGGCATGACAGCAGCGCGTATTGCAGAAATTACAGGTAAAAAACTTAAGACAGTACAAACGCAGATACGCAGGGCTAAGGAAATGATTAGGAGGAAAGCCAGGAAGGAGGGTATAATATAATGATTACACAACATGTAACAGATGGACAGTTAAAAAATTATATTTCAGACATAATGCCATATGAAGGACAGATAGAAATTCTGGAACACATATCTGGCTGTGTTTACTGCGCAGGAAAACTTGCCAGTGCCTTACAGGAACGGGAACTTGTTGATACCCCGCCTGGCCTGAAAGAAAGTATAATGGAGCAGACAGTCTTTAATAAGAAGAGAAGGAGGCAGAATGAGTTCTGGATATTTACGGCTAAGGTATCTTTTGCAGTTAGTGTAGCAGTTTTAGTAATTATGACAACTACATTGCCAGGTAATATGCAAAACTACAAAGACAGGAGGTTTTCCATTACAAGGGAAATTAATACAGAAGACAGGAGGAGTAATTCAAGGATACTGGATTTATTCAGGGATACTTCTAGTAAAATATCAGATGACGTGTATAAGGCATTAAATATTGATTAGGAATGTGAACATAACGTTCCTGTATTATAATTTATTAAAATGCCTGCCAATAACCTCATGGCAGCTTTGCAGTCTGCCAGACAGTGCATGCATTATGTTATAGCTGGCACAAGCAGGTTTAGTAAGGTATAAAATAAGAATGGAGGATTATTATGCAACATAAAAAGAACCAGTTCTTTAATTTTTTCATATCATGTGTACCAGGTGCAGGGCAGATGTACCAGGGATTTTTAAAACGGGGAACAAGCCTGATGGCAATATTTTTTGTTGAAATATTTCTAGCCGGGATAGTAAATATTGACTGGCTTTTGTTGGGGCTTCCTGTCATATGGTCATATGCATTTTTTGACTCAATTAATACCAATTCCCTTTCCGATGAAGAATTCAGTAAAATTGAGGACAGGTATTTATTTACTAGCCAGAATACTGTTTTTAAAATACCAGGAAACAAGATACGTATACCAGCAGCAATTGTATTGATATTTATGGGAGGTTATGTCCTGCTTGAAAATATTGCTTATATATTAAGGAAAGCACTTGGTTATTCATATCACTGGTGGTTTATGGAATTAGTATTTGATTATTTCCCAAGGTTTTTATTTGCGGCAATAGTAATAGCAGCAGGTGTTTACCTTATAAAAGGAAAAAAAGTCCAGATTGATGAAGACAGAATACAAAATCCAGGTAATAACGGGCTGTAAAATATGGAACATGGCAACATTATGTGCAAAAGGCGGCGCAGAAATGAGGTAAAATATGAAGGAGAGACGTGTAGGGACTTTTACATTAGGAATTGTATTGCTGGTTTTTGGTATATTATTTTTACTGCGTATATTCTTTAACACTATGCAGTATTATTATATATTTATGTTGTGGCCAGTAATATTTATACTTCTTGGTGCAGAAGTGCTATATTATGCACTTCACCAGAAGCAGATACAATATAAATATGACTTTGCAGCGGTTATAATTATAATGATGCTTATAATATTTGCATTATGTATGGCTGGTGCAGACTGGCTATACCAGCATTATCCAGAAAAATACTGGTTAAGTATATAAAGTACCATATCTTTTTTTGAAACAGCAGGATTGTAAAAAACCCTGCTGTTTTTGTATAGAAAATCTATTTTTAGGCTTTTCTTTTCTGGATATTTCTAGTAATATATTAAATAGAAAGATACCACTCCATAACCAGATAGTTAAAGAGTGTAGAAAAGGTTTTTGTATTATAAGGAGGTTGGTTTTTATGAGATATGGAGTATTTGGGAAGATGAGAAAAGCATTTGCTATAATAATAAGCATCGCACTTGTTGTTTGTGCAGTGCCAGTTATGCAGGCATCTGCCGAAGAAACGGCAACAGATACAAAAGTTATAAAAGAGGTTAATTTTGGTGTAATAAATGAGGGGCTTGCACCAGGGATAAACAAAGATAAAATTACATTGTCTATATCCTCCAGTTATACTAAAAAAACAAATATGGCATATAGCAAGGTCGAGGCTGAGCCTTCAGCAAATGCTACAAGCTGGATACTGGCAGAAGAAGCTTCAGAAGAGAGTATGGAAGCAAGTGTTAATGGAGGTAAGATTATACTGGCAGAAGGATATGATAAAGATGAGAATTATTATTTGTCACACATTATAAAAGCAGAACATAGAAAGGCAAGTGACGTACTTGGAAATACAGCTGAAGTATCTGCGTTAATTTCAACAGAGGATGGAGAAATCTTATACTATGGCAAGATTGACAGTGCAACATCATCTGGTGACACTTCTTCTTACTTTATTCTTCCACGTGGCTTAGAAGAGGGGAAATATAATCTCTATATATTTGCAGAGAGCAGTGATGCAAGTCTCCCTAAGAAAGTTTATACATCCAGGCTTGGTGAACCTATAGGAATAGAAGTAGTTTCTTCACTGGGACTGTATATTGAAGGGGCTGAAGAACCAGAGCCAGGGAATAAACCAGATACAGAAGCAGTCCTTAAAGTGAAAAATGGCAATAATATTATACAAGAAACAGATATAGGACTGGTATGGAGAGATGAATATGGCATTGATGTTAATGATGAGTTTGGCTATAATAAGAATTATACAGTAAATACATATTTGGAAGAGTATATTACAGGATATATTCTGGGTGAAGACATTGCTGAGATAAATAATGAAAGTGCAAAATTTTATACTGGTTATGGTTCATCCTGCACATCATATAATATATCTAAAACATATAAAACAAGGCAGTTAGATGATATTAATATATCAGGTTCAATTGGAAGCGGGGATAACAATAACATAACATTAAAAGCATATAAGGGAGTAATTCCGCCATCACCACCAGCAATTCCTGATACTGAATATACTTATGAATGGTGGAATTCAAAGTTAAATACATCTGGACCTTCATACACAGGCCAGACCCATGTTTTAACTGATGATGACTTTGATGTAGATATGGAGTTAAGGCTTAATACCAGCCAGCAGGATAATGTGGCTTCTAAAATAATAAAAATAAGGGGAGGACTTATAGAAACCGGTGTTATAGAAGGGGTAAGCAAGACAGATGAATCTATAAAGGGAAAAGGTGATGGTTCACTAGAAGGGCTTACAAGCGGGATGCAATATTCACTGGATGGAGGCAACACTTATAATCCATATACAACAGATAGAATTGAAAATATCCCAGCAGGGACTATATGCCGTGTAAAGATAGAGAAAGATAATTTAATTCCAGCAGGTGTGACAGGCATATATGCAGAGTATAGAATTGGTGAAGGCGGTACTCTTTCCGTAAACTTTGACAGTAATGGCGGAAGCAGTGTTAATGCAATAGAAGATATTGCTTATAATTCTGTTATTACAGAGCCGTCAGTACCTGTAAAGGATGGGTATAAGTTTGAGGGATGGTATAAGAGCGCGGAATTTAAAGATAAGTGGGATTTTAGCACTGACAAGGTAACACAGAACATTAATCTTTTTGCAAAATGGAGCAAGAACCAGGAGGAAAATCCAGGCGGGGCAACAGCAGAGCCAGAAGGGACAATGGAGCCTGGTGATACAGCAAAACCAGAAGAGACAACAGAACCAACTAAGAAACCTTCTGGAAATAATAGTGTTTTACCACCATATGTACCACAAGTGCCAGCAGCACCGGAATCACCATTACCAACAGTGCCAGCACAGACTAATGGACCTGAAAATACAGCAGCACCAGAAAACAAGCCGTCACAGAATCCAGAAACTAGTACAACCACAGTTCCGGCAGACCCAGAGATACATCCATCACAGGCACCATCAGATGTTAATACAGGTGAGGATGATAAACCAGATAATACAGGCCTGCCAGTAAATGATATAAAGGAAGTTACTGTTCCAGGAAATATTAAGCTGAAAGTACAGGATACAGGAAATGGTAATCTTGTTATATCAAGTGCAGATATAAGTAATAATAAAAATATAGTTATACCTGATACAGTTTCCATTAATGGCAAAGAGTATAAAGTTACAAAGATTGCTGAAAATGCATTTGCAGGTTCTGATATAGAAAGTGTGCAACTGGGAAGCAATATTACTGAAATAGGTGATGGTGCATTTAAAGGTTGTAAGAAATTAAAATCTGTTAAATGTTCTTCTGGAATGACATCTATAGGAAATGAAGCATTTAAGAACTGCAAAAATCTGGAGGAAGTTGATTTAGGCAATAGTATTATTAACTTAGGTGACAGGGTATTTAAGGGCTGTAAAAAATTAAAGAATGTTATAATTCCAGCAGGACTAGAAACCATAGGACAGGGGGCATTCAGGGATTGTGAGAGCCTTAAAAAGATGAAACTGCCTGATTCTGTAATGAAAATTGACAAGAAGGCATTTAAGAACTGTAAATCAATGAAAACATTTACACTTGGCACAGAGAAGAAGAAAAACGCCAGAAACAATAATAAAAAACTGGCATTAAGGTTTGGTGCTGTTGCAAAAGTGAGTATTGGGGCAAGTGCTTTGGAGAACTGTATTGACCTGCGTTCAGTAGTTATTAACAGCCAGGTTACTAAAATAGGTAATTCCACATTCAGGTATTGTACCCAGTTACGTAAGATGCTTGTTAAGTCACTTAAACTCCAGAAGGTTGGCAATAAGGCATTACAAGGTGTCCATAATTGTAAAATAACAGTGCCACCAGTAAAAATCAAACCATATACAACCCTGTTTAAAAATAAAGGACAGGGCAAAAAGGTAGTAGTAGCAAAGAGCTGATATTTTATTATGGCTGGCATGCAGTTGATAAGTAATACTGCAAGCCAGCCTGGCTTATAGAAGGGGAATTACATGAGTGAGGATTTACGTATTGTATTAGAAATTGATGAAAAAGAAAGTGAGAACATGCAGCTAAATGAAGACAGGTTATTTTTAAATAAGTTCCAGGGATACAGTAAAATATGTATCCAGTGCCATGATAATCCGGATGCAGATGCACTAGCATCCGGATATGCTTTATACAAGTATTTTGAAGAATGTGGCAAACAGGTGGAGTTTATATATACAGGGCATAACCAGATAACAAAACCTAATCTTTTACTGATGGTAAAAGAACTTGATATTCCTGTTAAATATGTAAAGGAACTTCCAGAGTGTGATATATTAATTACAACTGACTGCCAGTATGGTGCAGGAAATGTTACAAAATTTGAAGCCAGGGCAGTGGCTATGATAGACCACCACCAATGTGGCATTATGCAGAATGAGAATTATTATATAAGAAGCAGTCTTGGGAGCTGTGCCACAGTGGTATGGGATTTATTAAGGGCAGTAGGATTTGACACGGATGCAGATATAAAACTTTCTACAGCATTATATTATGGGCTTTATAGTGATACTAACCAGTTTGAGGAAATATACCATCCACTTGATAAGGATATGAGGGACTGCCTTAATATTAATGAGTCCCTTTTATTCAGGCTTATGAATACAAACCTGTCATTAAAGGAGCTTAATATTGCAAGTGTAGCACTTACTAAACAAGTGTACTGCAAAGAAAACAAGTTTTCAGTAATAGAAGCAAGTGAGTGTGACCCTAATATATTAGGGATAATAAGCGATTTTGTAATACAGGTGGAAGAAGTCGATTTATGTGTTGCATTTAACCCAAATCCAGGCGGGTATAAATTATCAGTCCGCAGCTGCATTAAGGAAGTAAAAGCAAATGAACTTGCAGGATACTTATGTAAAGATATTGGCAACGGCGGCGGGCACTTGACGAAAGCGGGCGGATTTATTTCCAGTAATCTTTTTGATGGGAAATATAATGGCACACTTAAAGATTATTTAATTAGCCAGATTAATAAATATCATAATGATTTTGAGGTTATTTATGCTAAAACATATGATATAGACTTGTCAAATATGGAAAAGTACCAGAAGAAAGATGTAGTAATAGGGGTGGCGGAGGCCTCTGGTTTTATAAAAGAAGGAACTCCTATACTTGTGCGTACACTTGAGGGTGATGTGAACTTAAAAGTAGAAGAAGACCTTTATTTTATGATTGGAATAGAGGGCGAAGTATACCCTATACGCAGAGAGAAGTTTAACAGGACTTATAAATATGTTGAGGGAAGTCCAGATATGGTTATGGAATATGCCCCGACTGTGAGGGATAATATATGTGGAAATGTATACCAGCTTATGGAATATATGAAAACATGTGTTGCAACCGGAAAAAGCATGGTTTATGCAAAAGAACTGGAAACTAATGTAAAGGTATTTACTTCATGGGATGAAACAAAATATTACTGTGGAATGAAAGGTGATTTTCTGGTTGTACGTGAAGATGACAAGCATGATATATATGTTGTACGCAGGGATATATTTTTTAAGACATATAAAAAAGCATTATAAACCAGGCTGGTTTTTAAAATAATCTGGCGTCATGGGGGACTATTATGAAATATACGGCGTTTGTAAGCTACAGGCATGGAGGTATAGATGAAAAAGTAGCGGTACAGATACACAAGAATATAGAGAGGTACCGCATACCATATAAACTTGCCAGGACACTTGGCAGAAAAAATATGGGAAAAATATTCAGGGATTCAGAAGAATTAAAGGCAGCAAGCAATTTATCAGAAATAATAAGGAAAGCGCTTGATGAAACTGAGTGGCTTATAATAATATGCACCAGAAGGTTTAAGGATTCACCATGGTGTATGGAAGAGGTTGAGTATTTTATAAAGATACGTGGACGTGAAAGGATTATTGTTATCCTTGTAGAAGGCGAACCAGTAGAGAGTTTTCCAAAGATACTTACAGAAATTGAGCAGGATGGCAAAATAATATCTATAGAACCTCTTGCCGTAGATATAAGAGGAAATTCTGAAAGCCAGATACTTAGAAACCTGAAACGTGAAAAATTCCGCTTTCTGGCAGGAATGCTGGAAGTTGATTATGATGACCTTAGGCAGAGGCAGAAAGAAAGACAGCGTAAATTTGTTACAGCAGTTACAGCAGTTATTATGCTTTCCGTAGGAACATTTGCTGTAGTAGTGGCAGGAAAGAATCTCCAGCTTGAAGAAGCATATTCAGCACTTGGCCAGTCTATGCAGCAGACGCTAAAAGGCCAGTCTTATTATCTTGCAGAATATTCCAGTGAAGCCTATAACAATGGTGACAGAAAGACTGCAGCCATGCTGGCGCTTGAAGCACTTCCAGATAATTTAGAAAACCCTGGCAGGCCATATGTTGAAAGTGTAATGCGGTATCTTACAACAGCTCTTGGCATATATGACTTTAGTACTGGATATAAGACAGACAGGCTGCTTGATATGGAGCAGGAAGCATATGATACAAAAGTACAGGTTAGCAGTGACCAGAAAGTTATCCTGGTTGAAAGGTATTATTCTGCTGCTAATAATATGCTGCAAAGGAATGTAGAGATTTATTCACTGGA
Organism: Lachnospiraceae bacterium; assembly: GCA_022797375.1. Lineage (GTDB taxonomy): Bacteria > Bacillota > Clostridia > Lachnospirales > Lachnospiraceae > Butyribacter. Next base: position 20,840 of record JAAWKM010000052.1, read on the forward strand.
AAGCGGGGACAAGCTTTGTTCATATAATGCAGGGACAATAAACAGGTCATTTTACTCAGGTTATACAAGATGTTCATACCTGCTTTCAGACAGCAGTACACTTATTTATACTGGTAAAGACGGACTGGTATCTGTAGATATATATACGGGCAATGAAAATTTCCGTGCAAAAAATGCGTCGGAATTAAAGGTAAGCAGTAATGAGGATTTAATTGTTACAATAGATTATGAAACAGGAACTCTTTATTCATTTGACATGAAAGGCGGAAATATACTTGAGTGCAGCCTTGGTTCAGATATTGATTATACGTTATATGACATCAGCCCTGACAGTGGTGCTGCTGCCCTGTCTGCAAATACTTCAAAGATAAATGGTATATTGCTTATTGATACAAAGTCAGGTGAGAGCATGTTTTTTAACCAGCATGGCTTATGTGAGGGTGTGGTTTTTTCATCGGATGCTAAACTGTGCTTTCTAAAAACTGATACAGAAGCAGGGCTTAAGCACATTGTTGAATATAATACAGACAAGGGAAAAGAGAACTATCTTTGTGATGCAGACTGGGATTTAAAGTCTATGGAGATAACAGAGAGGCAGACATGTTTCTACTACCATGGTACAGAAATTTATGAGGTAGACAATAAATCAGGAAGAGTTGTGTGGAAACATAAATTTGCATCAGAAGTTATTTCAATAAGTACAGGTAATGGCTGCCTGGGAGTATCATGTGAAGATGGTTCAATATATTTTTATGAAACTGGGAGTAAAAACCTTGTAAATGCACAAGCAGGGAATGAAGAGCCATTTTATTTTGTATATATAAATGATAAATATGCGTGCCTTCGTGACTACTGGGGCAAAGATATACGTATTTATAACAGAAGCCAGACAGAGAGGGAAGATGTGGAAACCTGTTCTATTTTTGACAGCACAGAACAGCTCCCAGACAAATGGTATACCTGTTCAACAACTGGAGACAGCTTTTTTATGGGATTTGCAAGTGGTTCACAAAGAGTATTTGAAATATTTGATGCTGGAAAGCTAGAACGCAGAAACGCCACATTAATTTCTGATTTAGGTTATTCATCCTTTGAAAATCTTACAATAGATATACCAGACAGCCATCATTTCAGTATACATGACTATAGTACAAATGAAAACAGGCACTATGATATAGACAATAACAAGGTGCTTATGGAATATAATGAGAATTCATATTATTACTATAATGAAGATAATTCTGTTATATTTATATCAGATAATAATGATTTAGTGAAATATAATGCTGCCACTGGTGAGGTGATGGAAACCTTTTATATACCACAAGGCTATGACAAGGGAATATGTGCTGGAGATTATAAAGTATTTAGCAGCAGTAACCAGATTTGTATAAAAAATACTAGGGATGGTAAAGAAAAAATTATAAAAGATGCAGAATTATATTCATTTCATGAAGAACGCGGGCTGGTATTTTACAGGAATGAGGATGGCACAGGCTGGTATGTTTATTCGCTTAAAGATGGCAAAGTGGTATGTAGTGGCAGTTCAGGAAGCTATTCTTGTACAATGTTTTTTGGTGGTGGAAGGTATTTCCTGAATGATTACAGCGAAGTCTACGATATGGAAAACTGGAAAAAAGTCCTTGATTTATCATTAATAAGTAATGGTGTATATGGCGTACAGACAACAGACAGTATCCCGTATTTTGTGGTGTGGTACCAGGACAGTGACGCTAAAAGCACAGGTAAAACAAAAGGTTCTAATATAGCATATCTTTATAATAAAGCAAATGCTGGTGAGGTAGTGGCGGAAATACCAAATTATGTTACAACAACAAGTGATGGAAAAATAATAGTGTATGATGGTGCACATACTTTATATAAAGTGCCACTTTATACAGCAGAAGATATAATTGCCAGGGCAAAAGAATATGTTGGTGGTTCAGAGTTTACAGATTACCAAAGGGACAAGTACCATTTATTTACAGATTAATATGTAATATGGATATTAATCTGTAAATATAGGATATAATTTATATATTTATAGAAAGGTCTGGTTGTAAGTATGGTTACGAAGGATATAAATTATTTTGATTTAGAACAGATAGCAGAGTCAGGACAGTGTTTCAGGTGGAAGAAGCTGGATGATTATAAGTACCGTATACCTGCATTTGGCAGTTACCTGGATATAGCACAGACTGGCAGCCATTTCGAGCTTTCATGTACAGAAGAGGAATTCAGCAGTATATGGTATAATTACTTTGACCTTGGTACTGATTATAAAGGTCTTGTACAACGTATAGACAGCAGGGATGAATTTTTAACAAGGGCAGCAGAATATGGAAAAGGTATAAGAATACTGAACCAGGATATATGGGAAACCATTATCTCATTTATTATATCACAGAATAATAATATACCACGTATAAAAAAGGGAATAGAAGCAGTATGCAGCAGGTATATGCGCCAGAGTGAGGCATTAAAAGGTACAGACATTTATATGATACCATATCTTGAAGATATAGAGAAGAATGGCGGCAGGGAAAGTCTTTCCGGACTTGGACTTGGCTACCGTGATGAATACATATGGGGTATTTGCAGTTACCAGAGCCAGTCTCCAGGATTTATAGAAGAACTTCTTAATCTTGACTATGAAGCTTCAATGAAATATCTTATGAATTTTAAAGGTATAGGAAAAAAGGTAGCTAACTGCATCTGCCTGTTTGGTCTTCATCACCTTGATGCCTGTCCTGTAGATGTATGGATGAAAAAAGTAATAGATGAGGAATATGGTGGTGTAATGCCAGCATGGATGACAGATTTGTATGCAGGGGTATACCAGCAGTATACATTTTTCTATAAAAGGGAGAAAAAGTAAACAAGCCTGGACATGAAAAACCTGCGTTTGTTTTTAAACAAACTCAAAACAACTGGAAATAGTGTGAAAAATGATTCTAAGACAGCAAAAAACGCTGTCTGACAATCATTACAATTTCACACAAGAAAAATGCAAAAACAGCATTTTTC
>JAAWKM010000053.1 GCA_022797375.1 Lachnospiraceae bacterium
GTCTAACAATCATTACAATTTCACACAAGAAAAATGCAAAAACAGCATTTTTCATTACTATTTGTGCCGTGCAAAGCACGGCATGGGGATTTTTATGAAGCTGACATGGGTGAAAATAATTATGATATTGTAATAGATTTAGAAAATTGCTATACTTAATTTGATACATCCAAATTTTTTATAACAGCCTTATCAATAAATATATTCAGGCTGGATAATATTATCCAGAAATCCTATATGCATAATAAGTCATTATTGTGGACTTTTGGTACGGAAAACAGCGGGGGGGGGAGATAGCATTATTATGGAAACTATAAATGAATTAGAAAAGTATTTAGAAGATGAATGTTATTCTTTCAATGAAATATCTATTGGAAAACACTATGCTTATGAAGGCATAATAATTAAAAAAATACAAGAAAAATACATTTTTGGATATTCAGAACGTGGAAATATGGATATAATAAAGTCATTTGAATATGAAAAGGATTTAGTTAATTATGCATTTGAGGCATTAAGTACAGATGAATGGGCAAAAGCACATTTAGTTGCATGGACATGGAGTGAACCAGAAATAATAAATGCAGAAAAAGAACTTAAAGATATGGATATCAAGTTCAAACGCAATGATATACCAAATTATTCAAAGAACACAACTGCCTACCGTATATTTGTATTTGGCAAGGATACACTACGCTTAGACAGTTTCAGGGCAAAGTATTTTATGAAATAAAGGAATTAATGGTTTGTCCTACATTATCTGGTATTTAAAATTATTGTTACAATATGTTTACAGTTTATTCACAGCTTACACATTTGTAATTCACAAACCTTAAATATAATATATTTATCAAATGAAACATAAACATTTGATAAGTGCTTAAATTTTTTCATACCTTCTCCTTTAAGAAACGCTTCTCCAGGCGTTTCTTTTTTTGTCAAAATGGTTATTATATAATATTTTATATAAAAACAGCAATTCCATAATAATTATGAAATTGCTGTCTGGTTAATGTCTATTCTATATCCGGAGTTACCAGATTTTTATTTAATCAGTTGTATAAGGCATAATTGCAACATGGCGTGCACGCTTAACAGCAACTGTTAAAGCTCTCTGGTGCTTTGCACAGTTTCCTGTAATTCTCCTAGGAAGGATTTTGCCTCTTTCTGATACATATCTCTTTAATTTATTAACATCTTTATAATCAACTACATCATGCTCTTTATCCGCACAGAACGCACATACTTTCTTTCTTCTGCGGGCAGGTCTTCTTCTTGCGCCTTCTTTATCGCCTTTATTGTAAGCCATATTTAAACCTCCTTTAATTATTTAATGGTAATTAACACTTAAATGGCAGCTCTTCCTCGATGGCATCAGGGATATTCATAAAACCGTCACCTGCCGCCTGTGCTGGCTCAGGTCTTGCTGGAGCTGCTGCCTGCTGGTACCCGCCAGATGGCATTGCTGCTGCCTGTGCTGCTTTACTCTCAACAAATTCCTGTTCTTCAACTACAACATCTGTTGTATAAACCTTCTGGCCATCCTTATTAGTGTAACTACCAGTCTGTATACGGCCCGTTACTCCAATCTTTATACCCTGGTGAAGATAATTCTCAGCAAATTCAGCTCCTTTTCCAAACACAACACAATTAATAAAATCTGCGGTCTGGTCATCACCCTGGCGTTTAAACCTGCGGTCTACTGCAAGTGTATATCTTGCTACCGCTGTCTGAGTTTCTCCTGAAGAATATCTTATATCAGGGTCACGTGTCAGACGTCCTACTAAAATAACTTTATTCATATAAGGAAACACCTTACCTTTCTTATGCTTCCTGTCTGACGCATAAATATCTGAGAACATTATCCATAATGCGTACAACCTGCTCAACCTTGCCTGGCACTTCAGGTTCTGCATCAAACTGGATAAAGTAGTAAAAGCCTTCTTTCATATGCTGGATTTCATATGCAAGTTTCTTCTTGCCCCATTCCTCAACATTGGTAATGCTGCCGCCGGCCTTTGTTACATAATCCTTTGCCTTTTCGACAGTTGCTGCTCTTACTTCATCTTCAATTTTAGCATCGACAACTAACGCTAACTCATATTTATTCATAGCTGTCTGTACCTCCTTCTGGTCTCTGGCTCTTCCCATGACTCCGGCTCTGTGTGATATGCAGAACCAGTGTGTTTTATAACACAGTATGTCCTGACAGGGAAAAACAAGGAAATTAACGTATCACAATTAAACACTCTAACATATATTAATATTTTATGCAAGCATTTTTTTAATTTATGTCATGTCCGTTTCATAAAATGTTACTATTCACAGCTACGCTGTTCATAGTAACCAGCAGTGCTTTCAGCACTGGTTATGGAATGCTGGACTGTTACATATTTGCTTCCCTGTCCAGAAATCCCCTGAAATTTTTCTCAACCTGTTTTCTTGGAAGCATGACCTGGTGTCCACAGCCATTACATTTAAGCCGGATATCCATTCCTGTCCTCATAATTTCCCATGAATTATTCCCACATGGATGCTGCTTTTTCATTTTAATTACATCTCCAGTTTTTAAATCCATAATAATACCTCTCTTCTGAACCTAATGCTTAATTTTTTGTTACAATAAGCGTTTTTACTTGCAATCCCATATATATTGGTGTATTATAACATATATAACGTAGTTTTTAAAACTACATGTCATTTTATTCCATCCTACATAATGTATATACGGCTAATAATTTTCTATTAAGTATCATATCATATAGATATAAAAAGGACAATTTTTGTTAAGTACAACAGTTAACACTAATTTATAAGGAGGACAACATATGGAAGCAATTTCAAAAACAGGACATAACACGGCAGACAAACCACTAAACCTGAAAAAAACTGTATTTACCAATTCTGATGGGACTATTTCTATTTCCAGCCAGCAGGATAATGCCACTGTGCAAGAAATCCTTAAACAACCAGGCAGAAGTTTCCTTAAAGACCCTGGAAGCGCACTGACACATTTTATTGGTGTACTGCTTTCTGTTACAGGGGCTGTGCCATTAATATATAAAGCAGCAGGAAATGATACCTCACTACCAGTTATTGCATCAGTTATATTTATTATGAGCATGGCGCTTTTATATCTTGCAAGCACTCTATACCATAGTATTTACGCCTCTGAAAGAATAACTTGCATTTTACAGAAGTTTGACCATATAATGATATATTTCCTTATTGCTGGCACTTATACCCCTATATGCCTGCTGGCACTTCCTAAATCATCAGGAATACCTCTGCTGGCACTTATATGGGGGCTTACAGTATGTGGTTTTATACTTACTGTATTCTGGATTAACTCACCAAAATGGCTTAATTCAACTATATATATTTTAATGGGCTGGCTTTGTATATTTGCATTTAAGCCACTCTTTACTGCAATATCCTCAGCAGCCTTTGCATGGCTTTTTGCAGGTGGTATTATTTATACAATAGGAGGTATTATTTATGCCCTTAAACTTCCTGTATTTAATAAACTCCATAAAAATTTTGGTTCACATGAAATCTTCCACTTATTTGTACTTGGCGGAAGCATGTGCCATTACTATATGATATACACATACCTGCTTTAAAATTATATATTATGATGCCAGGACCAAGCCATTAGAGAACAATGCATGTTTACATGCAAATTGCTGTCTAATGGCTTGGTCCGCAATGCTTGTATGCAAACCAGCCTCATAAAGAAAGCCCTTACAAATCATTTCATTTCTACACTTTCTATCTCATTAACCCAGCTATAATATATGGTTGTATCTTTTGCCATTGTATCTGTATCAATCCTTGATGAACTGCATAATAATGCCTCCTGCTGTTCAATGACAGGAACTTCCACAGCCATTCCAAGTATACTGTTATAACAATGTTTATATCTCTGTTTCCTAAGTTTATCTTTTACAGTCCCATCTGCTAATTTTGCCAGCTTTGTAAATTTCTGGTTTCTAATGCCAAAAAGGCTCTCCTTGTCTGCATACCTTTTATACAAACTATTGCCTCTATTTGTATCACACTTTCCAGCCCATAGCTGCAGCCTGCCATTTGCAATTCTTTTTTCAACCAGCTTTTTGTCATCTGCCTGTATAATATCCAGTTTCATTCCTATATCCTGGAACAAATCTGCTGCCAGTGATACAAGCTGGTATAATGGGTTAGTTTTTCCCCCTGCTACAATTATAGAATATTCCAAAGATGCGCCAGCAGGTGCACTGCTTACAGACATACCATTTATAGTATAGCCTGCTGCCTCAAGATATGAAAGCACTGCAGCTTTTACATCTTCATACCTTTTTTCTGCATCATCATCTTCATTATATATTACATTGCCATTTATGCCCTTATTATATGCCTGTCTATAATCCTCATCTTCTTTATCTGCACAAAGCCATGAGGCAGAAGAACATGGATATTGTATTATACACAGCCCGTCCTTATAGTAATCATATAAATTTTCCCTAAATGCGCTAAACGCAACAGCAAATGCATTGCGCAGGTTTTTTGACTGCCTGCTGTCTGGGTTTTTCCCTGTTTTAACGTTTTGTGCATTAATTCCAATATACTGGTAAACTCCTGTTGGGATAAAGTTTGTTGTGATTTTATTACCAGATATTCCGCCATTAGAATTAGCATATTCTACCCATGATATATCTTCACTGTCAAGCACAGTATTAATAACATCAACTGTCCCTTCTGTCATTTCAAGTGCTTCTGCATTACGGTTAAGTACAGGTCCATCCCCACTATTTTCTTCCGCTACACCATCACCAGAAGCTGTCGTCCCCTGACCGCCAGCCGTTTCCCTGTCTATTTTTGATTGTGCTGCCTTTAAAATACCACCCATCTCTTTAAGCTGTACATATGCTATTTTAGGGCATCCTTTATAATATATTTCATTAGATGCGTAATAAACTATCTTTTCTTCATATTTTACAAACCTGTAAGGCCCCGCACCTGCTGGTGATGTCTTATTGGCACATATTCCAGAAATATCACCTTTCTTAAAGCCAAACCGCTTTTTATTATAATTATACTTCTCAACATCCCCATAGTAATGCAGAGGACAGACTGGTATTTTCAGTGCCTCTTGCATGGAGACATTAAAACCATCTGTTGTAATACTCATTTTATAATTGCCCAGACGCTTTATTCCAGAAATACTTCTTACTTTTTCATTTTTCTGGTATCTTAAAAGCCCTTTTATATTCTGCTTCCCAAGGCTATAACTGCCATTATAATCCTTGTCACATAAAACATACATGGTAAAAACCACATCATCAATTGTAACCGGTTCACCATCACTAAACCTTAAATCATCACGCAATAATATAGTATACAATGTTTCATCTTTCTTTTTATTATATTCCACCTCTATATCAGCTGGCCCGTAATAAGTATAACTATTGCCATTATAGGTTTTAACCTCACCATCAATCCCTTTATAAATAACCTGTCCCTGCCTGTCACATGATACAAGATATAACTGTGTCAAATCGACAGCCTGCTTATCATCCTTACTTTTTGCAGCAAATGGATTAAACTTTTTATTTAGTTTATCACATCCTATAACAAGAGGTTTATCAGACTGGCCCTCGCCTTTACCTTGTGCATCTATATTACCATTATCAATAACAGCAGTTGCTTGTGGCTTTGGCTTAGGTTTTTTCTCCTGTTTTCTGGAACATCCTGATGCACACACTATTACAACCAATAAAACTGCAACTGCCGCAAACCTTCTAAAGATTACTCTCATATTAATCCCCCATTCCGTATTTGCCGGCCCAAATAATATAGTGGACAAATCCACCTTAGAAAAACAGCCTTGCTGGCGTTTTCCTATGTATAATTGTAATCCGGGGATTACAACATTATAATGGTATATTTATATATCCAGGAAACCAAATGGATTTTCAGGGCTGCTTTTCAAAAACTGTACAAGCAGGTATGCTGCCCTTATAGTCACAATCCCTTCTGAAAGTATCTCTTTAACCTTTTTCTTATCTGCAATTATAACCTCTATATCTTCTGTTGCCTCATTACCTTCGGTTGAAGGAATTCCTGATGCATAACCATAAACTGTAATATCACATTCATCTGCCATACCCTGGCTCTGTACAAATGGTCTTTTCAGGTAGTCTGGATAATCTGTAAACGGCTCAAAATCCATTCCTGTTTCTTCTTTAATCTCCCTTACTGCTGTCTGCAATGCTGTCTCCCCTTCATCAATAAGACCTGCTGGCAGTTCATACACATAATTATTAACCGGATATCTGTATTGTCTGACAAGCAATATTTTAGATGGGTCATCTTTAATTACAGCATAAAAAACTGCCCCATCTGCCCAGAGCCTGCCAGTCTGGCACATAAGCTCCCCATTTTTCCTTCTTGTAGCAAAATAATATGAAAAACTGTTGCCCTTTCCATCTACTGCCTGTGCCTCATACATATTTAAAAACTTATTATCTGTCTGTTTTATCCAGCCTTTTACATGCTCACGTTCTCTCATATAATTCCCTTTCCAATATAAACTCATTACTATATTTCGTATTAATGTACTATTATATCTGCATATTTTCCATCTGTTACTTTTATTAAATCATCTGGACTAAGAAATATCTGTGCGCCAATACGCCCTCCACTTATAATAATATTCTCAAAGTCTTTTGCACTTCTGTGTACAAATACTGGATATTGTTTTTTCATGCCAATTGGTGTACATCCACCCCTTACATAGCCCGTTACTTTATTAATATCTTTAACTTGAAGAAGGTCAACATTTTTCTCACCAGCTTCTTTTGCTGCACTTTTTAAGTCAAGTTTTTCTGCAACTGGAATAACAAACACATAATACTGTCCACTCTTGCCAGCTGCCACTAGTGTCTTAAATGAAATATTATAATCCTGCCCTAACATATCTGCTATTGATTTTCCATCCACAAAATTATCACAGTTGTATGTATTTAATTCATATTTAATTTTATTCTTATCCAAAATCCTCATAGCATTTGTTTTAATTTCTTTTCCCATAATATACCTGCCTTGGCCATTATCTTTCTATCTCTCAAGACGTTCCAGTGCTTTTAAAACCGACAGCCTCACTTTATCCCTGTGCAAAGGTTTTACAAGATAGTACATATAACTTTCCATTACTGTATACACATTAAATGCCCTGCCATCAAGCTTAAACTTATTATATCCCATCTGAAAATATTTTCCATATAAATCTTCAGTTGTAATAAAAGTTTCATTTGCTAAAAACTCATAAAAATCCCTGTTAATTGCAGGGCACATTGGGAAATCTGCACTGTCAAATTCTAACTGCGCCCTTGAAACTTCTTTGTAATGCTTAGTGCTGTTTGGACATGCATCCATGCAAAATGAATCAACAAGGATTTCATACCTGCCCTTATCCTTAAGCTGTACAAGCTTATCTGTATTATTAAATGATTTATCCAGCACAATAATATAATAATCATTTAAAGTTTCTTTTTCAATCCCTTCAATGGTTTTTATTTCCCTTGTTGTTGAAAGGATTACCTTATATCCAGGGTAATTTTTCCGGATATATTCTTCTAACAGTGGTGAATTTACAAGCACCTCATTCATGCCATTATCTGCAAGTTCCAGGCACATGTTACAAAATGTATCATATAAATGTTTTTCCTCTAATAATGAATTAGTAAAAGTAAACCTGCATGGTATTCCCCTGTCATTATATTCTTTCAGCACAGCTAAAACCTGTTCTTTACGTGCATAGCCAGGACAGACCCTGCCGCCATTCCAGAGCGAGCCAGGAAAACATCCATATACTGCACCTATTTCTATATTGTCATAAAAACATTCTGGGTATTCATTTAACAGGTTAATTATTAATTCATTTAGAGCAAATTTATTATAAAAATCTGGCAAATAAAATTTAATTTTCTCCATAACCAGACTCCCCCTTCCTTCTTCACTTGCCCACAATATCATTTGCAAGTGGTTTCTGCATAATTTCTACTATTTCACCTGTACTTTTATTATTAATAATACACAGCCATAATTTAATATACATTGCTTCAGGAGAAGCAGCTGGAAGCACATAAAAACCATATTCCTTATAACATTTCATGCTCTCATAATCCGCCCCGTTCCCTGCACCTGTAATAAATACAGGAATATCTTCTGCCTTTGTATAATCCGCAAATTTTTTTACAACATCTGGCTTGCTGCATATTGTACCTGAATGGTATGTGTAATGAAGCACTGCCTTTATACTTCTGCCTGGCATTATATATTCCATGCCTGGATATGGATGTACTACCATTATTCCAGATAAACTGCTTACTACAGGTTCATTTGATATACATGTATTAACACTATATATATTTTCTTCACTGCCACTATTATTTACAGGTTCTTCACCACACCTGTAGATAAACTTACTGCCATCAAACCACCCATAATACAGACCACATACACTATATAAATTGTCACTGTACGCCTGGTGCATTACCAGCCTTGTTGCATAATGTATTCTGGAAAAATCCCCACTGTTACGGTAAGAAACAAATACACCTTTCCCCTTTTTCTGGCGTATAAATTCTACTGCATAATAAAAATTATCCAGCCCGTTTGAACGTGCATCCTCAAGCACATAATTAGCAGATACAAAAACAACAGGCATTCCACAGCCATCCATTATATATCCTGCAAAAGCTGCTGTATACTGTATCGTATCTGTGCCATGTGTTATTATTATCCCATCATACATATCTGTCTGTATGTCTTCCAGACATTCTGCTAAAATCCTGAAATTATTGCAATCAATATTTTCACTAAGTGTCTGGTATGGGGTTAAAATATCAAATGTAATACTATCTGCACTCTTTCCTGCACGTTCTTTATATAATTCCAGCAGCTTATATGGTTTCTCCTTATCAGGTGATACAAAACCACTATTCTCTGTACTTCCTATAGTTCCTCCTGTAAAAACAAGCAAAATTACCATAACAAGCCCTCCATATCAGCATTAAAACATACTCCTGCATATATTCTAATATTATCACAATATATTATATCCATGCAAGGAAATTCAGATGCAGCACACATCCATTTCATAAAAATTCCAGTTATTTTGTGCCGGGAAACGGACGCAGGGTTTCCAGTGCCCAGGCTGGTATTATTCCATTCCAGAGCACGCTTCCGCTACATCAGCCCACGCAGCAGCGCATAAAATCTGAAAAAACCAGATTCAAACGCTGGCGGGGCTGAAGTGCCTCTGTCATGGAATAATACCAGCCTGGACATGTGAAACCTGCTGTCTTCTGGCAGACCCATAATTATAACTGGAAATTTTATTGTGTTCTAAATTATTCAGACAAACGGTAAATACTGCAATATTATTTATATATTATATAACAGCAAATGGAATAAATGCTGTTATATAATATGTGGAACCTGCCACTGCAAATTTACAATAAACCCCCAGATAATAAAATTGCTGGAAGATAAAGGAACATTATCTGTACACCAGCAGGTTTCACGTGTCCAAGCTAAATTATTCCATGACAGGCGCACTTTGGCATCGCCGGCGTTTGAATCTGGTTTTTCCAGATTTTATGCGCCGCTGCGTATGCCAACGTAGTGAAAACGTGCCCTGGAATGGAATAATTTAGCTGGACATGGAAACTCTGCGTCCGTTTTTACACAAATGCCGGATACCAGGATAATTCACATTGCCCTGTACCATAATATTCTGAATATATTTCATTCAAGAAAATTCTTGGAATATATTATATAAATATGATATACTTGTTTAATAGAAAGGTAATAAATATATGTACATAACATATTTGATTATGTAATAAGGTTCCTGGTACATTATGTAAATACCACTAATATTAATAACACAAGGAGAAATACATGAAATTCAAAAGCATATTTAGCAAATTTATGATTCCTATGATACTAATTCTTGGCATATTTGCTACCACCATTTTAAGCATTACCGGAAATCTTTTAGAAAAAACATACAACAGCCAGATTATAAAACATAATACTGAGATTAATATGTTTATATCCCATTCAGTTGCAAATTTCATGAATAAAGCTTATGCCATAACAGAAGAACTTGCATACTCCAGACCAGTATTGTCCATGAATGGCAGGATACAAACGCCAATAGTAAAAGGCGTTGCCAAGAGAAATGATTATTTTGAGCTTGTATATATACAGGATACTAATGGAGACCAGACTTCCCGTTCTATAGGTGAACTTGGCAACAGGTCTAACAGATGGTGGTTTACACAGATGATGGAAATGCAGAAGCCTTTTATTTCAAAATCATACTATTCAGTTTCCACCAATATGGCATGTGCATCTATATTTTACCCACTAATACAAAACGGCAATATGAAGGGAATACTTGCAACAGATATAAAACTAGCAAACCTGCAGTCCCTTGTAGAAGAATATTCAGATAAAAAAGACGACAGGATATCATTTATTATAGATGGCGAAGGAACTATACTTGCACATCCAGAAAGTATTTATTATGAAGAATTATATAATTATAAAAACCTTACAAAAACCATTTCGCAAAAGGACTCTGCTGGCAATACTTTGTATGATAGTGCCGGAAACATTTTAACTAAAGAAGAACCTATAAAAGTATCAAAAGATTTTTCAGGTATTATCTCCCAAGTTATGGCAGGTAAAAATGGTTCAAAGGAAGTAATTTATAATGGAAAAGAATACTATGCAAGTTATTCACCTGTAGAACTGGACGGCTATTCTGATACATGGTCAGTTGTTACATTACATAACAAGGAAAAAGCATTGTCATTATTATATACGGTTAACAAATCTGGTATAACTGTTACCATTATTGCAATAATATGCGCAATTCTGCTATTTGCACTTATAACAAAAACTATTACAAAACCAATAAAATTATGCCTTGCCCGCCTTAAGCTTCTTGCAGATGGTGATTTAACTACAGTAATTCCAAAAGTCCAAGGCAACGATGAAAGTGCCGGCCTCTTAATTAATATTAATAAAACAATTGGAACGCTAAAAGACATACTTCAGGAGATAAATACTTTTGCAAAAAGAATAGCAGATGGTAATTTCAGTGGTAAAATCTCAGATGAATTTAAAGGTGAATTTAGTAATCTTGCTTCTTCATTATCATTAATAAACGAAAGCATGATAACAACAATAAACCATATTAATAATGCTGCATCCGCAATTATTTCTGGTGCAAAGAATTTTGATATATCTGCCCAGACACTTGCAGATGGGACATCAGACCAGGCAAGTGCCACAGAAGAATTATTTGCTTCATTAACAGGTATTACAGAAGAAATTAAACAAACTTCATATAATACAAAACAAGCTAATGAAATGATGTCGCTAATTGTAAAAGAGGTGGATGAAGGCAATAAAAACCTGCAGAAGCTTACAGATACTATGGCTACGATAGAAGAAAACTCTAATGATATAAGCAGCATTACAAACCTTATGCAAAATATTGCAGCAAAAACAAACCTGCTTTCCATGAATGCTTCCGTTGAAGCGGCAAGGGCTGGTGAAGCTGGAAAAGGATTTGCAGTAGTCGCATCCGAAATACGCAGCCTTGCTATACAATGTAACGATGCCGCTTTAAAAACAGCAGAACTTATAAGCAAAACGTGCAGCAATGTGCAGGATAGCATGACAGACCTTAAAACTGCAGTTACTTCACTAAAAAATATAGAAGAGAAAAACCAGGAAACTGACAAACTTATAAACAGCATTTCACTTGCCACAGAAGACCAGTCAGAAGCAATAATACAGATACATGAAGCATTGGAACAGATTTCTATTGTAACACAGGGCAACTCTGCAACAGCAAATGAAAATGCCAGCACAAGCAAAGAAATTATATACCATGCAAACCTGTTAAAACAGCTCCTTGAAAAATACAATTATTAAACAGGCAAAAACAGGTCTTCCATAATAATACATATATGGGAAACCTGTTTTTATAATATAGTATTTTATAGCATCCAGAATTAATTCCAAGTATAAAATCAATCATATTCTGTAGCTAAAAATTCAAAATCATCTGCTTTGTCAAGCTTTGCAACTGCCTTTTCTTCAATATGCTTCTCCATTATGCCTGTTACATATACCCAGAAATTCATTTCTTCTCTATATGGATATGCACATAAAACCATTACCCCTAATGTCTCATTACTGCCATAAATCATTTCTGATGGATAATTTCCAGGGTTATCAATTGTATAAGTATCATGGTATTTTGCCTTAATTATATCTTTCTGCTCTTTTGTTCCAATTTTTGCATGGAAATCCATACAACTGCCATCATTAAACTTTTCTGTAAAAAGCCTTGAAACCTTATCCTGGCAGGCACATATTTTTTCAATTATAATATCTGCATTTACTTCTGCAAATTCCTTAATCTCATTTTTTGCATCTTCTATATTTTCATAATAAATATACAAGAGCCTTTCTTTGTTATTGTTTTTTGTAATAATTTTTTTCAAATGCCCATTACTGTTATATGTTGCCTCAAGAGTTCCATCAATCTCATCCTTTGTTATTGAATAAATATCAACCTGGCTTCTCCACTCATAACCAGGGCATATATTACCAGGAATATTATATGTAAGTATATTATAATCCTCATCAAGCTCCATATTTAGCATATCACCGTTGCCTGCGCTTAAACTGTTTGTTCCATATACACCCTCTTTAAAATTAACTGGTATATTATATCTCATATATCCCCCCTTGCCATCTTTCTGGCACATCATAATTTTACTTTGGTTTCTTGCATTTATTATAACATAAACTTTACAGAAATGTCATTGCCATCTGCCCTGATATCTGCTTTCACACCTGTAACAAGCGGCATCATTGGTGGAAGATGCCCTATATCCAAATCCATTATTACCGGCACATTGTATTCTCCTAAAATTCCTGTTACTGCTTTATACTGGTCCATTCCAAAAAGTTCTTCCCCAAAACAGTATGGACGCCCTATAAGAAATCCCTGTACATATTTAAACCATCCTGCATGTGCAAGCTGCCAGAGTGCCCTTCTTATGCCCATTACATTCAGGTCACATGCTTCCATGAACCATATTATGCCATCTTCTTTATATTTCTCATTAAATTCTGCTACTTTATCATATTTAGTGCCAGTTAATGTAGAAAGACAGTCAAGGCAGCCTCCTATAAGCCTTCCGCTAAATTCTGCCCTGTCCCCGGTACAATTATAATAAACTGTTTCTCTTTTTTCAGTAACATTATATGGTTCAAGCGGGTTTTCCTCTGTTTTAAGTGACTCCTTTTCCCATAAATCATAACCCCTTACTTCTGATATTCTGCCTGTAAGCAGCCCAAAAGCATCATGTATAGATTTATGCCATGTCTTCATTCCAAAAGCAGGAGCACATGGTGCGTATATTGCAGCAGTATCACAAAGCACAGGTAGCAGGAATGTCATATTAGTATTATCTGAAAATCCCATGTACCACACCGGTTCTGCCTTTGCTATTTTATCAAAGCTGGTATAATCAAGGACTTCACACATAAGTTCCCCGCCTCCGCATGAAATAACTACATCTGCCCTCTTCCCTGTCATAAAGCTGTCCAGCTCTTGTCCACACTTTAATGGCGTATTACTTATACCTGTGCCACACCCCTCATAACAGTTCTCCCCAATTTCAAGCTTATAACCAAATGATTTAAATTTTTCCTGTGCATTTATAAAAGCACTTTTATATGGCTCTATATTACAGCCAAAAGAAGGCGCTGCAAATCCTATCGTCCCCCCATCTTTTAAAAACTCTGGTATCCTCATTATTTTTCCTCCTGCCATCTCTTAAATATTGTAATCTCTTCTATATATCCTTCGTCATCATTAGGAGTTTCCAGTATAAACGGTTTGCCTTCAAATGCAGGATGCAATGCCACACGTTTCATTGCCTCAAGCCCGATTTGCCCATGCCCCACTCTCTCATGCCTGTCTTTATGCGAGCCACACTCATTCTTGCTGTCATTAAAATGTATAGCATACAGGTTCCCAAGCCCTATAACCCTGTCAAATTCATCTATAACACCATCAAGGTTATTAACTATATCATATCCCCCATCCCATATATGGCATGTATCAAGACATACACCAAGCTTGTCCTTCTGTTCTACCCTGTCCATTATCTCCCTTATTTCTTCAAATTTACTGCCAACTTCACTTCCCTTGCCTGCCATTGTTTCCAAAAGAACACGTGTTGACTGTTCTGGGGAGAGTATATCATTTAACGCACCTGCAATTATTTCAATACCCTTTTCTATGCCCTGCCCTGTATGTGAACCAGGATGGAAATTATAATAATTTCCTGGTATATTTTCCATTCTTTTCATATCATCCGCCATCATTTCCTTAGAAAAGTTTCTGGTTTTTTCCTTTTCTGAACATAGATTTAAAGTATATGGGGCATGTGCAACAAGCTTTCCAAAATTATTTTCACTTGCAATCCCCAGAAATTCCCTCACATCTTCTTTATCAATCTCTTTGGCACTTCCTCCCCTTGGATTCCTTGTAAAAAATGCAAACGTATTGCCACCAAGTTTAATTGCCATCCTGCCCATTTCAGCATATCCATTTGCAACAGGTAAATGATTTCCTATATAGTACATATATAATTCCTTCCTTTATGTTCTCTTTTAGAATTTACTGTTTCCATTGGTAACGCACTAATTCACAATTCCTTATTGCATACTTTGAAAATTCCTCATTTGTTTCATCAAAAAAATACGAATGGATAATCCTTGCTATGCCATTATGGGCGACTACAAGATATGTCTTATCTTTGTCCATTTTAATTTCATCTAAAAAATTATAAACTCTCTGTGCAGTCCTCAGCATAGACTCACCACCATCATAATTATCAGCAAAATGGCGTTTTGCTTCTAAAAATTCATCAGAACGCCGTCTCCCTCCCTCATATTTTCCAAAATTCTGTTCCTTTATACGCTGGTCTGTACGTAATGGTACTGATATTGCATCTGAAATAATTTTTGCTGTGTCATGTGCACGTTTAAGTGGCGAAGCAATTACCATGTCTATATTAATATCTTTAGACAGGCTTAACTCTATACCAAGTTTTGCTGCCTGTTCCCTGCCAAGTTCTGTAAGTTCTATATCCGTAACTCCACAGACCTTTCCTTCAACATTCCATACAGTCTGTCCATGTCTTGTTATATATAAATACCCCATTATAAAATATTCCCCTTTCCCAATATTTATCCAGGTTTGTTGCCTGGTGAACCTAAAAAAGAGGACAAATATATATTTTGCCCTCCTTTTATAATACTGCTTATTGTTATTTTGTTATTCTGCTTTGCTATAACAAAGTTTATATCAGTCAAAAACTCCAAGTTCATCCAAAAGATCGAGCCCTTCTAACTCATCTGTTTCAGAATACACCAGTTCATCATCTGCTGCTGCAACTTCGTTATCTTGCTCATCCTCTATATCATCTGGCGGCAAATCCTTTTCCCTGTCTCTATCTTTGCCTTTGCTGTTTTCCTCTTCTTCTTCAAGAACTGCCATCTGCGCCCTGCGGTGCTCTTCAATATATTTTTCTGCTGCCTCATCACAGTCAAGCTTAACTGAACGGTAACGCTTCATACCTGTACCTGCTGGTATAAGCTTACCAAGGATAACATTCTCTTTAAGACCTACAAGCGGGTCTATCTTGCCTTTAATTGCAGCATCTGTAAGGACTTTTGTTGTTTCCTGGAATGATGCTGCAGAAAGGAATGAGTTAGTTGCAAGGGATGCCTTTGTAATGCCAAGCATTACCTGCTTGCCTTCTGGTGGCTCTTTACCTTCTGCTGTAAGCCTTTCTACTTCATCCTCAAAATCAAGTGCATCTATCATTACACCTGGCAGGAATGATGAATCGCCATTATTTTCAATACGTATTTTCTTAAGCATCTGGCGCACTATTACTTCAATATGCTTATCGTTAATCTCAACACCCTGTAAACGGTATACACGCTGTACTTCACGTATCATATAGTCCTGCACTGCACGTACACCTTTAATTGCAAGGATATCATGAGGATTTACACTACCTTCTGTAAGTTCGTCACCTGCTTCAATAACCTGTGCATCTTTAACTTTAATACGTGAGCCATACGGTATAAGATATGCTTTCTGTTCGTTGCTTTCAGGATTAGTAACAATTACTTCACGTTTCTTCTTGGTGTCACGTATTGCAACGACACCACCAAACTCTGCAATAATAGCAAGACCCTTTGGCTTACGTGCCTCAAAAAGTTCCTCTACACGCGGAAGACCCTGTGTAATATCATCACCCGCAACACCACCGCTGTGGAAAGTACGCATTGTAAGCTGTGTGCCAGGTTCACCTATTGACTGGGCAGCAATAATGCCGACAGCCTCACCAACCTGTACAGGGTCACCTGAAGCCAGGTTCGCACCATAGCATTTTGCACATACGCCAATATGTGATTTACATGTCAGTATTGTACGTATCTTAATTCTTGCAGTATCAATATTATCTGCTACTTCTTTTTTAGCAACAATACGCGCTGCACGTGCTGGTGTAATCATATGGTTTGCCTTTACGATAAGCTCACCTGCATCATCATATATATTTTCACATGAAAAACGTCCTGTAATACGCTCTTCAAGTGACTCAATCATTTCTCTTCCATCTACTACGCCTGATATCTCCATTCCAGGTATAAAGTCCCTGTCAGCGCAGCAGTCCACTTCACGTATAATAAGTTCCTGTGATACATCAACAAGGCGTCTTGTAAGGTATCCTGAATCGGCTGTACGCAAAGCTGTATCTGACATACCCTTCCTCGCACCATGTGCAGAGATAAAGTATTCCAGTACGTCAAGCCCCTCCCTGAAGTTTGATTTAATAGGGAGCTCTATAGTACGGCCTGATGTATCTGCCATAAGCCCACGCATACCTGCAAGCTGTTTAATCTGCTTATCAGAACCACGCGCACCAGAGTCAGCCATCATAAATATATTGTTATATTTATCAAGACCTTTCAAAAGGGCATCTGTTATATCGTCATCTGCAACTTTCCACGTATTAATAACAGCCTTATAACGCTCTTCCTCTGTAAGAAGACCACGGCGGAACTTACGTGATATATTTTCAACAGTTTTCTCTGCATCTGAAAGAATTGTCTTTTTAGCCTCTGGCACTGTCATATCTGAAATAGATACGGTCATTGCTGCACGTGTAGAATATTTATAGCCAAGTGCCTTAATATTATCCATAGTTTCAGCTGTACCAGTAGCGCCATATACATTTATACACTTTTCAAGTATCTGTTTAAGCTGCTTTTTGCCAACATGGAAGTCAACTTCCAGCTTCAGGAAATTACCAGGGTCATTACGGTCTACAAAACCCATATCCTGTGGAAGTATCTCATTAAACAAAAACCTTCCAAGAGTAGACTCTATAATCCTCTCTTCTTCCACACCATCTGCATTTATGCCAGTCCTTCTTACCTTAATCTTTGCATGAAGGGTTATTGCGCCATTCTCATATGCAATAATAGCTTCATTCACATTTTTAAATGACTTGCCCTCTCCCTTAGCGCCTGGACGCTCCTGTGTAAGATAATAAATACCA
Source organism: Lachnospiraceae bacterium (assembly GCA_022797375.1). Classification (GTDB taxonomy): domain Bacteria; phylum Bacillota; class Clostridia; order Lachnospirales; family Lachnospiraceae; genus Butyribacter. The sequence goes on from JAAWKM010000053.1 coordinate 17,727, forward strand.
AGAACCATATCCTGTGAAGGGACAGCAACCACACCACCATCCGATGGTTTTAACAGGTTATTTGGTGAAAGCAGCAGGAAACGGCATTCTGCCTGTGCCTCAACTGACAGTGGCAGGTGGACAGCCATCTGGTCACCATCAAAGTCAGCATTAAAAGCTGTACATACAAGCGGATGAAGCTTAATTGCCTTTCCTTCTACAAGTGTAGGCTCAAATGCCTGTATACCAAGCCTGTGAAGAGTAGGAGCACGGTTAAGCATAACTGGATGCTCACGTATTACTTCTTCTAACACATCCCATACTTCTGGCTGGAGTTTTTCAACCATTTTCTTTGCCTGCTTGATATTGTGTGCTGTGCCGTCAGACACAAGCTCTTTCATAACAAATGGTTTGAAAAGTTCTATTGCCATTTCTTTAGGCAGCCCGCACTGGTATATCTTAAGTTCAGGACCTACAACGATAACTGAACGCCCCGAGTAGTCTACACGCTTTCCTAAAAGGTTCTGGCGGAAACGTCCCTGTTTTCCCTTAAGCATATCTGAAAGTGATTTAAGAGGCCTGTTGCCAGGACCTGTTACCGGTCTTCCACGCCTTCCATTGTCAATAAGTGCATCTACTGCTTCCTGTAACATCCTTTTCTCATTACGTACAATAATATCAGGTGCACCTAATTCAAGCAGCCTTTTCAGCCTGTTATTCCTGTTTATTATACGGCGGTACAAATCATTCATATCAGATGTTGCAAAACGTCCTCCGTCAAGCTGTACCATTGGTCTTAAGTCTGGTGGTATAACAGGAATAACTGTTAATATCATCCACTCAGGCTTGTTTTTTGACTCACGGAAAGCTTCTATTACTTCAAGGCGCTTAATTATTCTTGCCCTCTTCTGTCCTGAAGAACCTCTAAGTTCTGCTTTAAGCTCTGCTGACTCTTCTTCAAGGTCAATACTCATTAAAAGTTCCATTACTGATTCTGCACCCATGCCGGCACGGAATGAATCACCAAATTTACTTCTTGCCTCCTGGTACTCTGCTTCTGTAAGTACCTGTTTCTGCTGCAGGCCTGTGCCATCCTGTGTCTCAAGCACAATATAAGATGCAAAATACAGCACTTTTTCAAGGTTTCTTGGTGATACATCAAGTATAAGCCCCATACGGCTTGGGATACCTTTAAAATACCATATATGTGATACAGGGGCAGCAAGCTCTATATGCCCCATGCGTTCACGCCTTACACTTGATTTTGTAACTTCAACGCCACAGCGGTCACAGACTACGCCTTTATAACGTATTTTCTTATATTTGCCACAATGGCACTCCCAGTCCTTGCTTGGCCCAAAGATTTTTTCACAGAAAAGACCATCTTTTTCAGGCTTCAAAGTCCTGTAATTGATAGTTTCAGGCTTCTTAACTTCGCCGCGTGACCACTCCCTTATTTTCTCCGGGGAAGCAAGCCCAATCTTTATAGAATCATAAGTTATATGCTTATCTTCCTTTACATTAGTTTCTGTCATAGCAATCCTCCATTTTTCTGGCAAAGCCAATCTGGTTTAACTAATCAAAATCTGGAACTGGAATTAAATCATCTTCTTCAAATGCATCAAACGAAGCATCTTCAAGTTCTTCTGCAGTCCCTTCTGAAAATCCTGCAGACTCAAATGATTCACCATCCCCAAAGGCAAAATTGTCGTCACCCTCAATTAATGGCTTGATTTCTGCATCGCCATCTTCTTCTATTTCTTCGCCAAGCTTAACTTCGTTACCTTCCTCATCAAGAACAGTAACATCAAGTGCAAGTGCCTGTAATTCTTTTAAAAGCACCTTGAATGACTCAGGTATTCCTGGTTCAGATATATTATCACCTTTAATAATTGCTTCATATGTCTTGACACGCCCAATAACATCATCTGACTTAACTGTAAGGATTTCCTGGAGTGTATATGCCGCACCATAAGCTTCAAGTGCCCACACTTCCATTTCACCAAAACGCTGCCCGCCAAACTGTGCCTTACCACCAAGTGGCTGCTGTGTTACAAGTGAATAAGGACCTGTAGAACGTGCATGTATCTTATCATCAACAAGGTGGTGGAGTTTAAGGTAGTGCATAAAACCTACAGTAACAGCACCATCAAAGTACTCACCTGTACGCCCGTCACGAAGTTCCACTTTCCCATCACGGTTAATAGGTACTCCTTCCCACTCTTTGCGGTAATCTTTATTCTCTATAAGGTAAGCCATTACATCTGGCCCAAGTATGCCTGAATATTTATCTTCAAAAGGAACAACATCCTTTAATCTCTTTATTTCTTCTTCGTCCTGCTCTTCTTCTGCTCTTTCAAGTGCCTGCTTAAGTTCATCCTGGTTTAATGGAGTATTCACATAGTCATTAGCAACTTCAAGTGTATCCATAATATCATTTTCGTTAGCACCATCAAATACAGGGGTAGCTACATTAAAACCAAGCACCTTGGAAGCAAGGCTTAAATGTATCTCAAGCACCTGTCCGATATTCATACGTGAAGGCACACCCAGAGGGTTAAGCACGATATCAAGCGGGCGGCCATTTGGCAGGAATGGCATATCTTCAACAGGAAGCACCCTTGAAACTACACCCTTATTACCATGACGTCCAGCCATCTTGTCACCAACCTGGATTTTACGCTTCTGTGCTATATAAATACGCACTGTTTCATTAACCCCAGGAGGAAGCTCATCACCATTTTCCCTTGTAAATACTTTAGCATCAACAATTATGCCAAACTCACCATGTGGTACTTTTAATGAAGTATCCCTTACTTCACGTGCTTTTTCACCAAAAATGGCACGCAGAAGCCTTTCTTCTGCTGTAAGTTCTGTTTCACCTTTTGGCGTTACTTTTCCAACAAGAATATCCCCTGCACGCACTTCTGCACCAATACGGATAATGCCTCTTTCATCAAGGTCTTTAAGTGCATCATCACCAACACCAGGCACATCACGTGTTATCTCTTCTGCACCAAGCTTTGTGTCCCTTGCTTCTGCTTCATATTCAGTAATGTGGACAGATGTATATACATCCTCCTGCACAAGCCTTTCACTAAGAAGTACCGCATCCTCGTAATTATAACCTTCCCATGTCATAAAACCTATAAGAGGGTTCTTTCCAAGCGCAATTTCGCCTCCACATGTAGAAGGGCCATCTGCAATAACCTGTCCTGCCTTGACTTCATCACCTTTATTTACTATTGGTTTCTGGTTCATGCTTGTTCCCTGGTTACTTCTCTGGAACTTGTCAAGCTTATACCTGCGGCGTCCGCCAGATGGTGTTTTTATCACAATCTCATTAGAAGCTGAACGCTCAACAATGCCATCACTATCTGCAATCACACAGTTTCCTGAGTCAACTGCTGCCTTCATCTCCATACCTGTACCAACTGCTGGTGCTTCTGTTACAAGCAGCGGAACTGCCTGGCGCTGCATGTTAGAACCCATAAGTGCACGGTTAGCATCATCATTTTCAAGGAATGGTATCATAGCTGTAGCAACTGAAAATACCATTTTAGGAGATACATCCATTAAGTCTATTTTAGACTTCTGGAACTCGGATGTTTCTTCACGGAAACGTCCAGATACATTATTCCTTACAAAATGCCCTTCTGCATCAAGCTCTTCATTCGCCTGTGCAACTACATATTTATCTTCTTCATCTGCTGAAAGATATACAACTTCATTTGTTACAACAGGGTTTGCAGGGTCAGTTTTATCAAGCTTGCGGTATGGTGCTTCTATAAAGCCATATTCATTAATACGTGCATATGACGCAAGCGAGTTAATAAGCCCGATATTAGGACCTTCTGGTGTTTCTACAGGGCACATGCGCCCATAATGCGTATAGTGTACATCCCTTACTTCAAAACCTGCCCTGTCCCTTGAAAGCCCACCAGGACCAAGTGCAGACAGACGTCTCTTGTGTGTAAGTTCACTAAGCGGGTTATTCTGGTCCATAAACTGTGACAGCTGGGAACTTCCAAAAAATTCCTTTACAGCAGCTGTTACAGGCTTAATATTAATAAGTGACTGTGCTGTAATTGTAGTAATATCCTGTGTGGACATCCTTTCACGCACAACCCTTTCCATTCTTGACAGCCCTATGCGGTACTGGTTCTGTAACAGTTCGCCTACAGCACGTATACGGCGGTTGCCAAGGTGGTCTATATCATCATCATTGCCAATGCCATACTCTATATGCATATTATAATTAATTGAGGCAAATATATCCTCTTTAGTTATATGCTTTGGCACAAGTTCTGAAATATTAAACTGTATAAGTTCCTTTACTTCCTCTAAATCTTCGTTTTCATCAAGGATTTGCTTTAAAAGAGGATAATAAACTGCCTCTGTTATGCCCATGCTTTCCAGTTCTGCATCTGGCAGGTACGCCTTTAAATCAACCATAAGGTTGGAAAGGACTTTTACAACCCTTTCTTCTGATTCTATCATTACATAAGGCACAGCAGCATTCTGCATCTCTGTTGCAATATCCTCTGTAACCACTGTCCCCTGCTCATAAACTTCCCCAGTAAGCGGGTTTACAACATCCTCTGCAAGTCTGCAGCCTGCAATACGGTTCTTTAAATGCAGTTTCTTATTAAACTTATACCTTCCTACTTTGGCAAGGTCATATCTCTTAGGGTCAAAGAACATGCCATTAAGCAGGTTTTCCGCACTGTCAACTGACAAAGGCTCTCCTGGACGGAGTTTCTTATATAATTCAAGAAGGCCGTCCTGGTAATTTTCTGTTGTATCTTTATCTATACTTGCTAAAATCTTTGGTTCTTCACCAAACACTTCCTTAATCTGTTCATTAGTGCCAAGCCCAAGTGACCTTAAAAATACAGTAATAGGCACTTTCCTGTTCCTGTCTACACGGACATAAAACACATCGTTGGAGTCGGTTTCATATTCAAGCCATGCACCACGGTTAGGTATAACTGTAGCAGAATACAGTTCCTTGCCAATCTTGTCATGGCTTATTGCAAAATAAATGCCTGGTGAACGTACTAACTGGCTGACAATAACACGCTCAGCCCCGTTAATTACAAATGTGCCTGTTGCAGTCATCAAAGGCAAATCCCCCATAAATATTTCATGCTCTTTGATTTCTTCTGTTTCTTTATTATGCAGCCTGACTTTAACTTTCAAAGGCGCAGCATATGTTGCATCCCTTTCCTTGCACTGGTCGATATCATACTTAATCTCATCCCTGCAAAGTTCAAAATCCACAAACTCAAGACTAAGGTGGCCGCCAAAGTCAGAAATAGGGGAAATATCCCTAAAGACCTCCTTTAATCCTTCATCCAGGAACCACTGGTAAGAATTAGTCTGCACTTCAATGAGATTAGGCATATCAAGAACTTCACTCTGATGGGCATAGCTCATCCTTAAACCATTACCTACTTTTACTGGATGTATTCTGTTCTTCTCCATACGATGTTCCACTCCTTAACTTTTAGAGGATTTTGTGGCATAAAGCTGCCATGCAGCCATATACTGCCCGTGCCCACACAAAGACACACTAAAAACATGCCATGGGGCTACGCCAGATATAAGATAAATCCTGCTGCCTGTACATAATAATGCTAAAAATTACCATACACAAAAAATGCATATAACTAAAAATGTACAATAACCAGGAACTATCTTATATCCGGCATATTAAAAAAAGGCTTTTCAATTAAAATAAATTATGTTATAATAATCCAAATTTAATTTATTGTATAGTCAGCCACAATAGTGCATTTTTCATATTATCATTAAAGTATTTTTCTGTCAAGCTTTTCTGTAAAAAAACGCACGTCCGTTTCATAAAATTTCCAGTTATTTTGTGCTGGCAAAGGGACGCAGGGTTTCCATGTCCAGCTGGATTATTCCATTCCAGGAAAGCATGTCGCAGACATGGCTTTTGCACGCATTGCACTACGTTGGCATACGCAGTGGCGCATAAAATCCCAAAGTACGGGATTCCAACGCCTCCAAAGTGCACCTGTCATGGAATAATACCAGCCTGGAC
>JAAWKM010000054.1 GCA_022797375.1 Lachnospiraceae bacterium
ATAATAGAAGAAAAAGAGCTTCCAAAGACATTGACAAGTTACTCACCATGCTTCCGTAAGGAAAAAGGGGCGCATGGAATTGAGGAAAGAGGAGTTTACCGCATCCACCAGTTTGAAAAACAGGAGATGATTGTAGTATGTAAACCAGAAGAAAGCCCTGCATGGTTTGAGAAACTTTGGAACAATACAGTTGGTTTATTCCGTTCACTTGATATTCCAGTGCGTACCCTGGAATGCTGTTCAGGTGACCTTGCAGACCTTAAGGTCAAGTCAATAGATGTTGAAGCATGGTCTCCAAGGCAGAAGAAATATTTTGAAGTAGGGAGTTGTTCAAACCTGGGTGATGCACAGGCAAGGCGTCTGCAGATACGTGTAAGGAAAGAGGATGGCAGTAAATATTTTGCACATACATTAAATAATACAGTAGTTGCACCACCACGTATGCTTATTGCCTTTTTAGAAAATAACCTTATGGAAGATGGAAAGGTACGTATACCAGAAGTATTAAGGCCTTACATGGGAGGTAAGGAATTTTTAGGCCAGTAGAGATATTCTTAAGGTTTTGCCAGCTTTAGGCAGGAATAAATCCAGGAAATCCTTTAAAAAATATTTGAGATGGAGGGATAACTGATGAAATTGAAGCTAGACAATGAAGATTTGCAAACAGACAAAAAGGAGTGCAAGCAGTGTGGCCGTTACCTTAATAAAGACTATAATGAAGAATTATGTCCGAAATGCATAGAAATGAATCTCTTCTCAGCAGTCAGGGATTACATCCGTTCAAAAGATGTCAGGGAAATGGATGTAGCGAAACATTTTAATATTCCTGTTACTAAAGTGAGATCATGGATAAGGGAAGGCAAAATTGTGTATAAAACATCAGATGGCAGGACAATATCAGGTGTTTACTGCCAGATGTGTGGCAAGAAAATAGATTTTGGTACTGTCTGTGCTGAATGCCGTAAACTGCAGCAGTTACAGGTTGTATCAAAACAATATGGTGAAATGAAGGCAGATGAAATGCACTTTCTTGGCAGAGGTGATGATAAAGATAAATAGCTGCCTGTTTTGCAGGAAATTGCTAAAAAACTGTTGCTAGTAATATAACTACTGGCAACAGTTTTTTACTGGTTTTTGACTTGCAACTGATGCAACAGGATTGCTGCATTGCTGCGCAATTCCCTGGCATTATTAATTATGAATAATAATATATAAGAAGCTGTACTACCCGGCTATAGCTTTGTATTCCATCTTTAATGCCATTTAGTTTAAGGTTTCCATCCAGGAATGTATTGGAAATTGTTTCCACAGTTTCTGTACGGAATGGTGAGGTTTTATTAACTTTTTCCCAGGCAGCGGGTGTTAAAAATATATTATCAGATGCAACTTCTTCTGTAACAAGGGTGCGGGAATTCCATTCTTCCCCGCTGGCATTTTTCTTAAAATCATTGGATACATAATTTAAAACATTTAAGTAACCACTGTACTGGAAAAACAAATTATCAGACTGGATGCAAGCCATAAATGCTATAAAGTTAGCCTCATCTTCATAAATATAACCTTTAAGGTGTGCAAGTTCATGGCATATTGTATATGGCATATTTGTTATATACATATCGGAGTTATAATTAGCTTCAAGTGTAAATGGAAAAAATATTCCAGATAAATACTGCTGGCTCATAATATTTGAGAAATATATCTTTTTAGGCTGTGGGTAATAACCAGACAGGCCTGGATATTTGCTGCCAAGCTGTTCCATGCTTTCTATACATTCAGAATATAAGTCCCCATTAAAGATAATTTCACCATTACTATCACGTTCAAACTGTGTTGAAAGATTATTAAGTTTTGCAACTATATGTTCACGTAAATTATAAAGTTCCTCAAAGCCATATTCTTGTTTGTTTTCAGTATCAATATATTTTGATGCAAAAGTAGAAGCATGGTAAAGTATAAAACAGTTCATAGTCTGTATTAAGAGTACAAATATAAAAATCCAGCTTATTATGTTCCAGTATCTGCGCCTTAGCAGTTTTAATTTCTGGTGTTTAATAAATCCAAGCAGGAATATTACAATACCTGCTGCAAGAAGCATAATTCCAAGAATAATAAGTTTCTCACCAACAGAAAATGGGAAAATGCTTGTAAAGCGGCTGTATGTATTAACCCATAATGGAAGGATATTTGCAATATACCAGTCAGAAAATGTATTGCTGTTCCATGACAGTATATTAAGGAACACTGCAAATAAAACTATAAATAATTTTATAATTAAAGATATTCTTTTTCTGTTTTTTATGCCAGTATTGTTATCATTAAGAAAAACTTTCTTAGTATCTTTGCCTGATGTATCTTTAATGCCTGGACCATGTGGATTTATATGTATTTTCATGACATAACCCTTATTCCCTGTAAATTTGGTGTCTTATTGCCTGTAACAAGGCTTTTGTATGTTTATAATTTTATAATTAATATGTGATAAATAAGTGTTAAAATTTAAAAAACACACAGGCTTTTATTGCCTGTGTGCCATTATAATCCAGGAATATTAATTAAAATTTGTTATATTAGCAGGATTTCTTATCAATTTGCGGATTAAAAGCATAGAAGTTTTTGCTATTAAGGTCATCCTGTATACGGCGTAATGTTTCACCAAAACGCGAAGATTGAAGTAAAAGTATATATTAAAATATTTATTTAAAATAGTGTACTTATAATACTAAATAATTGTATTATTAAATATTCCATGTGATTTCTAAATTACCATTTGAAATATGTATAACACTGACAAGTATATCTGTTACTGCCTGCCTGTCTTCAAAAGAAAGTTTTTCCCATAATTTTATATGATTAGTTATCTGCTGGGATTTGTATCCTTTATTTTGGGCACTGGTTCTGGCAGCTTCCGCCTGTAATGTTTTACGTTCTGTATCTAGTTCTGATATTTTTTTATCTATATATTTTATCAGTACGTTTCCTGCTTCTGGTACTTTGGAAAGTAATTTACTTGTTTCTTCTTCAATTTGTACCAGACGTATTTTATCTGCCATGTTTTTTTCTTTATCAGATATGCCTGGAATACAGGTATGCAGGTTTTCTTTAAGGACTGGAAAGCCTGAAAGTCTTTCTTTAATTGCACTAAACATATATTCTTCAAGAACATCTGCATAAACTGTACAGCCTGTGCCATTGCAGTTTCCACGTTTTCCTGTCTGGCTGCATACGAAGTAGCGTCCCCATTTTGTATTTGATTTGCGGATTACCAGTGCATAGCCACAGCTGCCACATTTTATTTTGCCTGAGAGCCATGAATTCTTTGGTTTGCAGGTTTTTGTGGACTGTCTGTTGTTTAGACACCGTATGCGGCAGGCCAGCCATATATCAGAGGGGATAAAACCTTTATGTGGTGCAAGTACAAGTTCTTTGCCAGACAGACTGCTTTGTTTTCTTGTATTGGAAGCTGTACCCCTGTAAAGATAGCAGGCATTGCAGCCTGTGAAATCACTTGCAGGGTTACAGATATTTGTGCCCTGGCTCTGGAAAAACTTGTAAACATCAATGTCAGCTTCTACATATACAGGGTTGCGTATCATTTCACTAATGCGGGCAGTATTCCAGCTTGCGCCACGCAGGTTTTTAATCTGGTGTTCATCCAGGTACTGCACAATATCCCCAAGTGAATTGTCTGTATCTGCATACATGGAGTAAATCAGCTTTAGCTGGCTGCTTTCTTCCGGGATTTCTTCATACATGGAAGTGTGGATATTATCAATAACTGTGTCTGCCAGGCGGTAACCATAAGGAATACGCCCGCCCATGTAAAAACCACGCCTGCACCTTGCATAATAAGCATCTGTTATGCGTTTTTGTATTGTTTCACGTTCCAGCTGGGCAAATACAATACAAATATTTAACATAGCCCTGCCAATTGGTGTAGAGGTGTCAAATTTCTCAGTGGAAGAAATAAATTCCACATGGTATTTCTGGAACGTTTCCATCATATTTGCGAAGTCAAGAATAGAACGGCTGATACGGTCAAGTTTGTAGACAATAACGCGGTTTATTTTACCTGCATGTATATCAGCCATCATATGTTCAAAACCGGGGCGGTTGGTGTCCTTACCCGAAAAACCTTTATCTGTATATTCAATGAAGGCTTCACCGTGGTTTTCGTATCTGCAGTATTCAAGCTGGCTTTCAACAGATATGCTGTCCTTTTTTTCAACGGATTGTCTTGCATATAATGCATTATACATTTATCTACCCCTGAAATGTATGGTATATATCCACAAAACGGACATACTGTTTATAAGATTTTATTATAATTGTATTATGCATATTTATTGAAAACCTGGTAGAGCTTTGTGGAGATTTCCTGGCGGGCTTCCTGCTCTGTTTTTTTCTGGAATGATGGGTAGATATTGGTAACTGCCAGTCTCATTTTATCCTTTTGTATCAGTATATCAGGTGTAAGAGGGTTACCAGTTTTTATCATAAACTTTCTCCCTTTATGTATTCCTTTAATCTTATGAGAAGCAGCAAGTACACTATAACAAAAATAGAATGTAAAATACATTTTATTTAACCGAGCAGGCTTCTTGCATATTAATAACATATATAAGAATCATACAGATTATTGTAAGTCATTTGCCAGAATGGATATTTAATAATTCCTGGAGTGTTATGTTTTTTGCCTGACATGCCATTCCATTCATAAGCGCTGCCTCTTCTCCGTCTTTTCCCTTTAGCGTCATATTGTCACACTTGACTCTCACCAGATAGCAGGCATATCCTGTACTTTGGTCAACCGGAATATCCTTTGCTATATTTTCTATGATCCCTTCAAAGTACCCATATTCACTGGATGGATATGCAGCAATTTCAAATTTTACATCCTGCCCTTCCTTTATCTGGGCTATATTGTTGTTTCCCACATATATTTCCTCATAATACTTTGATTCTGCTTCCAGATAAATGGTTCCTATTGTGGTTCCCTCCTGCGTAAAGCTCCCGGTTTTCAAATCCTGTGCAGTGTAAAAATATCCTGAAACAGTTGCCTTTATGAAACAGTTATCATTCTGAATGTCATAACTCTTTAAATAATTTTCACATTCTTTTACTTTATCTTCATAGCTCAAAATTTCTGTTGCTATATTTCCTTTTTCTGTAAGAATAGCAACGGATTTCTTAATAAGTATAGGATGCAAGGTAACTGCTCACCATACTGTGATAAATACCTTCACTTGTATCAAAAGTATTATTCTATACTATAATGCACTGTTTTACAGTATTAAGCTTCTTAATCTTTTCATTATATTTTGCAATGCTTCTTTATATAGAATCCACGTTTCCCTGATATAAGATAACTTGTCCATCTGTGTTACCTTCGTTTAAATTCACGTTAGTATACAGCAGTTTCCTTCTGTTTACAAATTCCTCATAATATGGATTGTCAGCTAAAGTTTCTAATTCCGTCTTGTCGCCGTCGGGACTTTTATCATATGCGGATAAGATTTTAATCCGGGTCTGCGCAGCTTCTAACTCATTCTGATATCATAAAATAGTATCAGAAAGCTCTTCTATAGTAAGAATGTAAAGAACATCTCCTTCTTCTATGTATTGTCCGTCTTCTATATTGGTTTCCTTTACACTTCCTGTAACACCACTGCTGATTTCATAAACAGCATTACTTCCTTTAAATGTTCCATTACTTTTTACTACAATATCCATCTTGGATAAACTCATCCACAAAACTGCGGCCACTAATATAATTAAGATTAAATATATGGTATATATTGGAAAATGGTTTGGCTTTGACTCGTAAATCTCTGTGCTGTCACTCATATCAGATATTTGGGCGGTTTTCCTTCATCATGGACTTCTCCAAAAAACTCCTTCAGTTTAAGCTTTACAATTCACAAACCTGGATCTGATATGCTCACCTGTTTTTTAGTAATTTTATGTATAACCACATAGTGTAATAAATTTCCATCTACAATTGCGTGGGCAATGCAAGGAAGCGGAAACTTCTGCACCAATCGCAAACGAACCCATTACACCTTAAATTCAGTATTTTAGGATTTATCAAAAAAATAATACATTGAACAGTCTCAAATATTATATTTGGAAAATGCTCATAATTACATATCTTTTTTACTAATCATTTCTGAACAAGTTACAAATACAAAACATAATTTCAAGTTATGGCAAAAGTAACCTTAACTAAAAAAATATTGCATGTAACAATTCATGTAGCAGTAATGTCATATTTTACTATTTTTTTAAAACAAAATAAAGCATATTGCACCCACAGAGCCTAAAAATATACCTATCAAAAATGCAAACATAAAATATTTTTTCTTCATTTTGTTACCTCCATATTTATTTCATATATACAATTGATGTTTTAATGAATATCATAAAATTTTCGTTTGATTCTTTTCTAATATAAAGTTTTTTATAAGAGGATTTGTAAGTTTTACAAATCCTCTTACAAAAATAATATTTGTTTGTTTGCTAATCTGTATTTTTTCAATAAAATAGAGTAGTCTTTATTTTCGAAACAATATATAGCATATTCCTCCTATAGCACCCCAAAAGACACCCATTAAAAAATATAAACTAACATTTTTCTAACTTTTATCCTAAGAGCCATTTTAATCCATAATACGTTCCAACCACTACACCTGCTCCAACTACAACTCCAGCTGTATCAAGCGTAACACCACCAGCAAATATTTTTACGGGAACTGCTCCTGTTAACCATGCAAAACCAAACAAGCCACCTTCCATGCCTTCCATCTCATCCTGTGACATTTCGCTAAAACTATTTGCTAAAACATGTTCCATTGTTTAAATCTCCTTTTCTTAAGATAGTGTAACTTTACTTGGGGAATATTTAGAAAAAAATGAAAAAGGGATGTCTCTTTATAGTATAATGTAATCAGCGAAAAAATACAAAGAAAAAAGGTGTCCCTATGGATAACAGTATACAGTATTTTTTGGAAAATGGAATACCAGAATTAGAAAAAATTAAAAAAGATTTTTTAAGTAATCCCGGACATTTTGATGGATAATGTCCATGGGATGGAAATCCCAGCAAAAAGCCAGGAAGAGCCTGCTGTAAAAAAGAAAGCCAGGGAACTGTATGTTGAAGCAGATGAGGACCATGTCACTTTGCAGTTTCATAAGAAAAAAGGGGACATAAAACGTTATAAAGGACATGGGGACAATACCCAGATAGTAAAGCTTGTATATGTACATGAAGGATATACAGACTGGGAGGGAAAACGTAAAAGGCTTAGAAATGCAGTATATTTTGGAGGGCTTTACAATGGAAAAGATAATGGAAAGCTCTGGGATGAAGTAAAAGAATATATAGGAAACCATTATATGCCAGAAGAAACAGAAAAAATATATTTCCAGTCTGATGGCGGGGCATGGATGAAAAAAGGCATAGAAGCACTTGGGGCAGAGTTTGTGCTGGACGGGTTCCATATACAGAAATATATAAGAAGGATGGCACGCCTGGCAGGGGATAAGAAGGCGTGTAAAAAACGGAGGAAACATAACCAAAAGCAGTACAGAGAGCCACATAAGCCATGTGCTTTCTTCACGTTTAAGCTCCAGGCCAATGGGATGGTGCATGGAAGGAATGGACAAAATGGCACAGTTAAGGGTTTACTGGAAAAACGGAGGCAGTATGCTGGAACTTGTAAGATACCAGAAAGAAGAAAAATTTATAGAAAAAACAGAAGAAGAGAGATATTCCAGTGCAACAGAAATATTTGTATAAGAGAAAAGACAAAGAAAAGCAAACGGGAAATACATAGAAGCATTACGGGCAGGCATAAGCAGCCAGATATCTGCAAAAATATTTTTTAATGCAGCCATTACTGGTCTATAGTGTTGTATATATTAATGTACTAAAAAATGCTAAAATATATATACTTTGCCATATACCCAAGTAAAGTTACACTATTATGCTTGTTTTAAACACTTGAAACTATTCGTATGGACGCATATAATTATAGCTGGTAACGTTTTGAGAAGGAGTGAATAAAAATGTTTGAGTATATTTCTGCACCAGAAGCAGCAGGGAAAAGGGGCATTTTAGAAAGACGGGTACAAAGGCTATGTGAAGAAAACCACATACCAGGTGTAGCAAAATTCCGTCGTTTATGGCTGGCACCAAAGGATACAGGGAAGCCGGCATATAAACGTATGAAAAGGACAGAGGTGCAAAAGATATGAAATCGATTTTATTAGTTGAAGATGATTTGAGTTTGATTGACGGATTGAAATATACACTGGAAACTAACAGATATTTAGTGGACAATGCCCGGACCGTAAGGCAGGCATTGGCTTTATACAAGAACAACCAATATGATTTGCTTTTGCTGGATGTCACTCTGCCAGACGGAACGGGATTTGATATTTGCAGAGAAGTACGAAATGAGTCCGCCATTCCTATTATTTTTTTGACAGCATCAGACCAGGAAGTCAATATTGTCAGGGGACTTGATATGGGCGGCGACGATTATATTACAAAACCTTTCAAACTGAATGAGCTGTTATCAAGAATTAAAGCACTGCTCCGGCGCTCAACACAATTTTCAATGCCAGAGATTTTAGAGGCGAATGGTGTAAAAATAGATTTGACAGAACGCCTTGTTTGGAAAGATAATGTACTGCTTGACATTCCCCTTGTTGAATACAGATTACTTTGCCTGTTTCTGCATAATCCCAACCACCTGTTATCGCGGGAAATGATATTAGACCATATGTGGGATAGGAATGGAAATTATGTAGATGATAATACTTTGTCAGTTTATATCCGGCGTTTGCGGAATAAAATTGAGAAAAATCCCAATGAGCCAAAATATCTGTTAACAGAACGCGGATTTGGCTACAAGTGGGTGGTGGAGTGAAAAGAATGATATGGAAAAGAGGAAAAGAAACAAGGAGTCTTTTGTATGGGATATCTGCCGTCTGTGTGCTTGCTTTACTTTTGGCATATGGTATTTCCAATATTTTGGCAAAGAACTTTCAGCAAAAAATGGTTACTCATGACTATGGTATAGCAGGTTATCTCTTAAATCATAAAGAAACGGCTGGAATTTCGGCTTTTACCGCTGCAAAAAGTGCAGAGGATATAATATATGGCAGTAACCTTTTATCATCTGTCAGGTATGATGAAACCACACCTATTCATCTTTTGCCTGAAGTTTCATCTTACCGCAATAGTATCATGCTTTTCCTGTCCTTGCTATTGCTGTTTGTCTTTGGCACTATTTATCTGATTTTATTTTTCTATTTGCACTGGCAGCACAAGACTATACAAAAAGCAGAAATTTCTATCCGTGACTTCCTGGATGGAAATATCATGTCACGTATAGAAAGTGCAGAAACCGGGGATTGGTATAGTTTTTTCCATGAGGTTAATGAGCTTGCCTCTATTTTGTCGGCTCATGCAGAAAATGAAAGGCAGACAAAAGAATTTCTGCAGAATATTATATCTGATGTATCACATCAGATAAAAACGCCTCTTTCTGCTTTAAAAATGTATCAGGAGATTATGGATAACCGGCGTTCTGATGCAGAATCCATTAGCAGCTTTTCAAGGAAATCTTTGAGAGAAATTAAGCGGATTGAAGAGGTTGTTTACATTCTGTTGAAATTGGCCCAGCTTGACGCAGGAATTATCCAAATGCAAAAGACGTATGAGAATATTTCTGTTCTTATACAAGATGTTTTAGAGCGGTTTGAAATTTTAGCCAGGCAGGAAAGTAAAACGATAACATTATCCGGAAAGGCGGATGTTAACCTTTTTTGCGACGCATTATGGCTTTCGGAGGCACTTGGAAATATTGTAAAAAATGCGTTAGAACATACTGTGGCAGGAGGCCAAATCAGCATACGCTGGGAGCAAAATGCTTTGATGACGCAGATTGTGATTGAGGATAATGGAATGGGTATACATCCAGAGGACTTGTATAATATCTTTAAGAGGTTTTACCGCAGCCGGTTTTCACAGAATACCCACGGCATTGGCCTGGGACTGCCTCTTGCAAAAACAATTGTAGAAATACATGGGGGAACCGTTTCCGTAACCAGCAAGCCCGGTGTGGGAACTGTGTTTACTTTGAATTTTTATAATCTTACAAAACCGTAAGATAGATGTCACCAGAAAGTAAGCTGGAGGAGGTATAATGTATTTGTAAGGAGGTACTTGCTATGAATATTCTTGAAGTACAAGACCTGTGCAAAACCTATGGCACGGGCGGAACAGAAGTGAATGCACTGAACCATGTGTCCTTTTCAGTAAGGAGAGGTGAGTTTATTGCTATTGTTGGAGAGTCAGGTTCAGGCAAAAGCACATTATTAAATGTTGTTGGGGCTTTGGATAACTCCACATCAGGAAAGGTCTGGATTGATGGCAGGGATATTTTTTCCATGTCCGAAAAGAAACTCACTGTATTCCGCCGGCAGCACATCGGCTTTATTTTCCAATCATTCAATTTGATACCTGAATTGAATGTTGAGCAGAATATCATATTTCCGCTTTTGCTGGATTATAAAAAGCCAGATCAGAAATATGTAAATGAGTTGCTGAATGTTTTAGGCTTAGTTGAACGCAGGAAGCATTTGCCCAGCCAGCTGTCTGGTGGACAGCAACAGCGTGTGGCGATTGGCCGGGCTTTGGCTGCCCGTCCAGCTTTAATTATGGCTGATGAACCAACAGGAAATCTTGACAGTAAGAACAGTCAGGAGGTAATAGCTCTCCTGCAATCTATGTCACAAAAGTACCAGCAGACGATTTTGATGATTACCCACAATGAAAATCATGCGGGTGCTGCTGACCGTGTTTTCCGCATGTCGGATGGCATACTGAAAGATTTGGGGGTGATGTCACAGTGAAAAAATATCTTGATCTTGTCCCGCAATATGAGAAAGTACATCGGAAAAGCAGCAGAATATCTGTCCTTTGCATTATCCTTTCTGTTCTGTTGGTAACAGCTATTTTTAGCATGGCAGATATGGCTCTCCGTGCTCAAAAGGGCTATTTTATAAAAACAAATGGAGAGTACCATATCAGTTTAAAGGATATAGACAGGCAGACCGCTGAAATGGTGGGTGCAAGGGTTGATGTTTTAGTATGCGGATGGACACTTCAGGGCAGCACTGGGAAGATTGGGGAAAAATTTGTAAGTTTTGCTGGGGCAAGTGAAAGCACTTTTTCTTCTCTTACTGAAATGAATATGCAAAGCGGGGCATATCCCACGCAGTCAAATGAAGCATTGATTAATCAAGCCGCTTTAGAGCAATTAGGTCTGAATATTGGTGACATGGTTACAGTTACTGTGCCGGATGGCTCCCAAAAGGATTATCTGATTACCGGGGTACTGGAAAATATGGGAAGCCTGCTAAAAGCGGATGTGTATGGCATGGTATTGAGCGAGGACGGATTTCGTAAGATTGCTGGTGAAAACGCAAAGGAAGGAAGTACCTTTCGTATCCAGTTCAAAAGCGGTGTAAATATTCAGCTGGCTATCCGGCAAATCAAAGAGACATATGGGCTGGATGATAATCAAGTTGGAGAAAATACGGCGCTGTTGGGCTTAATGGGTCAAAGTGAAAATAGCACTATGCAATCCCTTTACATTGTAGCAGCCTTTCTTGCCCTTTTGGTGCTGGTTGCGGGTACAGTAATGATTGCCGCCAGTTTTAACACAAATGTTTTGGAAAGAGTCCAGTTCTATGGCTTGCTGCGGTGTCTTGGTGCTTCAAAAAAACAGGTAAAACATTTTGTTATTCTGCAGGGATTACGGCAAAGTATGAAAGCGGTACCATTTGGATTGGTTACTGGTCAAATCCTTACATGGTGTGCTTGCCTGTTACTGAAATCTATCAGTGGGGAACGGTTTTCTGAAATTCCTCTCTTCCAATTCAGCATTGGCGGATTGGCTGCAGGAGCGGTAATTGGTTTCTTGATTGTATTTCTGGCCTCTTTGTCACCAGCAAAAAAAGCGGCAAAAGTACCACCTGTAACTGCTATCAGCGGAAATATACAGCTTACACAGAATAAAAAGGCAGTAAATACAAAGCTGTTCCATGTAGAAACTAGTATGGGAATTTTCCATGCGTTATCTAGCAAAAAAAATGTCTTCCTCATGACTTGTTCTTTTGCTATTAGCATTATGATGTTCCTGTCGTTTCAAGTCATGGTTACTTTTTTGGATAAGGGAATGCCTGCCCTTGCCCCCTCTGCTGCGGATGTGACTGTTACTATGGGGACTGCCTCATTAGACAGGGCATTGAGTGATGAAATCAGAATGGTAGATGGAGTTGATAAAGTATTTGGCAGAATGGAACAAACGGATGTCTCCGCCTCTCATGGGAGTGACACAGGCACATTTACATTGGTTTCCTATACCAATAGGCAATTCCAATGGGCGGAGCAGGATTTGAATAAAGGAAATATTGCATCAGTCCAGAACGAAAACGGATATGCATTAATTACCTATAATGGCGGGACTGGCTGGAGTGTTGGTGATACTGTGACGCTCCATACTTCTGCAGGCAGCAAGCAGATAACAATAGGCGGAATACTGACTACTACCAGCGCAGCTAATAGTGCGGGAAGTTATGGCTATATGGTCTGTTCCGAACAGACATTTATTGAAATCGCTGGAGATTTGGGATATACAACCATTGACGTACAACTCACTAATGCGGGAAACGATGATACGGTTTCCGTAATACGTGGCCTGATTCCGGCTGATAGTAATGTATCGGATAAACGCCTGGCAAATTCCGAAGCACAAAGTTCTTATTATACAGGAGCTGTGTTCATTTATGGTTTCCTCATTATCATCGCCTTAATTACTGTGTTCAATATTTTCAACAGCATGAACGCAAGCGCTGCCTCCCGGACGAAGCAATATGGTATTATGCGTTCCATAGGCATGGGCACAAATCAACTTTATAAAATGATAGCAGCCGAGTCGTTTACCTACGCCATACTTGGATGTGGGGCGGGGTGTGCTTTAGGTTTACCATTGAATAGAGCAATGTTCCAGTTCCTGATTGCGGATAAGTGGGGCACTGGGTGGACTGTTCCAATAGCCGCTCTTTTACTGGTTATCTTGCTTTGTCTTATTTCTGCGGCAATCGCAATTAAGCGTCCTATAAAGCAAATCAGTAAAATGGCAATCGTAGATATAATTAAATTACAACAATAAGTTGACATTTATATCCGGATTGTGGTTTCAAATATTAAAAAGATACTAATATGGTTATTAGCTGTTTCAATAACCATCCAAACCCGTTATAGTTGGACTTTTTAACACAAACTTGCAAGGTCAATTTATAGAAAGCTAAATTATGAAATGCCGGATGAACCCCGTATTCATAGTTGGAATGTTGGTATGGAGTAAACTGGGGCACATCTGGCAACTGGGTAAAACAGTTGTCCCCAGTCAAAATACTAAATGAAGAAACTAAAAAACCAGCATAATCTATGTTACTACAATCTTCCCTGTTTGCTTCACCAAAACGCTGGAAGTGGACAACTTCGCGTGCCCTTAAGAAACGGATAGGGTCCGCAATTTCAGGGTCTTTAATTAATCTTAGGATATTATCATAAGTGCTCCGGGCTTTTTGTTCTGCTGCCATATCCTCATATAAATCAGTAATAGTATCACCTTTACACTGGAATTCACATGCATTAAATGGAATACCAGCGGCTGCTGTTGGCCAGATTGCAAGAGTATGGTCAACATAATATTTATCAAAGCCAGATGCTTTGATTTCTTCAGGAGTAAGGTCTTTGGTAAGCTGGCGGACAATAGTTGCAACCATTTCAAGGTGTGCAAGTTCCTCTGTACCTAGAGAAGCAGCAGAAATGTTCCATTTACCATATTTGGGGACAGGCATGATACGGAGGGTTTTCTCATACATAGTTTTTCCATGTTTGAAAAAATTAAAAATTATTATGAAAATGAGGATGCGGGGGAGGGGAGGGGGATGAGGATGAGGAAAGACCTTATTCTGCCGGGGTTATAGGGTAGAAAGGACAATAGACATATATGACATTGCTTCAACGGGATTTGATATAGCAAGTTAAATTGTACCAGACCTATTTGTTTTTATGATTGACAAGCAGGTCTGGTTTTATGTAGTAAGCCACACAAGGCAATGATTTGAATTTGTTCGTTTTGATAGTGTAACTTTACTTGGGGAATATTTAGAAAATAATAGAAAAGGGACGTCTCTTTATAGTATAATATAATCACCGGAAAATATATAAAGAA
Source organism: Lachnospiraceae bacterium (assembly GCA_022797375.1). Taxonomy (GTDB): domain Bacteria; phylum Bacillota; class Clostridia; order Lachnospirales; family Lachnospiraceae; genus Butyribacter. Next base: position 14,316 of record JAAWKM010000054.1, read on the forward strand.
AGAAGGCGTCCCTATGAATAACAGTATACAATATTTTTTGGAAAGTGGAATAACAGAATTAGAAAAAAGCGCAAAAGATAATGAAAAACTTTGGAATAAAGTAAAAAATATATAGAGGGACAGTATGTGACAGAAGAAACAGAAAAAATATATTTCCAGTCTGATGGTGGTGCATGGATGAAAAAAGGCATAGACAAAATGGTACAGTTAAGGGTTCACTGGAAAAATGGAGGAAGATATACCCAGGTGAAATTATATTATCCCTTTTGACATTTCCTATACAATTAGTTAAAATTAACGTATAATTAAGTTAAAACTTATGAAGCTTTTGTATTGGTGCATAATCGGAAATTTATTATATAGATTATACAGGAAAAACGGGAGGTGTCTATGGGAATTTATTTTGAGGAAGAGAAGGGGATTTCCAAAGCAGAGTATATTATTTAAAAGTTGTTAAAAGGGCTGGGAAAAGCAAGTGAAAAACAAGGAGGAACTATGGCAAAAGTAAGATTAGCAGATATTGCTGAAAAAGTAGGGGTAAGCCAGGTTACAGTGCATAATGCTTTATCTGGTAATAAAGGTGTAAGCTTAGAACTGCGGGAGAAGATACAACAAGTAGCGGATGAGTTGGGGTACCAGTCTCAGGCAAGACAGAAAAAGCAGTTGCAGTATCAGGAAGAGCCTAAAAAAATAGGTGTTTTGATTGCGGAAAATTATCTTGCGGAATATACCACTTATTATTGGAAGATTTATCAAGAGCTGGCGTTGAACGCAACAGAGAAAAGATGCTTTACGATTGTAGAAGTACTAACGAGGGAAATGGAGAAAAAAAATCTGGCAATGCCACAGTTTATAATGGATAAAAGTATAGATGGAATGATTATTATTGGTGAGATTGACAGAAAGTATATTGCCAGGGTGAAAGAATCAACAGAAGTTCCGATAGTTTATCTGGATTTTTATGATAAGGATCTGGCAAAGGATGCTGTTGTTACGGATAATTTTTATGGAATGTATTTGATGACAGAACTTGTATTTGCGCATGGCCTGGAACAGATTGGGTTTGTTGGATCGATTTACGCAACCAGCAGTATTATGGATCGTTATTGTGGTTTTTGCAAATCTATGATGGAACATCGCAAGGCAATACAGCCAGAGTGGATTCTGGAAGACAGGGATGAGAAAGGGAAGATTGTTATTGAACTGCCGAAGCGCCTCCCGCAGGCGTTTGTTTGTAATTGTGACTATGTAGCAGGAATTCTGATTCATAAGCTTTGGGAACGTGGAATTCGCGTGCCAGAGGATATTTCTGTGGTAGGGTTTGATAATTATCTGGCTTCAGGTGTGTCAGGCTATGGATACCCTTTTGGTGATGTGAAAATAACAACATATGAGGTCAATACAAAAATGATGACAAAGGTTGCTTTAAATAAAGTGTTAAAAAGAATTAAAAATCCAGGTTACAGTCCAAATTTGGAAGTGGTGTCGGGGCATATTGTAATGAAAAAAACGGTGAAGCGAAGAGTGGTATAGATTATAAAATCATATTTGAAAGAGAGGCACTAATTAGTATTGGTGCCTCTCTTTTAGAGTTTATGCCTACGGCATGTCTTGTAATTTTATACTGTGTTCTGATACAACTTTTTTCAATAAGCGGATATCATCAAAAGCGGCTTCTTGCCCATCATATTATTTGATATGGCAAGAAGTAATTCATTATCTGTCATGATTTCCATTTCTTTATGAATGTTTTTTATAGTAACTACATTGTATCATTCTCAGGGAGGAAGTCTGTTTAAATTCGGAATAAGTTTATTTTTAATTATATGCAATAATTTTTTAAGATAAAATAGTATTAATGCTTGAATAAATATACAAATTATGTTAAAGTAATTTTAAGTAAAAATTAAGTAAATAGATGGGGTTAAATAACTGGAAATTAATTTATTAACTGCTTTAAAAGAGTATGGCGCTACTGTCTTAATGTAGTGGCAACAGTATTGCAGAAGGGAGAAAGGATATGGCGAAAACTGGGCAAAAACAAGACAAAAGTTATAGGAATGAGAAAGGGAACTTTTTAACAAGCATTAAGGGAAAGATTGTTTTGGTGGGGGCAGTTGCGATTGCGGCTTCCAGTGTTCTTGGATATGTGGGGATGTCATCGCTGGACAGGAGTAGCCGGAATAATGAGGTTTCTACGGATATCAACAGAATTAATTTGTATCAGTATGAAAACCAGAGCCTGGATACTTCTTATCTCTATTTTCTGGAGAGTTCTTATCTGGATACTATCATAGGGAATCTTGGGAGGATGGTAACGCTTGCGGATTCTGCCGGGAACCGGGGCGGAAGCAGTGTAAAAAAAGATATTTCTGCTATGGGAGATACGATAAAGAGTTGTAAGGATAATTATGAGGAAATCCGTATATTAAGCGGAGAACGTGGTTTTGATGCTGATACGGGGCAGTACGCGGAATTTTTATCACAGGATGCGGAGATTGAGAATACATTTGCGCAAATCAAGGATGACAAGTCATGGGTAGACGGTTCTTGGAAAGAAATTGGAAATAGCGGGAAGACAGTGCAGGTTGGAGGAAAAAAATATTATAAATATACCTATAGCTGCCCTGTACCCGGTGTCGGGAAAAGAGAGAATTTTCTGGCAAGAATTGGTGAAACGGCAGTGCAGTATAGAGGAAAGATTTATTTGAATAATATTGTTTTCCGGGCAGGAGGAAAAAGCAAAAAAGTAGACATTGCCGCTTTTACTGAGGATGATTTAAGCGGCACATATGGTGACGCATTTAAAGGAATGAAAGTTGGCGCATTTGGAGGGAAGGACACAGTGATTGCTGATGCGCAGTATACGAAAGCGAACAATGCATGGGAGGAGATTTCATTTAAGTTTCCGATGTCAGATTATAATATGCAAGATTATGATAGTGTATCTTATGATGTATATTTTGAGGAAGGAGGCGGAAGGACACTTAATGCTGCCAGTGCTTTTGCAGACAAATATGATTTTAATGGTGCGCTGGCAAAGATAAATTCTGATTTTGCATCATACAGTAAGCATGTAGTAGAGGGAAGTGAAGTGGCGGAGGAGGCCCAGGCACTTCAGGGATTGTTCAAAGAAGTCATTGCCAATCTGGAAGTTTACATAACGGATGACGCTTTTAAAAATGATATTATGGAAAAGGTAAATGTAAAGCTTTCCGTTTTTAACAGCATGTCAGAAAAAGATAGTGAAGTGCTTTCTTTAAAGGCAGAGAATATTAAGCTTTCTAACCAGTTAACAAAATATACAGATGAAGTACGCGATATGATACAGGAAAATACAGAGACTACAAAGAGCCGGTTGTTTGTCATGATTTTACTGGTTCTGCTTGTCAGTGCCGCAGTCATTGTTTTGAGTACAACATATATTGGGTATAGTATGAACCGGAGTGTGACTAGATTCCGTGATACGCTTTCTGGCATGATGAGTGGTAATCTGACTGTAAGGGCGGACGAGTCAGGAAGGGATGAGTTTTCTGTTTTTGGAAAATATGTTAATGATTTTTTGGGCAAGATTTCCGAAGTGATTTGTGTTGCACAGGATATCTCCGGGAAAGTGAAAAATTCCGGAGATGCACTTGACGAAATGGCAAAGGGGAGTAATGTTACTTCGACAGAGATTAATAAGGCGGTTGGGGATATTTCGAGTGGTGCGGTAAGACAGGCAGAAGAGGTGGAAACTGCTTCTGCGCAGATTACAGAGATGGGGAGTGCGTTTGGAAATATTGTTAGTAATGTAGAGGATTTGGGAAGTGTAACAGATAAAATGAAGCGGGTCAGTGATGAGTCTTCCAGGTTTATGAGGGAGTTAAGCGATACGAATGGTAAGACATTCGGAGCATTTTCGAAGGTGGCAGAACAGATTCATATTACAAATGAATCGGTGAAAAAAATCAGGGAGGTTACAGAGTTAATTACTTCGATTGCAAAACAGACAAATCTTTTATCGCTGAATGCGAGTATTGAGGCGGCCAGGGCCGGGGAGGCTGGTAAGGGATTTGCGGTTGTTGCTACAGAGATATCGCAGCTTGCGGCACAGTCAGGTTCTTCCGCAAATACAATCCGTGGAATTATTGAGGAATTGGTGCATGAATCAGAACTTACGGTTGGTATTGTTGATGAAGTTTCAGAGATTATTGTCAGCCAGCAGGATAAAATCCACCAGACAAGTGAGCACTTTGAGGCTTTGGAAGAGGGAATTGAAAAATCGGACCAGGAAATGTCACAGATCCGCCAGAGTACGAAAGCGTGCGAAAACGCCCGTAAGAGTGTTGATGAGATTATTATAAGTCTTTCTGCAATTTCTGAGCAAAATGCTGCTTCTGCGGAGGAAACAACAGCCTCTATGGCAGAATTAAATGAAACGATTGCAAATCTTGTGGAAACGTCAAAGGAATTAAATAATCTGGCAGGGGAGCTTGACAGTAATCTTAAATTCTTCCAGATTGTGTAATTGTTCTTGACAGAAGATTAAAATTAATATAGTATTAAATTAAAATTAATTTAGTTTGATTTATGAAAGAAGATATTACTATTTAAGATTTAGGAACTGCGGAAAACGGACTGGTTATGGTATATAAGCTGTTTTCCGGCAGTTATCGGGAAAGGCAGGTTATAAAAATGGATTACAAAGAGGTGTATGAAAAATGGTGTACAGATTCCTATTTTGATGAGGAAACAAAAAAGGAACTAAAGGGTTTAGCGGGGAATGAAGAAGAAATTAAAGACCGTTTTTACCGTCAGCTTGAATTTGGAACAGGGGGGCTTCGTGGTGTAACCGGTGCAGGGACAAACAGGATGAATGTTTATACTGTCCGCCAGGCAACACAGGGACTGGCGAATTATATTTTGAGTGAAAATGGGCAGGACAAGGGTGTGGCAATTGCTTATGATTCCCGAAGAATGTCACCGGAATTTGCAAAAGAGGCGGCGCTTTGCCTGAATGCAAATGGAATCAAGGCATATTTGTTTGATTCTCTCCGGCCAACGCCGGAACTTTCTTTTGCGGTGCGTCATTTAGGATGCATTGCGGGAATTGTTATTACAGCAAGCCATAATCCAAGAGAATATAATGGCTACAAGGTTTATTGGGAGGATGGCGCACAGATTACGCCACCACATGATAAGAATATTCTGGCGGAAGTTGCTAAGGTTACGGATTTTGAGATGATTCGTATGATGACGGAAGAGGATGCATTGCAGAAAGGGCTTCTGAACATGATTGACAGTTCAGTAGATGATGCATATATGGCAGAACTGAAAAAGCAGAGTATCCATCCAGAGATGATCAGGAAGGTATCAAAGGATATTAAAATTGTCTATACACCACTTCATGGAACAGGCAATATCCCAGTCAGACGTGTTTTAAAGGAACTTGGGTTTGAGAATGTATATGTGGTAAAGGAGCAGGAAAAGCCTGATGGGGCATTCCCAACGGTTGCTTATCCAAATCCGGAAGATGCCAAGGCATGGGAGCTGGCGTTAAAACTTGCGAAAGAAGCAGATGCGGATATCGTGCTTGCCACTGACCCTGATGCCGACCGTCTTGGTGTTTACGCAAAAGACGCAAAAACAGGTGAATATATCAGCTTTACTGGAAATATGTCCGGTTCTCTGATTGCGGAATATATCCTGCGTGAAAAGACAGCAAAGAACGAAATGCCACAGAATCCGGCTATTATTGAAACAATTGTTACAACAGATATGTTAAAGGCAGTTGCGGAAGAATATAATGTAACATTGATTGAAGTCTTGACAGGCTTTAAGTATATTGGAGAGCAGATTAAGCTGTTTGAGCAGGATAACAGTTATAATTATGTGTTTGGCATGGAAGAGAGTTATGGCTGTCTTGCTGGAACATATGCACGCGACAAGGATGCCTGTGTTGCCGTAATGATGCTTTGTGAAGTGGCAGCTTATTATAAGCTGCAGGGTAAGACGCTCTGTGATGCGATGGAAGAGATGTATCAGAAATATGGTTATTACCAGGAGGGACTTGCGACCTTAACGAAAAAAGGCATGGATGGCGCACAGCAGATTCAGAACCTGATGGCAGAGCAGAGAAAGAATCCACCAAAAGAGCTTGGGGGATACCAGGTGCTTTATGCCAGGGATTACCAGGAGGGTAAGGTTATAAATATGCAGACAGGAGAGGAGTCTCCAACAGGGCTTCCAATCTCCAATGTTCTTTATTATGAACTGGAAAATAACGCATGGTGCTGTGTGCGTCCTTCCGGAACAGAACCTAAAATTAAGTATTATTTTGGAGTAAAAGGAGAATCTGTTACGGATGCAAAGGAAAAATTGAATGTGCTGGCTGGTGCTGTTTATCATGCTAGTTAATCAAAATTGAATATATTAGTATATTATAAAAGACATGCGGGAAATCAAATTTCCGCATGTCTTTTATAATTTTGGTATTGTGCTGTTAGTTTTCCCTGTTTGTTAGCGGTAGCGGGCAAAGACGCGCTCCGTAATTAGTACAGATAAAATAGCGTTCAAGGAAAAACCAAACAGAAGCCAGTAAGCCAGCGTAAAATATAAGGCAGATGGCACCAGCCATGTCAATGCCGGCGGAAGTACTGTTATGGCAGCCAGAACCAGGGTGTAAGGAAGCCATGCCAGTGCCGTAATAATGCTGTTGCGGATGATATGGAATGGGCCGTTTACAAAGCTTGCCTGTAATGGAAATGCATAGGTAATAGAAAAAATGTACAAGATAATTACCACGAAATAAGCAGTAACTATCAGAATATTATTCATATTCTGTGCAAAAAAGCCGGAAAAAAGGTAAAGTACAGGCAACAGAATAAGAAAGAAAAGCCAGATGATGGTCGCATTTCTAAAGTTTTCTTTCCAGGCGGCTATATAATTTTTTGTGATATAAGATTCTCTGTCATACAGCCGTTTTTTACAGGTAGTATACAGGGCACAAAAGGATGTTCCAATTGTGATAATTGGGATGCAGGTAATGACAAACAAAATATTCAGGACGATAAAGTCCCCAATTTTGGACATAACAGCAAAAAATTTACTATCAGGACTAAAATTCATAAGCGGCCTCCTTGATTATAAAAGACTTTTCAATAACAGTATATAACACTTTCCAGAATAACACAAAATTAAGAAAAAAGGAATATTAATTTTTAATTTAATATTAATTTAATAGTAAATTAATATTAATTCGTTGCTGTTTTGTGGATATCTGCTTAAAAATTTTTTAATTTATAAAATTATTAGAAAAATAAAAAAAATTATATGAAATGCACAAAAGAAATGGAAAAAAATGATTGAAATATAGAAAAAATAAAAAATAAGAATTAAATATTGACTTATTTTAACTTTAAATATATACTTAATATAACTTAATAAAAGTTAATCAAAATTAAGCCAAACCAAAACAAAAAAGGAGGAGAATATTTATGAGAAAAAGCGCAAAGCATTTACTTGCACTAACTCTTACAGGGGCAATGACATTGTCGCTGGCGGGTTGTGGCAGTGGTAACAGTGAGAACAACAATGAGAAAGGCAATGAGGAATTTTCCCTCACAATGGATCAAATCAAGCTGGGTGAGGATTACACTGATGTTAAGGCTGATTTGAAATTCCTGACACACAAGACCGATGTTATTGACACAACATTTAAGGGCTATGTTACAGAGTTTCAGAAACTATATCCAAATGTAAATATTGAGTATGAAGGAATTACGGACTATGCCAATGATATTACAACACGTCTTTCCACTGGTGACTGGGGTGATATCTGCATGATTCCTACCACGGTCGACAAGGATGAACTTGGAACATATTTCTTAAAACTGGGTGATCAGTCAAAACTGGGTGAAACGTATGTAGAAGAATGGTTAAATAATTTTACATATCAGAAAGCTACCTATGGTGTGCCTTCCATGGTAAATGCACAGGGCATTGTGTATAACAAGAGAGTATTCGAGGAGGCAGGTGTTACAGAAGTTCCGAAAACACCAGAGGATTTTCTGGAGGCATTAAGGAAAATCAAAGACAACAAGAAAGCTACTCCGTTGTATACAAACTTTGCGGCAGACTGGACAATGAATGCGTGGGATGCTTATCTTAGTGCTTCAACAGGTGACGCAGACTTTATGAATTCTGGCCTGACAAAAGGCAAAGATCCGTTTACGGACAGAGGTGACAGTACAGGCCCATATGCAGTTTATAATATCTTATATGAGGCGGTAAAACAGGGATTGACGGAAGAAGATCCTACAACAACTGACTGGGAAGGCAGCAAGCCTATGATTAATAAGGGTGAAATTGGATGTATGGTTCTTGGTTCCTGGGCATTTGTACAGATGAGAGACGCTGGTGATAATGGCGCTGATATCGCTTACATGCCGTTCCCGATTAGCATAAATGGCAAACAGTATGCTTCTGTAGGACCTGACTATAATTATGGCATTAATGTTAATAGTTCCAAAGATCAGAAAATTGCGGCAATGTGTTATGTGAAGTGGCTGGTAGAAAAATCTGGTTTTGCAGGAGGTGAAGGTGGACTTTCTGTAGTACAGGGTGACGCATTACCGGATGCGCTTGCAAGTTTTGGCGATGTTGAGCTTCTTGTGGATAATCCTGCGCCGGAAGGGGAGGAGAATCTTTTTAATGATATCAACAATGATTCTGAGCTGGGTATCAATGTATCAGGTGCTATACCAAAAGAGGTTCTTGAGGCGGCTACGCAGGGTAACGCAACAATGGAAGATATGTCAAAAGAATGGAATGAGAGATGGACAACCGCACAGAAGAATAATGGTGTGGAATAAGACAGCGTTGGTTTATGGACAGAGGAGTGCATGAAGTATCATGTATGGAGAATATTCCCTGGTTCCGGTAAGGTCTGGAATCAGGGAATATGTTTTAAAGGGTTACTTATACGGAACAAGCCCCATGGCAGACAGATAGTGGCGTGATGGTTACTGGCTGCGGATTGGATGGCAGCCCTTAAAGAAAGGAGGTAGCAGATGAGGAATTTTATTGAATGGATTACATCTGCAAAGGTAAATAAAGTACTCTGTATTATTACATTTATGTTTGTGCCATTGGCTCTTTTAACGGT
>JAAWKM010000055.1 GCA_022797375.1 Lachnospiraceae bacterium
ATTTTGTTCCAAAATCATGCAAAATGGCGCCATAAAACTCGTATTTTTGGCACAAAACATGCCAAAAATCTTCGGATTTCATTGACTGTGAATAGTAACTAAAATTTACAGTTATCCTGTGCTGGCAGACGGACGCAGGTTTTCCAGTGCCAGGGCTTAAGTTTATTCCACTCCAGGAAAGCATGTCGCAGACATGGCTTTTGCATGCATTGCGCTACGGTAACCCACGCAGCGGCACATAAAGCCCCTGCGTCCGTTTCCAGGCACAGAATAACTGGAAATTTTATGAGATATCAATAATTTAAAAGTAGTATGGCTTAAATGTTATACTTAATACCATACTACTTTTAAATTGGATCTGCTTCTGATCCTTGCATTATATAATTTATTTAAATTTCTTAAATGTCACTACCCTGTCAGAATTACTGCTATCGTAAGCCGCCATGTAGTAATCAAGTTCTTCTGATTCAGATTGTGTAATTTTTTCTGACTTTTCATTTTTTATCTTATTATTTACAAGCTCCCATGTCTTCTTATAACATTTATCATATTCACTACCATCATCATTACCCATTCCATATCCTTCAACATGCTCTACATACCCCTTTTTACCTGAAACAATCATTTTGTCTGATGAATGATGGAATCCTGTCACAAGATACTTCCCATCCTTAACTATAGGATAACCTGAACCTGTGCCACTAATCTTTCCAATGTATACTATCTTTCCCTTTACATAATTATATACATCTGCATGTGAACTTTCACCTGATTCTTTTTTAGGCTTACTATCCCCGTTAATTATACTATCAGTTACAAGAAGTACAGGTGTACCTTCCTTAGAAGTATTAACAATAGCCATATAAATATCCTTCTTTGGCTTTTCTGCTTTAAGTTCCTTTAAATACTGTTTGTATACCTTTTTAATCTTTGCATTGCCTGCCGCGTTAGAACTATTCACACATACAAGTGATGAAATAACAACTGCAAATGCCAAAATAATAGTAAATAATTTTTTGCTAAATAAACCTCTTTTCATTCCAAGACCCTCCTTTCTTGTATTTTATATTTATCTGCCGCAGATTATTAAAAGTTTACCAGTATATTTTGAAATGTCAATACACAAATTAAAAATTTAAATTAAATGTAATATATCTTCATATTTATATCCTGCTTTTATTCGGTTTCCCCCTGTAATGCATTAAACCCTTCCTCGCCTGTACGGACTTTAATAACATTTTCAACATCATATACAAATATCTTTCCATCACCAATATTTCCTGTATAAAGGACTTTCTTAGCTGTTTCAATAACAGTTCCAACTGGTATTGCACTTACCACTACTTCAACCTTCATCTTAGGAAGCAGTACTATATCCAGTTCTGCACCACGGTATTTTGTAACCATGCCTTTCTGTGTACCACATCCAAGCACCTGTGTAACTGTTATGCCCATTACTCCAATCTCATTAAGGGCCTCTTTCAATTCATCAAACTTACTCTGTTTGCAGATAATAGAAATCCTTGTAAGCTTCTCTGGTGCCGTTATACCTGGCTCTTTAACTGCCTTCATATATGATGCATCCTGGGCAGCTGGTGCTGCTTTATGTATCTGTATTGCATTATCTATGGATGTATTTCCTTTAAGTGTTTCAATTGATGCCCCTGCTGAATAGAACATATTTCCAGCAGGCATAAAGTCTGCATATGCAGATGGCAAGCCATGTTCTTTAAGGTCAAGTCCTATAAGCTCCTCTTCAGGTGTCACACGTAGTCCCCATATTTTATCTATCGCTGTAAATACAATTCCCATACACACAGCAGTGTAAATGCCTGTTGAAATAACACCAAGGCACTGTATTCCAAGCATATGTACGCCACCACCATAAAACAGGCCATTACTTGTATCAAACAGCCCGACGGCAAGTGTTCCCCACAGCCCGTTAAAACCATGCACTGCAACTGCACCAACAGGGTCATCTATTTTAAGTACACTTTCTATAAACCATACTCCAAAACATACAAGCAGGCCGTCAACAATACCTATAAATATTGCACCTGCTGCGTCAACATTTGCACATCCGGCTGTAATTCCAACCAGCCCCGCAAGTGAACCATTAAGGCACATAGACACATCTGGCTTTCCATATTTAACCCATGTAAACACCAGGACTGCAAGTGTTGCAAATGCAGGAGCCAGTGTTGTAGTACCAAGAATCCTTGCCATTTCTGCTACATCTTTTGCTGCTGCACCATTAAAACCATACCATGCAAACCATAATATAAAGCACCCTAAAGCACCAATTGGAAGGTTATGCCCTGGAATAGCATGTGGTTTGCCCGTTCTTTTGCTGAATTTGCCAATGCGTGGTCCTAAAATTGCCGCACCTATAAGTGCTGAGATACCACCTGCCATATGTATTACACATGAACCCGCAAAATCCACGAAACCAAGTTTTGCAAGCCACCCCTGTGTATTCCATGTCCAGCCAGCCTCAATTGGGTATACAATAACGCTTATAATTGCTGAATAGAGACAGTACATACTGAATTTTGTCCTTTCAGCCATTGCCCCAGATACAATAGTTGCACAGGTAGCACAAAATACAAGCTGGAAAAAGAAATTTGGCCAGTCAAACCCTTCAAAATCTGTGAACATGCCATATTCAGGCTTTCCAATAACCCCTCCTATATATGAGCCTGAATTCATAATCCCATAACCAAATAAAATAAATACTGCTGTACCAATGCAGAAATCCATAAGGTTCTTCATAATTATATTTCCAGCATTTTTAGCCCTGGTAAATCCTGCCTCAACCATTGCAAACCCTGCCTGCATAAAGAATACCAGCGCAGCTCCTACTAAATACCATATACTCATATCCATAATAAATGCCCCCTTTTATATCTGATATATTGCAAACAGCTGCCGCGTCCGGACAGCAATAACTTACAGCGGCTGGCAATAATAAAAAACAAAAAAGGCACCACGGATATCTGAGATATCCATGACGCCTTTGTCATTAACCATTATATACAAATACCATTTTATGTCAACAGTTTCTTGTAAATTTATATTATTTTGGTAAAATTATATAAATTTACATAAATATATAATAAAATTTCATGTAAATTTTATGTGCATAAAAAATATTACATATAAATAGATGAATAATATAGAATTTAATAGTATAATTTTGCAACAGCCTGTATCATATCCCTGTGTTTACCCCATTCATAGTAAAACTGTGAATGCCCTACGGGCGCTGTCCCTGAACATGTTTCCGGTGTACACCAGGCTATGCCTTTTCTTGTAAGGTAATCACCAAGTGAGCCATTAGCCCCGCTTATACTCTCCCTTATCAGCCTGTATCCCGTTTTCTGCCTGACAAGCCTGGTTAATGATGAATACTTCATATAGTATATAACCCTTCCTGCCTCATGGTAATTTATAACTGCTTTAGGTTTAATCTGGTTAATAAGCTTCACAAGTGCCTTTGTCTCACGCTCTGAAAAGGCATATGGTCCAGAATACCCTTCCCTGCCTCTTTTTGTCCCTCTTGAATTGCCCTTCCTGAAACCAGCACTAAAATTCCTGTTTAAATCAACGCCTCTGGCATTTGCTTTCCACCTTCTGTAGCTTCCCCTGCCAAGGCGTTTTACAAGCTTCCTTAAAGACGGGCTTTTAATCCTTGCAAGCCCATACTGGCTTATATTGACACCATCAGGGTTAAGCATTGGCACAATGTAAACACATACCTTATTAAAAAGCTTGCTGTAAGACTTACCATTATACTCTCCAGAATAATAATACTTACAGCACCTCTCCGCCATCTTCATTACAAGCTGTGAGTTAAGCCACTCCCTTGCGTGCATTGTGGACTGTATTAATATTTTCTTTTTAGCACTAGCGTTTCCAAGCCTTATACAATACACATTATTATTATCAGCTGTTTTTGCCATAACTGAAAGTCCCATTACATCCTGGTAAAACTTTGCCATTTTTTTAATATCCCTTGACAGGTCAGCATAAGAATATTTTGCATCATATATATTTACAATATTGTCTATATCCTGGACAGACAATGAAACAGAATTATTTTTAATATATCCTTTACTGCCATCAGGAAGTTCAATCTTTAGCCAGCCAGGACCTTTTGCAACACACCTGTACCTTGTTTTTGCCTTTGCCTTTCCTTTTTCTGCTCCATTATAAATACCTGAATATATAATAGTTTTTTTCTGGACAAAAGCCCCTTTATTTATGCTTTTAAATATAAATGTAAATATAAATTCTGCCTGTGATGTATAATCTCCCATCCCTGATAACTCTGCTTTGTATGTGTCTTTCTTTTTAATATTGCTGGCAAGAGGGATTTTAACTTCCGAAAAACCTTTATTTATTGTAAACTGCCGGGCTGAAGTATTAGTACCTGCAGTGTTTGTTATTGACAGGTCCAGGGTTATTCCAGCCTCAGGTTTATACTCCTCTTCCCTGTAAAATGAATATGCAAGTATATCATTTTCCGTTATTTCATGCCCAAACCGGAGCACAATTCCCTCATATTCAGAAATAAACAAGATTTCAGACAACAGCAGCCTGTTTGCATCAAAATAATTATAAAGAAGCTGCCTTGCATTATAGAATTTATACGCATTTGTTATATTCCATGTATTTGTAACCCCGTCATGCTGTATATTTGCATCTGTATCAAATGTAGCACTGGCGCGTACCAGTACTAGCGCACCATAATAGCCATTGTACAACATGCCAGCATCTTCAAAACAATTAATTCCGTTATCCAGTATCCCGGCATTAATTGTTTCTATTGCATTATATATATTATAATTATCTGGGCTGCTATCAATGCAGTTTACTGCAAAATATACAATATCATTTATACCAGGTTCATCTGTAACTCCATAGGAAGTAATTCTTAAAACAGCAGCTCCTGTGCCAATGGCTTTTATATTATATCCATCAACTGATACTGCACCTGGGTTATAATTAAAATTCTCTGTGAAACCAGAAAGACCTTGCAAATTCTCAATATCTATATTACCAGTTTCTGTCAAATTACTGACTTGTGAAAGATTAAAACTCTGCCCTTCCATAACAGATACCATGTTTTTAATCTGTATCTCTTCTTCCGGATTATCTCCATCTGCTATAATCACATTATTAATTACAGTATTTTCATTCATACCAAATATAACCGCCGCATCTGCTCCTTTATAAGATAATATGCAAAAAACGGCAATTATGGTACTAATTATTAATTTTTTCATTTTTATCCTCCGTCCTTTCTTATTCTGGGTGCCCATTCCAAAACATGAAAGGAAATTCTCTTTTTCTGTTCTTTAATATTTTTCTCTTCTAGTTTCTATACAGCCATCACTTATGAAAGCAAAACTTTTTTCTGGCTGGAATAAATGTTTCACCCGCTGAACATACCTTATCTGCAATACATACAATCCAGCTTTCAATATGGACTGGTGGTACCGGGGTCAGTGGAAACATATGCTTTTTAATAATATCTTTCTCAATATCTGTAAGTGTAAAATCCCTCATTGCATTCTGCAGCGCTGCTGATGCATGGAAAAAACCATGTGGCCTGCGGTGCTTATGCTTCTTGTCATGCCAGTCATATAAGAAATAGTCATGTAAAAGCGCACCGCGTACCAGTTCACTATATGAAATATCCAAGTTGTACTTTGAAGCAATCTGGCAGCTTTTACGGGCAACCATAATACTATGCCTGTAAATACTTGTATTTCCATGCTGCATATATTTTACGCTTTCTTTAAAATATGAATTACTAACTACTTCAGCAAGTATTTCTTTTAACAGCTTCTCATAAGCGGCTTTACGCATCTAACCACCTTCCAAAAATATCACCATACCTGTTCTGGAAATATATATATGCCCTGTCAAATATAATCCATAAAACTTCAGCAGCAGCTATTGCAACTGCTACAAAAAGCAATGGTATTCCAGCCAGTTTATCTATCCATCCTTCTTGAAAAAGAGCATCAAAACCAATAAAATATTTTACCATTACAAGTGCTATTACAAGCAGTATGTGGTAACACAGCCCTTTAATAAACATTCCTGCTACAAAGGACATTTTTCTGCCCCTTAAATACTCCGCAACTAATACATATATGGCAAATCCTGCAAATGTGAAACAATAAAGTTTCTGTGGTGCAAGAATTAAACCAGCAAAGAATGTACCAGCTATAAATACTGCCCCTGCCTTGGTTTTAAAGCGTCTCTGGAAAATTCCTGCCAGAAATGCTGCCGCTGCCAGCAGGAACATGGAACTTGCCTCAATAATACCACTTAAAACAATAAGTATTACCGCAAGCGCCATAAGCATGCCTCCCCATGCGGCTTCCTTTGTTTTTATATGCAACTGCACAAATCTCCTCCCATACATTCGCAAAGCGAATCTGCACACCAGAGGTCACAGCATATATTTCCTGTGCTGCATCCGCCTGAACCATAGTAACCATTAGGATTACGGCCATATCCCTGGCCATAATTCTGGTAACTCTGCCTGTTATACTGCCCATTATTATAACTGCCATTAGTATAACCACCCTGGGCATTGCCATTGTTATAACCACCATTAGTATAACCACCCTGGGTATTGTTATTATAACCATTCTGGTACCCCTGGCTGTAACCACTTCCACCATTTGCCCTTGAATTCATTATCTGGGTATAGGCTGCCTGCACCTCTTTAAACTTATCTTCTGCAAGGTCTGCCAAAGGGTTATTGGCATAAGAATCAGGATGGTATTTCCTGCTTAATTCCTTGTATGCCTTTTTTACTTCATCATCTGTGGCGTTTGGTGAAATTCCAAGCACCTGGTATGGATCTGTCACTTTTTGTCCTCCTTTTTCTTTGCGTGGATATAATCATAACGGTTCCATACCCCCGCATAGAGTATGTTCCGCAGAATATCTATATAACTAAGGCATGGAAGCTGCTCAAATGCACCACATGCCATAGATATCAAATCCAGAAGCAATTCCCTTGTATTTTCTTCAAAACCAGCTTTATTAGCTATATCTTTAAATGGATTATACCTGCCATTTTTTATATCCTCCTGCAAATCATCATATGCATCCATTATATAAATATACATTCCAAGATAATACCCCAAATCCCCAAGATACATTTTAAACATATCATCTTTATAAATAAATAATTCTGCAAGAAGGCTTCCAAAACAGCCTGCATTTTCCATAATATCATATCCATGTTTTTTCTCAAGCCCTGCCAGCCTGCATAATGACTGCTTTGTGGTATCCGCCTGCCGTTTATATCTATTTTCTATATTTTTTACATATTTCTTGTATATTAATGCACCTGCACTGCCTTTAACAGAGCCATCATCCTTTTTATCATCAAGACAATGGTAATAGCTTAAGAGAATATTCATATCAGCACAATAATCTGTAATTTCATTATATAGTATCCCATGTTTTTTAGCTGGATGGACAATACAATGTCTTTTTTCATGCCTGCATTTTAAATTATACACAGAACTTAAAAGAATTATAAGGAATGTCATATCATAAGTAAGAGTGATACGTCCGGCAATTCCATACTTTGCCCTGAGCCTTTCACAAAGACCGCAGTAAAAAGCATGGTATACTTCATAGTCCTTTATTTTAAGCTCAGGCTTACGTATCTGTACATATCCAAACAAAATATTATACCTCCGTTAATAAAATCTAGTATTTGGGTATTTTTCTTTTTGCCTGCTTTATAATATCATAAAATTATGTTATTATAAAGTACATAAAGTTAAAAGGAGATAAATTTTTATGAAATTTCTAATACAAAGGGTGAACAGTGCATCTGTACAGGCAGATAATGAAATAACAGGCAGCATCGGGAAAGGGCTTCTGGTATTTATTGGTGTATGTGACAGTGATACAGAAGAAATTGCTGGTAAAATGCTTAAAAAAACATATAATTTAAGAATTTTCAGTGATGAAGAAGGCAAAACAAACCTTTCAGCAGGTGATGTAAATGGCGGGCTTCTGCTTATATCACAATTTACACTATATGCAAACTGTAAAAAAGGCAACAGACCGTCTTTCTTTGAGGCAGGAAGCCCGGAACATGCAGAAAAACTTTATAATTATATAATTAATAAAGCAAAAGAATACTGTAGTACAGTTGAAACAGGACGCTTTGGGGCAGATATGAAAGTTACGCTGGAAAATGATGGTCCATTTACTATAATGCTTGATTCAGAGGAGTTGTAAGCATTACAGCAAATGGAATTAAATAAAAACAGAATAAATAAATTAAATAACCAATAAATCTAATTTCGTAATGACCAGAAACTAAAATTTGAAAGGAAGTGTTACCAATGCCAGTATTATCACAAGAAAAACTCTATACTATTGATGATATCTATAATTTAAAAGATGGAGAAAGGGCAGAACTGGTTGATGGGCATATTTACTATATGTCACCTCCTAACACAAAACATCAGAGAATATTAAATTTTATCAATACTGAAATTAATATTTATATACGGAAAAACAATGGCGGCTGTGAGGTTTTCCCTGCCCCATTTTCTGTTTTTCTTTTTGCAGATGATTCAAAATACCTTGAACCCGATATCTCAGTTATCTGTGACAAAAGTAAAATAGACAATAAAGGATGTAATGGTGCGCCTGACTGGATTATTGAAATCATATCACCTGCTACTAAAAAGATGGACTATTATACAAAATTGTCATTATACAAGGATGCAGGTGTAAGAGAATATTGGATTGTAGACCCATATAAAGATACCACCATTGTTTATGACATGGAACATGATGAAATACCAGCTGTATATCCATTTACTGATAATATTCCTGTTGGAATTTACCAAGGATTTTCCATTAACCTCTCTTTATTTTTTCACCAGACATGATGCCAGAGGTTTTAATTCCGTAAACAATCCTATATTAGCAGATAATGTAAACATTATTTACCAGTGATTTTGCCAATTATGTTTCTAATGCTTAATTCAGAAGAATTATAAAATTAATAACTCTTAACCAGCTTGAATAATAACGGGGCTGGCACTTTTACAGTTCCAGCCCCGTTACTATTAACCATCGTAAATTGAGCAATATTTAATAATGGTATGTTTATTATATCCTGTTTTTCAATCCATAGTATGGATAACTATCCATTACTACATTCTTTACATGCTGTATAGAACCTGTACTTTCATCAATTCCCGCCATCACACAAATCTTTCTTAAATCCTTACAAAAATTTGAACGGTTTACCAAAGAACCATTTTTAGTCCTGAAGACAATCCCTTTTATAATTCCGTTATGTTCTGCGTATATATTCAAATCCTCTAAAATTGTTCCAGGAATTATAATTTTTATCTTTCGGTTTTTCCTCTTAACATAGACAATGCCTGTTTCCAGTACATCTACTGTTAAAAGACCTAACTCACAAAAACGCAATCCCGTATGGCATAAAACCTGTATCATCATTGCCAGCCGTTCATTATCATTCTGTAACGCTGTATATACAAGTTTTTTATAGTTTACCAAAGAAATGCACATAGGTTTATCTATCTTATTATAATCCAGATGTTCCAGTTGTACTTTCATATCATGCCATCCCATAACCTCACAAAAATAATTAGCAGCAGCAAGATATGCATTTATAGTGCGTTGTTTAAAACCTTGGTTTCTAAGCCAGCATTTATATAATTCCATCTGTCTGGCAGATAATTCAGAACCATTTAAAAAGTATACAAGTTTATTTATATTCCTGCTATATGCAGATATAGTGTTAGCACTTTTCCCACTATTTTTAAGTGCAGAAATATAACAGGATAACATGTCTGGTGTTATATATGCAGGCATAAATACCACCCCTTTATTTATTTTTTATATTATTTATAACATCATTGTTGTTTTATCCCTCTCACAATACCACGTCTTAATTCAGGGTTTTTACACACATCTATATCATATAAAAATAACATATATCCCTTAGACGTAGTTACATTCATTCCGTAAGATTTTAAAATTCGTTTTATCTCCATTTCATCATTATTATGATGATATGAACAAATAGAACATTTAACACCTATAGAATTCGTTAATGTTTTTCTTGCACCATAAAGAGCATTAATCTCTTCACCCTCAATATCCATTTTTAAAAATGAAATTTTCTCACCCTTTAACAAATTGTCTAATGAAACTTTATTACCAGAATCAATATTTGATAAAAAGTTATTACAAAAAACCACCTTATCTTTATATGGTGCAAAAGTATATTTTAATGCTTCAATCCAATCAGGATTGCACTCTATTAAATAAACTTTTTTTACTTTATCAATATTATGTAATGAAAAATTCCCTTCACATACACCAGCATCCACTAATACATCATTTGAAGATACTACAACATCTCCTTCTTCATATAAATGTGGAGAATTTATATCCTGTTCATACCATATATTTTTAACGTACTTTTTATTATTCATTAAAATAAATTCATATTCTCTTTTTAAATACAAACGTTTATTTTCAAAAAAAATATAATATAAATCTGCATTTTCATCATAAAAAGCTTCATATAATTCATCTTTACATTCTGGTACAAAATTATATACAGATATATCATCTGATTTATCTATTATTTCTAAAATACTTTTTATTTCCTCATTGTAATTCAGGCTATATTTATCTTTTAAAGAATTTAAAAAATATTCTTTTAAAATATCTTTTTCTTTATCTAATGGAATAAAAAGTTCTTTTTCCATTTGCTCTAAAATTTCCTGCTTATATGTACTCCATATGCAAATATAATCATATTGTACATTTTTTATTTCAGAAGGTAACATAACTGGTAATCCTTCAATTGACGTTCCGCACTTTTTGCTATTATTATCAATAAACCCTATTATTGTATTGTTATCTAACATTCCAGTACGTTTAGCAATTTTATAATTTCTCTTTGCCCTTGAGCCAGTTCCCCATATAAGAATCTTTGCCATATTTTATTATCCCTTCATTATTGTATTATTCAAAAATATATATTATTTTTATTATAGACTATCAACTCCATATTTGCCTAATGTAAATAAATATGAATTTTGATATTTATTATTATTTAATAATAACGCTATTTTTGTTCCTACAGTTTGTCCTGCTACTATTGAATTACATGATGCCAAGCAATTTAGAGCAATTAAATAATCTTTACCCTGTTCTGTACGTTCTCCCGCCTTAAGCTTAATTTCTGCCAAATATTTTTTTGTATCCTGCTTATATCGTAATTGTGGATAATAACATACTTTTTCTTTTCCAAATTCATCTTCAAAGCGTTTACATGCCTCTTGAACTTCTGTACATAAAAAAATTAAATCAAATCCATTCCATTCTACAATTTTTTCTCTTACTACCTGTATCATAGTATTTAAATCTGGTTGTATATTATGTCCATATGGTTTTACATTTGCATAATCTGTTCCACGGAATAATACTCCAAGAACTTTTTTATTATAAAATTTCTTTTTAAACATGCTAAATTTATCATATAATTCATCCTGTATTTCTGGTAAAACAAGTTCTTTTTCATCTCGTTTAGAATACCAGTTTATACCATACATAATTGCTATTTGTTCTGATTGTTTTATATCTTGCATATCAACACCTCTCGGTTGTTTAAAAAATTTGTTATATGCATTTATGTTTCCATATTCACCTTTTTCTAAATATTGTGTTTCTAATGTTTCCATATCAACAACAGGAATATACCCCATTTTTTTTGCGTATGCAACTCCCTTAGCAACCATAAGGGCTATAGCTCCTATTCCCATAAAATAAAGATTTATTCTAATTACTAGATATTTATTTCCACTCTCCCCTCCTGATTTTAACATTTTAACCTTATTGAAATATACCTTTAATATCTCTATTGTTAATAGTTTTTGTTTATTAATTTTATTCTCCATTTTGTATTTTTCAAAATAATTTTTATTTTGCAAAGTTAATGGTCTAAAATTTGTTATTAATAAATAATCATATATAAAATTATCTATTAGATTAATATCATTTATTGAGATTACACCAATTATATAAAATAAATCATAATATCTTCCATAATATTTTTTATAATCCTTATCTGTTCCTAAATCTTCGCTAACTATTAATATTTTCTTATTATATAAATCATATTTATTGTCATAATATTTAAATATGATTTTTTCAAAAAATATTCTTCTTGTATATATTTTCTTTTCAGATAAACCATAGTTATGAATTAATTGCTCAAATATTTCTTCTTCATATACGCTGCAAATTAATATTAAATCAAAACTGAATTTACAAATACAATCTGGTGAAATTATATCTTTTTCTAAAAATTTGCATCCTTGCTTTTGTTTATCATTATCCACAAACGCCATTATATTTATATTATTTAAAAAAAACTCTCTATAATCTCTAATATAAATATTAACTGCACTTCCACTGCCGAAAATTAATATTTTCATAATTTAAAATCCTCACTCTTTATAGGAACCCATGAAAATTATATTTACAAACTTATATTTTCTATATTAATTTTTCTTTCCACTTATTTCTATAATTTTTGCATTCTTCATTTGTATAAAAATGCGTCATTCCTTTAGTATTTACTAAAGCTTCAAAAAATTCTTTTTTAATTTTTACATTTTCAATATATTGTAAATAAGCAAGCGAATATTGTTTTTCTGAAGCCAAGTTTTCTTGTTTTAATGTAAATAAATCATTATCTGTAAATTCTCCAATTTCTTTTTCTAATTTTGATAATTTATCTAATCTATAAATAAAGATACTTATATTATTTTTATTTATAATCGAATATCCTTTTTCTTTATCAAATGGATACTCAAATATATCTATATCAAATAATCTTAAAATATAATCATTAAACCAATCTTCTATACTTGCATAAATACCAAGACCATCTAACTCTTTATATTTTTCTTCAATTCCTAAATTAATATTATATGTATCATAATGTTCATCCATTACCAAAGGAATACAAACATCATTATGTAAATATGGTTCTTGCATACGTTGCCATTTACATGATATATTTCTTTCAATAGGTTCTCTTATTCCAGAAATTATCTTTATTTTATGTTTTCCAAAAATTTGTAAAGTATCTTTAATCCGTTGAAATGAATCTTTATCATAGTATGACATATGAGCTGTAAATACTGTATTCCTAATTCCTTTATCAAGGCTTTCAACATTAAAAGATGCACTTAAAGACATATTTCCTGTTTTTTGAATACCACATAATAATATAGATATTTCATTTAATGCTATACATCTTATAATGTCAGCAAAATATTTACGTATAGTAACTGATATTCCAAATATTCTATTTATTTTCCATAAATTATATTTTTGTTTATATTCTTTTATTGCTTCACTTTTTATATAATTTGTATTATTAGTCATAATATCATAATGAATTGAATGGCGAAATGAAAATACACTACAAATTCTTTGCTGACAATTAATTTCTTCTTGCAATAATTTTAATATTTCTTTCAAATATATTGATGTCACAATAATAATTACATTACTATTAAACGTATTAATTGCCTCTGGTTTAGATATTTTATAACCCATCCAGATTTTGCCCCATTTTTTTTCATCTGAATCAACTACAGCTACAATCTTATCAGATAGCCCTAACTCTTTTATAAGTAAAATAGTTCTCTTACCTGAACCAGAAGCCCCATATAATATAAATCTATTATTTATTTCTTCATTTAATCCAGAACTCATTATTTGCCAATCAATTATCCTATTGTCCATTTCATTTATATACCTTTCTACTATAATATTTAAAATAATAGCTTTTATTTATATATTTTTTAATATATATTCATACATTGAATTTTCTGTGCTTATATTTAACTTATATGTTAATTTATGTAATTTAGAAAGACCCAAAATTTGCTTCATTCTATTTTCGTTATATGGATTATTAAGTTCTTTTTCCATTATAAAGCAATTTGAATTAGGAAAATAAGGTACTTTTTCCCATTCATCATTATATATATTTGTTACAATTCTAAATATAAAATGCATAATAAAATAATTTATTGCTTGTTTTTCTTCTCTCCAATAAATGTACAACAGCCTTAATGTTTCTTCTATAATTACATTATTACTACATGAATAAATCAACCAGTTTGAAATTGATACTGCACCTGCCTGTAAACGTGTACATTGAATTATTGGAAACCTATATATAAAAAGAGAACCTTCTGTTATAAAATCCTCAAGCTCATCAGTTAAAAGAACTGTCGCATCAAGCCATAACCCACCATATTTTTTCAATAACTCAAGCCTCAGAATATCTGAAAAATGTGCATCAGATATAATGCCATCTTTATACATTATCCTAATATCTTCTGGAATATCTACATAATTAGTATAATTTTTTTCATCAAGATAAACAATTTGCCTGCCTCTACCATATTTTTTTACAGAATTACTACATTTAATAACAATTGCTGGAGCATTATCCCAGCCTTGAAACCATAATAACCATATTATTCCACTATCTT
Organism: Lachnospiraceae bacterium; assembly: GCA_022797375.1. Taxonomy (GTDB): domain Bacteria; phylum Bacillota; class Clostridia; order Lachnospirales; family Lachnospiraceae; genus Butyribacter. The sequence continues at coordinate 14,625 of JAAWKM010000055.1, forward strand.
TACCAGATTTCTGTTTCCTTAAATCAACATAGCTACTATATTTGTCTCTTATATATACATAATCATTATAATCAGATAATTTCACTTCAAAATTCTTATCTTCAAAAAACTTTATTTTTTTCTTTTGTTCAAATTCATTTTCATCTATTAAAATAATCTTTTCCTCTTTTATACCACTAAATTTTATAAATTTACAAATTTCATTAATAAATTTCTCTGTTGTTACAGCTAATATAATAAAATCAAAATTAATTTTTTTAATAACTTCTGGACTTGAAATTTGTAATTCATATTCTTTCTGAATAATTTTATTATAATTTTTATCTACCCATTTAACAATATTTACATTTTTAAATCTTTTTAAAAAATCATATGTCAATTTCCCATATGCTCCAGCGCCATATATTATTATATTTAGTGTTTTATTACATATACTTAATTGTTTAGTAATACCTTTATTGTACATAATTTTTTACCCTTTAAAATATTTCAATTATTTTGTTTTTAATTATTTATATATGAATTTTTTAAATATCATCAACACCATACATCCCTAATTCAAATAAATATATATTTTTATATTTATTTGAATTTAGTATTAATGAAACATAGGTTCCCGTTGTCTGTCCTGCAATCAGTGAGTGACATGATGCCAAACAGTTTAAAGCAATCCAGTAATTCTTGCCTTGCATAGTCCTTAAATTTTTTTCAAGTGAAATATCTGCCAAATATTTTTTTGTATTGGACTGATATCGTAATTGCGGATAAAAACAAACTATCTCTTCTCCAAATTCTTTCTCAAACATTTCACATGCTTCCTGTACTTCAGTGCATAAATAAATTAAATCAAATCCGCCCCATTCTATCATCTTTTTTTTCACCATTTCTATCATCATTTTTAAATTTGGTTGTATATTATGTCTATAAGGCTTAATATTTACATAATCTGTTCCACGAAATAATACACCAAGTACTTTTTTATAACTAAATTTTTTCATGAATTCAACATATTCACTATATAATTCATCTTTCATCTTTGGTAATATCATTTCCTCTTCTTCTTTTTTAGAATACCATTTTATATCATATAAAATGGATACATGTTTTGCGTACTTTATATCATCCATTCCATATCCACATGGCTGTTCAAAAAACTTATCATATGCATTAATTCTACCGTATTCTCCATCTTCATGATATTGTGTTTCTAAGGTTTGCATATCAGCAATTGGAATATACCCTCTTTTCTTTGCATATATCATTCCTTTAGCAATAGTCCAGGCAATAGCTCCTAATCCCATAAAATAACGGTTTATTCTAATAACAAGAAATCTTTTTTCGCTATATTTTTCACCATATTTTTGTTTTTTAATATTTTTTAAATACACATGAACAATTTCTGGTGTTAATAAATTACTTTTATTATATAAAATATTTTCAATTTTATAATAATTATTATCAATACAATTATTATTTTCAAGTACTAATGGATCAAAATTAGCTAATAAAATATAATCATAGTCATAGTCTTTTATTAAATTAGTATTATCTAAGTTAATAATTCCTACTATACAAAATAAATCACAGAATCTTCCATAATATCTCCTATAATCATTATTTGTTCCATTATCCTCTGAAACTATTAATATTCTTTTATTATACAAATCATATTTAACATCATACCATGGAAAAATAATTTGTTCAAAAAAACTTATTTTTGTATATATTATTTCTTTAGATATTCCAATTTCATTAACTAATTGTTCATATATTTCTTCTTCATAAACACTACAAATTAAAATTGCATCATAATTATAATTAGAAATAACATTTGGAGAAATAACTTCTTTTTCAATAAATTTACTTCCCTGCTTTTTTGTATTATTGTCAATAAATGCTAATATTTCTATATTATTTTCAAAATATTCTTTATTATCTTTAATATAGAATGTAGCTGAATTCCCACTACCAAAAATTAATATGTCCATAATTTTAGATTCCTCACATCCTTTCATACTATCTTTAATAATTTATTCAACAGATTATATATATCTAAAATAAACTTTGGTTTAAAGTATTTGCATAAATCTTCTGATACACTATCACCATAATTTACTACTGTATTTAAAATATAAGTTTGTGCTTCTGCATTTTGCAAATCTTCTATATATCCTTTTTGACTTTTATCAATTATTTTTTTTATACTTATACCTGCTCCATTTAAAACTGGGACTAAAACTTCTGTTAATGTACCATTTCCATAGATATATATACTTTCAGCTTTATACTTTTTAAAAAAATCTTTAAACTTTAAAATTAATATTTCTCTTTTATTATAAAGCTGGTAAGTGCACCAAACTTTTTTAATCCTTTCTTTGGTATCTTTATCCATCATATGTACCATATCCTCTTGTCCATAATCATATGAAGTACATGCCATTTTTTCTAAATAGCTTTCATATTGTTTTAATTCATTTTTTGATATAATAACATTGCTGCTGTCTGAAAGTGCTATTAAATATCTGTATAATTCAAATACCATATTTTCCAGTCCGCTACTAACTGGTTTGTCTATACTTCCAGCAACATTATGGCGCAATGATATATCTACAAAATCACTTGCTTTATTATTTACACCACTATACTGTATAAAATTTTCCAGTTTACTTATTTGTTTGGATTTTTCATTAAAATAATTTTCATGGTTTAATACTAATACAGGAATACCTGAATCTGCTATACAATATAAAATACTGAGGTTATAGTAAAACCAAAGTTTTAATGCATAGATAAAATTCATATTATCTCTTTTCTGTAAAGACCTTGCCACTTCAAATGGATGCCTGAAAACAACAATAATATTCTCTTCTAAACCACACTTTTGTATTTCTTTTCTCCATACAGGCTCTGTTATACACATTCTGGGGTCTTTAATAAAAATATCCTGTTCATTTGCAGAATTTCCAAGTAAGCTTTGGATTATATTTTCTATCTCATATGAATATTTTGTATTATTAATTAAGTTAATTTTCTCACTTATATCTGAACTGCTATATACTCCATTTTCACACCAAATCAATTCATCTAATAAAAATACATTTTTATTTTCAAAAAAGCCTTTCTGGTTATCTATAGTAGCTTCAAGTAAATCTTCTTCTCTTCCCGCATACATCCCATAAGAAGATAAAATACCTGCTGTAAGTGATGTGGCAGACCTGTGCATACCTAGTACAATAAATAATTTCTTCACTTTATCTGTCCTCCATGCCAATCCTAAACTACGCTGAAATAATCTTTTATTTTATTCCGTCCAATCTCTTCCAGATAATCTACTGCATAAGAAAGCCCGCCATTTGTTGCAATAAACACATAATAATTTTCATTATTATTAATAAAGTCTGGTTTATATATCTGTTTTCCATTATCTGGCTCTGCAAAACTGTCGATATATCCCTGAAACCTGGCTTCTGGAAATCGTTCCTGTATTTTCTTTACTGCAAGGCTTCCTGTAATATCTGCTCCCCATACTAAATATTTTTTATCAAACTTTCCTTGGAAATTCTTTGCCAGATATTCTATATGGTAATTAATCATATCTTCTTTAAGACCTGTATTTGATAAACGGTCACTTCCAGATTTTGAAGAGTTATATACCCTGTACTGGAATAACTTCTCTGGAACTGTGCCAATCCTGTACCCTGCTGCTAAAGTCCTGAATAAAAACTCCCCATCTTCAAAATGTCTGTAATCTCCGTAACCACCAATATTTTCTATTAATTCTTTTCTGAAAATCCACGTAGGATGTATTAGAACATAGCCAAGAAACATATGCTGTGGAATTTTATCATTAAATTTATTAACATTCTTATTAACACGTTTTATACACTTAACTATTTCTTCATCTGTCCCTGGTTCTACAAGCATGTCATAATAACATCCTGCAAGGTATATATCCTGGTTATTTTCCATATAATGTACTTGTTTATAAATTCGTTCTTTATGGGATATATCATCTGCATCCATCCTGACAATATATTTTCTATTTGACATGTTTATCTGCTCATTTAATGTATATACCAGCCCTTTATTTTCTCTGGATACCATACGTATACGCTTGTCTTTCGCTGCATACTTTTTTATAATATCTTCTGAACTATCTGTAGAACCATCATTTGTGATAATAAATTCAAAATTGCTATATGTTTGTACTAAAATGCTTTCTATTGCTTCTGCCAGGTATTTTTCTGCATTATAAACCGGCATAATAACTGTTACCAGTTCTTTACACATACGAAACCTCCCCCTGGAACCTGCTGTCTGCTACCTTTTCTTCCACATCCATACATAATCCCATGTTCCTTAAACTATAAAAGTCTATATATCTTCCTCCCTGGTACACCCTGTCTGGATAAATTATAATCTTTTCAGCCTTTGCAGAAGAAATTACATCACACAGCCCGCTCCTTAGACCAATAAAAGTACCTGCTGCTTCTACTGCCTGTATTGCTGCTTTTATAGGAAATGTTAATGCTTTTGTCCCTGTTATTGCTGGCTCTTCGTCCCCACAGCTGTTTGTACAGACAGTATACCCTTTATCTGCATATTCCCTGGCAAGCTTTATCCAGAAACTCTCTGGAAGGTTTGAAGATGTATTGGCATATGGTGATATAATTACTGTTTTTCCTTTTATAAGCCCGTTTTTCTGGAACAGGCTGTCAATATATGCTGCATCTGACTGCCTTTCTGGAATTTTTCCAGTACATTCTCTATCCATATCAAACAATGAATATTTATAATGGCAGCTAAAACACAGGTTTTTATAATTTCCAAGCACTCCTGTTCCGGCGGTATATGGAAACCTGTGGTGAAGTATTTCTGCATTACATTCTTCAAGGCCTGCAAATATAAGACACTGCACAAGGCTGTCACTTTCTTCTTTAGAAAGCTTCTCTGTCTGGTTTATTCCAAACATTGAAAGCACTTCCATACATGCCCCGCTTGCCACTGTTACTAAGTAAGAATTAATATTTTTCTTTTTGCAATATAAATCCAGGTATTTTCCAACAAGGTATACATCACCTAACGCTGGGAATGGACAAATAAAAAGCCTTATTCCTTTACCATGCCTGGCAATAATTTTTTTATAAATATCCCATCCTTTACGTATTTCTATTTCTTTTTCTGTAAAGGTATTTTCTGTAACAGAAGATGTGCTTCCTTTTGCCATATTTACAATCCTGTAAATATGCTTTTCTTCTTTATAGCCCATTACTTCTAATTGCTGTACCATTTCGTTATAATACTTTGACGCAACCAGGATAACTGCATTATCATGCATTTTGCTAAGTATTTTCTCTGGGCTTTCCACAGGTATTCCCTTATAAGACATGCCATGTTTAAGTTTATTATTATCTATCATTGCTTCTGGCGTAATATCTTTCTCTAACAGCCATGATACAATTCTTTCTGCTGGTTCATTGCTTCCAAATATTACTATATAGGCGCTGTTAAATATCCCTTTTTTATATAATTTTAAAAGGTTTTCCTGCATTTCCTTTTTTTCTTCTTTTAACATCCGTGCTTTTCCTCTATTTTGTATTATCAATTTCAAATGAAACTTTACAAAACTCATCCCTTTTTGTCGTATATGCCAGGGCTGTTTTTAAACCAGAAGGTTTTGCATCATTAATCAGTATGCGTTCACCATATGGTGCATTATATATAACTGTGTTATACCTTATATTGTTTTTTCTAAGGAAATCTTCTGTAATTTCTTTTTCACTGGTGGTACGTGATGTTACAAAAACTACCATATCTTCTTCTGGTATTTCTTTTAAAAATTGTTCTGCCCCGTCCAGAAAACTGTCTTTCCCTGTTTTATATCCATTATGCCTTAATATTGTACCATCCAGGTCTAAAATCCACGTTTTTGCAAGTGGTGATAGTTTTACAACATTTTCTGGTTTTTTGCTCTCCAATGCCTTACACCATCTTTCATCTGATATAGTAGTTTAAATTCTATATATATCCGGATATAGAATTTAAACTATCTTAATAATTCACCTATATGCCCTCCAGGGTGGTTTTCCTTAAAGTTTTCAAGTGTAACTCCTGTTTCTTTTGCAATCTGCATTGCAAGTGTCTGCAATATTATCAGGTTCAGTGTAGTAGAATTATTTGGCATTACATTCCATATATCACCTTCATGCGCCAGCCCAAGTATTAACTGGTCTGGTATCATCCTTGCAAGTGTGCTGTTTTTTTCAAACGAAAGCAGCCACATATGTGCCTTCCGCTTCTGGATAAGCTTTGCAAGGTACACTGATTCTTCTGTTTCACCGCTTTTTGTTAAAATTATTAAAATATCACCTTGTTTTACAAGCCCCATATCACCATGTACTGCTGAATTTGTATGTAAAAAAGCAGCCGCAAGCCCTAAAGAATTCATAGTTCCAACAAATTTTTCACATATTGGCACATTTTTTCCAAGACCTGATACAACAATCTTTTTCCCTTCTGAAAGTGCCATACAGCACATTGTAATAAGTCTGTTAAATTGTTCTGTATCTACTGTTTCAAGGGAAGCAGATAATATTTGCAATGTATTTTCAAAACTTTTTAGCATAAGAAAAATCCTTTCTTGCTGTTTATAAATATATTTCTGGTAGAAATACCTGGTAAAATTTCAAAATTATTATAAAACTTCTTCAAGATAAAACAGACCATTATAAAATGCCCCACATACAGAATCATAATTATCCCATGCATAAGTGGACAATGAAAGCCATATTAATGCATGTATGAATTTAACCTGCCATTCTTCTGCCTCACCAGAAAGCAGCTGGAAAAACTTTTCTTCCATATCCTCCCACCCGCTTGAAGCAATATCAAGATTTATGCAGTCTTCTTTTATCTCAAGACGGAAATTACCCGAATTAAACTGGTCATAGTTTCCAGTAATAGAGTAATACAGCTTTGCCCAGTCATATGCACTGTCACCATATAGTTCTGTAAAGCCAAAATATCCCCTTGGGTCTATCATTACAGGAGTTCCATCTTTTCTTAACATTAAATTTGAAAATGTACAGTCACCATGTATAAGGCAAAATTTTTTTATTGGAAGGTTTTCTGCCCTTTCTTCAAATTCTTTCTGGAAAAAAAAGATATTCCTGCACTTTTTTCCATTTATAGTAATATACTTATTATCTGCAAATGGTATTAAATTCCTTACTTTAGAAATTCTTGCAAATGTCTTTGTAACATATGCTTCTTTAATGCTAAAAAAATCTGCTTCTTTTTTTTCTCTATTATGCAAATTTTGCAGCATATCTGTAATTTTTAATAATACTTCTGCTTTCTCATTTTTTGTCCATTTATATTCAAAAATATTTTTGCCATCTATTTTCTCCATACACAACGGGATGTATGAATATATATTTGGAATCCCTGTTATACCAAGCTCTTGTGCATGTTTGTACCATTTCGTTTCCCATTCTGCCAGTTTCTTTCCCTGCGCATTTCTGCCTTCTTTTATAATACAGCCATCCTTTTCTGCCATAGAATTAAATGGCCTGCATCTGTATTCTGGCAGTTTTTCATACTCTTGCAAAAGACCATATTCTTTTGTTCCAGACAGGGTTATACCTGAAAATTGCAGGTTTTTTTCTTTAAGCCAGCGTACAAATTCCCCTTCAGCCACAACATCTTTTATCACATCTTTTGACTGGAATATAAACAATCCTGCTACTCCATAAGGCACGGAGGGTTCTTCTTTAAAAATTCCATTTTCATATTTCCAGCGGCATTCAAAACTGCCTGACAAACCTATATAATTACCTGCTTCTTCTGGTATATTAAAACCGTCTTGTAATATAAGGTCAGACCAGACCAGCATAAACGGGCTGCTATCTGGAATTTTACATATGGCATCTGCTATTCCCGCACATGTGCCTTTCTTTCCACTTGCATTAACCAAAAGATATTTCACTTCTGCAAATGCTTCCAGGTATTTTCTTAATACGTCAAATTTATAGTCGCCTATTATAATAAATTTCTTGTCTGGATATTTATTAAATAAGTGAAATAATACAGGCATTTTATTTACAGATACAAGGCATTTCGGTTTATTTGCTGTAAGGTAGCCCATACGTGTGCCTTTGCCTCCTGCTTGTACAATTATGTATTCAAAATCCATTTCTATACCCCATCTTTCTACATTCTGGATATTTGATTCCGCCTGCTATCCTTTTTCTATCCCAAACACAACCATGTCAAGTATTTCCTCCCTGCTAAGTCCTTCTTTGCCAGCAAGGTTTATTCCACGCCGCCCGTCTGGCTTTTCTAATGATGCAATTAACAAGTTTGGAGTAAACTGGTACATACAGTAAAAACGCATAAGGTTTTCTGCCTCCTGGATTGTACATGTTTCTATATATACATTATTTATACTATCTTCTTTACATCCTGCCATGGAAGCTAATTCCTGGCATATAATTATTACACCTTTACTGCCACTTTTCTTTGCAATATATTGTGTAAAACTTTCCTTTAAATGCACAATATCCTCTTTATCTGGTATTAAAAGCACATAGCCAGCAAAATCCAGCTGGTATTTTTCCAGCAGGTACAGCCAGTACAGCCTTCCTTTTCTGGCTTCTTCAAGCCTTCTTTCTAGTAAACTGTCCATAATATACCTGCCTTTCTTTTACACAGGAATGCATCAGGTATTCCTGTCCATGATATTTAATACAGCATAATAAATATTATGTTGTA
>JAAWKM010000056.1 GCA_022797375.1 Lachnospiraceae bacterium
AAATGCTGTTTTTGCATTTTTCTTGTGTGAAATTGTAATGATTGTTAGACAGCGTTTTTTGCTGTCTTAGAATCATTTTTCACACTATTTCCAGTTATTGTGCATTTGCGTAAAAACGGACGCAGGGTTTCTGTGTCCAGGTTAAATTATTCCATTCCAGGGCACGTTCTCACTACGTTGGCATACGCAGCGGCGCATAAAATCTGAAAAAACCAGATTCAAACGCCGGCGATGCCAAAGTGCACCTGTCATGGAATAATTTAACCTGGACACATGAAACCTGCTGTCTTCTGGCAAAATGAACAATATAACTGGAAACTGTTAATTTTATTATCCGATAGGGAGTATTGGAAATTTGGGGATAAATAATGGAACAGTAACTGCCTGGCTGTCCCATTATTTATTTCCATACTGTTAGAAGAACATAATAAATGCATTATAAAATAATTTTAAAAAGCTTAATATTTTACTTTACTGCAAACACTGTGTGTCCTCCATAACCTCCAAGTCCTCCTAATTCTTCCTGTATCCTTAAAAGCCTGTTATATTTAGCAACCCTTTCACTCCTGCTTGGAGCGCCTGTTTTTATCTGTCCTGAGTTAAGTGCTACTGCAAGGTCAGCTATTGTGGTGTCTTCTGTTTCACCAGAACGGTGTGACACTATTGAAGTATATCCATATTTCTTTGCAAGTTTTATTGCTTCTATTGTTTCTGAAAGCGTGCCAATCTGGTTAAGCTTTATAAGTATTGAATTGCCACATCCAGTATCTATGCCTTTCTTAAGCCTTTTGGTATTAGTTACAAACAAATCATCACCTACTAGCTGGACGCTTCCGCCTAGTTCTCTTGTAATCTGCTGCCAGCCGTCCCAGTCCTCTTCATCTAACGGGTCTTCAATTGACTTTATTGGATACTGGCTGCAAAGTTTCCTCCAGTGGTCTATAAGTTCACCTGTGGAAAGAGTCCTGCCGCTTTTTGGCAGATGGTATTCCCCTGCCTTGCTCCCTTTCCATTCACTGGCTGCTGCATCAAGTGCCAGTACAAAGTCATCCCCCGGTTTATAACCCGCCTTTGATACTGCTTCAAGTATAAGTTCTATAGTTTCTTCATCACTTGCAAGGTCTGGTGCAAATCCGCCCTCATCACCAACAGCAGTAGCAAGGTTTTTTGCTTTTAATATGCCTTTTAATTCATGATAGACTTCACAACACTGCCTTAAACCTTCTGCAAAACAGCATGCACCAACAGGCATTATCATAAATTCCTGTGTATCAACAGTATTTGTTGCATGTGCACCTCCGTTTAATATATTCATCATAGGAACAGGCAGGGTATTACCACTTATGCCTCCCAGAAACCTGTATAATGGCATTTTATAAGCAGCTGCAGCAGCCTTTGCACATGCAAGTGAAACAGCAAGCATTGCATTAGCACCAATTTTGCTTTTATTTGCTGTTCCATCCTCTTCAGCCATTTTTTTATCAATGTTATAAATATCTGAAGCATCCATTCCTTTCAGCCTGAAAGACAGAAGCTTGTTTACATTATCTACTGCATTTTTAACGCCACTGCCGCCATAGCGGCTTTTATCCCCGTCCCTTAACTCATGTGCTTCATAAATACCAGTAGATGCCCCGCTTGGTGCTGCTGCTCTTCCATTTGCACCACATTCAAGAATGACCTCTGCCTCAACTGTAGGGTTTCCCCTCGAATCAATAATTTCCCTTGCCTTTACCTCTTTAATTTTCAAACAGTCCATTTTTAACCCTCCTATAAATTTAAGCCACTGGTAATCCAGAAATGCCATTTTTAGAGATGAAAAACGCTAATCACTTTTCAACCTATATTCTGCTGGATTTTATAAAAATTATTCATTAAGCTAAAAAGGCTGGATTACACAAACAATTCACATTTCCATATTTCATGCATATTTTAATTTATGGAAAATAATTTTATAAATTTTAATTTCCAGCCTGCAATTTTAAATGCGCCCTGGTATAAAGGCATTATACTGGTAAAAAGCGCAGGAATGAGGTAATATATGCAATCACAAGTTATATATTCTTATGGTAATGACAAACGCCAGAAATATCTTGGCAGTATGCTGGCAGAACATGGCTTTAAAGTATTAGATGTGCCTGCTTCTGCAGGGCATCTGGCTGGCAGCCAGGACAGCATGCCACTAGAACAATGTGAAGACATTTCTGGTAATGAAATACTTCTGCTCCCGGTAGCAGCACCTAAAGAAACTTTAGCTGGCATTATTCCATTTATTCATTCTGGAACATACATTATAGGCGGCGTACTGCCAGATTATCTTATAGATATATGCAATTCTGAACATGCAATGTTTTTAGATTATATGAAAATACCTGAAATAGCTATACAGAATGCCGTTGCGACTGCTGAAGGGGCTATATGCGAAGCAATAAAGGCAAGCAGTATAAATATACAATCCAGTAAATGCCTTGTAACTGGATATGGCAGGTGTGGCACTGTTATTGCAGATAAATTAAGCTGCCTTAAAGCGGATGTAAGTGTCCTTACAATTGAATCTGAGGATATTGCAAAAGCATCAGCTAATGGATACAACATAGCATCTGGTGACTTCAGCGGATACGATTTTATATTTAATACTGCACCTGCGCCTGTTATAACACCTGGACGCATAAATACAATGAAAGGAAGCTGCATTATAATAGATATTGCTTCCAAACCTGGCGGTACAGATTTTGAATACTGTAAGAGCAGGGGAATAACAGCAAAACACTGCCTCGGGCTTCCTGCTACTTATTCTCCCCGGACTTCAGCAAAAATTATTTTTGATGAAATTATAAAATATATATAACTATCTATTTTAATATTTATTGCGCATAAAGCGCAGGATTGGAGACCATATGAATGAAAGAAAGAATACACTGGATATTGGTTTCGGTATAACAGGTTCATTTTGCACGCATGCAAAAATTAAAGAAGTTATTTCAGATATGAAAGACCATTATAATATATATCCAATCTTTTCACAAAATGTCTGTTCATTAGACAGCCGTTTTGGCAAAGCGTCTGATTTTATTTCTGATATAGAAAATATTGCTGGCAGGAAGGGAATATACACAATACCTGAAGCAGAACCTATAGGCCCTAAGAAATTTTTAGATGCACTTGTAATAGCCCCTTGCACTGGCAATACTCTTGCCAAACTTGCAAATGGCATTACAGATTCTGCTGTATTAATGGCAGCTAAGGCCCATCTAAGAAATGAACGCCCTCTGGTTATTTCTATTTCTACAAATGATGCAATGGGAATTAACTTCAGGAACCTTGGCATGCTTTTCAATATGAAAAATATTTATTTCGTGCCATTTGGACAGGATGATTTTGATAAGAAACACAATTCACTTATTGCACATGTCCCATTAATACCTGACACAATAGAAGAAGCATTAAAAGGAAGGCAGATACAGCCCGTAATAAAATCCCCTTTTTAAAATTGGATTACTCTAATATTTTTATATTATTTGAAAGTACATGGTTTTTATGGTATAATTAGGAAAATTAATGTGGGAGGGGTATAATGAAATATACAGTAAGAACACAGACATATGAAATTACGGACTGTACACTAGATAATATCAAAGATTCTGTTGATACAATGATACATTATGAAGATGAGTTTGTTGTGCTTTCAGCATCAGAAGAGATAAACGGCATTTCTTTCTTACAGGCAACAATGGATAATAATGATACTGTTATTTTCCAGGCAGGTGTCAAAATAAACGGCAAGCCAGAAGTTATGGAAAAGACCGTATCAAAAAGGGATTGCTACAGGATGCTAAAGGATTATTTCCTCGAAGGAAAAACTCCTGGCTTAACAGAATTTACAATGATGAAATATATGTAAACCCCCATATTTTATGCCATATATGCTGCTGCAACACCAGTGCTGTAACCATATATGGCATTTTAAATATATCCTGTATAACAGCGTATAATATATAAAACCAGCAGGTGCGCCGGATAGAATACATAGAAGAAATATTTTGGCAGATGTACATTATTTTTATCCGGACTATAATTTAATATAATTGGAATTGACAATATGGCATATATTTCAATACTATTTTGTAAAAGAATTAAAATGCCCATAATTACCATGCCTGCTTTCCTGTTATATCTGCAAATATATAATACCACTATTATAAAAACCCCAAATGCACTGTAATCAGTACGTATAAAGTATGCTGCCGCACCTCCGCCAAATATTGCCAGGATTCTGGCAATATAGGCTTCACCTGGTTTATCTATTATATACATCACAATAAAACCAATAAGCAGCGTCCACATTACATTCTGCCTGTCCCAGCATAAAACACTCCCGCCTGCTGAAAGGTCAAACGGTATTTCAGAAATAACTGCAAATATTGTAAGCCTTATTATGTATTTTTCCCTGTTATGTGTATATATAAATCCTTCCACAAGCATAAAGCAGAAAAGCGGGAATGCAATCCTTCCTACAGCCCTCATAATATAATATAATGAGGGGTAACCTGCTGCTGGGATAAGAACAAATGCTATATGGTCACATAACATAGACAGCATTGCTGTTATCTTTAAAAAAGACCTTCCAAAATGCCTGTCTCTTTTTATTCCTGTTTCTTCCATACATTCCCTCCGCCAGACTTTATAATATAACCAGCATTACATTATTACTTGTTACTATTCACAGCTACGCTGTTCATAGTAACAAGCAGCGCTTTCAGCACTGAAAATGCACACATTTTGCAAAAAAAGATTTTGTTCCAAAATCATGCAAAATTGCGCCATAAAACTCGTATTTTTGGCACAAAACATGCCAAAAATCCTCGAATTTCATTGACTGTGAATAGTAACTATTACTGCCTGCTATAATAATCTATTCCACTGGATGGCTTAAAATATGTCCGTATATATCCATCAGTTGACACAATTACAAATTCATTGGACTTTTCCAGATAATATACATCATCACCATCTTCTGCTTCCGTTTTATGTAATGCGTCTTTAGAGGAAATAACTTTATTTGCCCCAGCAAGGTATTCTTCTTTTGTTTCATATCCAAACTCACTGCCATGTTTTTCAAAATGCTGTGACAGGTACTTATCATTACGGAAATTATAAGAATTACTATTCCCGCTTTCCCCGCTTGTACTATCTCCATAATACTGGCTGCTTGTACCGCCAGCACTGTTGTTACCACCAGTGCTGCCAGACCATAGCTGTTTTCCTGAAAGTGCTGCAATAACCAGTATAAGTAAAACAACCGCCCTGGCAATCCTGTTTTTTGCACCTGATATATTTTTATCTGCTTGTTCTTTATTGTTTTTATTATTTTCTTCCATAATTACTCTATCCTTGATTATTCTATTATTCTATGCTGCCTTTTATACTGGCACCAAATTATTATTTCCACTGCATCTGTATTTTCAGTATAATTTGTGGCTTGTATTTACTATATAACCACATCCTCTTCCATATGCTTTGACAGAAACCTCCTTTTGTATTTTAATACAGCATAATCTGTAATTTTCTTCTGGTAAATAACATCTGATATACCACCAACAATCCCTGCAACGGGTATTCCCTGGATAAACTTAAGGTAAAGCAGTTCTTTGGAAAGAAGGTCTGATGTTTTTTCTATCTGCGCTTTCTTGTCTGTTAAAAATGGTATTTTCCCTTCTGATTTTATCCAGTCATTAATTTCCATATCACCACTTACCAGTTCATCTTCATGGCACAGGGCAGTTTCAATTATTTTCAATATAAACATCTGCTCTTCTTCCGTTTCATATCCAAAACCAAAATGAAGTGCTGTCTCATATATACTCTTTAAGATTACTGAAAGAAATACAGGTATATCAGGAATGCCCATGCCAAACACTCCCATTCCTACACCTTCTGCCGTAGAAATAGCCATATTAAGGACTTTGCTGCCAAAAGCCAGCCTTCCAAATTTCTTAATGCTGCTTTTATTATTTCTTAAATCAGCCGAATATTCATTTACTTTGAAATCCTGCTCACGTTTTTCTTTATTATATGTCTTCTCAATAAAGCCTGTACCCTTTTCAAAAATCAGCCCGAATGCCTTACAAAATGCAGTATTAAGTGTTTTATCAAGAGTTTCAGGAACATATTTGCTGATTTTTTCCTGCCACTTATTTTCCTTTACTGCAATATTTCTGGTTATAAATTTCTCCTCGTCCTTTACCAGTTCATTAAATTCATTTTTTATCTGCTTCTGGTTCATATACTCCTCCATTCCCTCTTTTAAATGTTTTCTTTTTGATCCATGCTGCAGCAAGCTGGAACGGCCTGCGGAATGGCCGCATAAAAAGCCAGATGCCAGACAATGCCTTATACAAAATATTACCTGTACTTATATATTTCCCATTCCTTATAAATCCATCCAGTATACCTATAACCTGCCCTTCACTAAGCGGGCCTTCTGTCTTTACCTGGTTATCCCCAACCATGTAAAGACCTTCTCTCCCCCTGTGGTGCAAACGGTGCAGTACAAGCATGCCATTCTTCCTTCTGTATAAGACGACATCCCCGCGTCTGGCACTTTCACGGCCTTTCCCACGTATAATTGCCTCATCCCGTCCAGGTACAAACATAGGGTACATACTGTAGCCATAAGGTTTTATTCTTAACACATTTCCACATGCAAGTAATTTATCAATATCTTTTTCACTATCTTTCATACATGTATCCCCTTTTTAGGGATTATAACACAAAAATCCCTGTTATGGAACATGCTTAAGCTCTATAATAAAAAATACAGGCATAGACAACTACAGCCTGTATTTTTTATGCATTTTTATATAAGCCCTAACGCTTTTTTTGCAAGCATATCAGCCATATCATTGTATTTATCATTTGAATGTCCTTTTACTTTAACAAACCTGATATGTACTTTGTCTTTCAGGCTGTTATAATATTCTTTATAAGCTTTTGTGCCTTCTTTATTAGTTTTCCATTCACCAAGGCACCATTTCGCAATACCTTCATAATCGTGGTATATAATAATTTCCCCAAGCCCTTCTTCTACTGCATAACGCATTGCGGCTTCTGCGCCTTTTATTTCACCTGCAACATTATGCATACTTGCAAGTGATGTGTCATTGTCTTTTCCTGAAAAGCAAGTTTCTTTACCATCACGCAGTATAACAACACCATATGAATATTCACCATTATAAAAACTGCCATCTACATAGGCTTTTACTACATTATCCCTGCTTTCCTGGCTGCCTGCCATGCCTTCTGAAAAGAAGCTGATGGCTTCTTTTTCCGTTTTGAAGCTTTTATAACTTGCACCCTTAAAGCCATCAACCTGTGCCTTACATTCCTCCCATGACCTGTATATGCCATTTTTCCTGCCGTTGCGCACAACATAATACTTTCCTGCCATAATTCCTCCTTATGTTACAGGCATTGTTCCTCAAGTGTCTTAAATAACATTTCTACATCAACAGGTTTTGACAGAAAGCCTGTCATTCCTGCTTCAAATAACTTTCCCCTGTCTTCATGGAACACGTTGGCAGTCATTGCTATAACCGGGACTTTTTTTGCATCTTCCCTGTCCAGATTTCTTATTGCCTTTGTCGCCTCTATTCCATCCATAAATGGCATACATATATCCATAAGGACTGCATCGAAATGCCCTATATCTGATGAACTAAAAATATCAACGCCTTCCCTGCCATTCCCTGCGCACACTGTATTTATACTGGAATTTTCCAGTATAAGTTTTATAAGGTCTGTATTTACTGGATGGTCTTCGCATAAAAGCACGGTCATGCCAGCAAGCTGGTTTCTGTTGCTTTTATGCACATTTTTTGTCTTATCTGGCATATTTTCTGCTTTTTTAACAGGAAGGTATACTGTAAACTGTGTACCTGTATTTTCTTCTGTTTCAAGTTCAATAAAACCCTCCATCATATCCACAAGGCTTTTAACAATGGAAAGACCAAGTCCTGTACCCTCCATTCTTGTTACAGCCCTTGTTTCATCCTGTGAATATGGGTCAAATGCCTTTTTGGCAAATTCTTTGCTCATGCCAGAACCATTATCACATACTGTTATTTTACAGTTACAGCCTTTAATGGTTTTATGCAGGAATTCAACAATAAACTGGACTGTACCACCATTGTGGGTAAACTTTATTGCATTTGAAAGCAGGTTTAAAAATATCTGCTTAAACCTTAAACTGTCTACATATACTATACCATTATAGCCACATTTCGATGTATCAACAATTAAATGTATGCCTTTTTTATCTGCTTCTGCCTGTATTGAATTAATAACACTTTTCAGAATTCCATTCCACCCGGTATAATCAGGAATAAGAGTCATTTTATGGCTTTCTATCTTACTTAAATCAAGCGTAGAATTTATAAGCTGTACCAGAAATTCACCTGATGTTTTTATTTTCTCAAGATATTCATCCTTCTCTTCTACACTGCTGCTTTCTATTGCAAGATTAGTAAAACCTATTACCCCGTTAAGCGGTGTCCTCATATCATGGCTCATATTTGATAAAAAAACAGTTTTAGCTTCATTTGCCCTTTTTGCATCTTCAAGGGCATCAGAAAGCATTTTTTCCTTTTTCTGTTCTTCATGTACTGTATCAGTAACATCTTTTTTAGCTATAATTACAAGGTTATGCGCCCTGTCAAGCCACCTTATGCTTATTTTATAACGCCTGTCAATGCCATTCACAACCCTGCCATAATAGAAAACGTATTCTGATGAATCTGACAGTTTCTTTTTTATAACTTTAGAATCCAGATTTTCTAAAAACTCGTCCCTGCGGTCTTCTGAAACTCCTGGTATATTATAAAAAATCCTGCGCATTGTAGTACTGAACTCTCCATTGCGTCCATACCTGCCCGTATTAAGGTACATATCCGGTTCTGAAGTAATACAGCAGAAATACCTGTTCTTCTCAATATCTACACAGAGTATTGATATAAATTCTGTTGAAGCAATACTCTGGAAAGCAGTTCCTGTAAGGATTTCTGTTGTTACATCCTCTTCTATAGCAAAAACTATGATATCATTTGTATATGGGTTCTCTTTCATTGTTACATTAAACCGTGCAAAAAGTGTACCTGTCTTATCATCAAGGCTGAACGGCATTTGTGTAGTAAGTGTCCTTTTGCCAGAATTAAACAAGGATAACATTTTCTCCCTGTTAAAAATATTAAAAAATGTATCCTTTGCATTCTCATTCCTCAAAAAATACTCTGTCTTCTTACTGCATTCATCTAGTGACATTCCAACTTTTATAAGTCCTGACAACGTTTCACCCTTCATACACTCAACACAGTTTTTATTTAAATTATAGCGTATGATACATGTATATCTGTCATAAAATGTACTAAGCCGCATAATTTCTTCATTATAAAGCTTGCTTAAATTCATGGCAGTTTCCTTGCCAAGCCTCCTGCTCTCTACAAGTTCAGCTTCTATTTCTTTCTGCTTGCTTATATCAACAAATGTACAAAACACATAATAAGACCCATCCTCTTGTTTTAATGGCATGCAGCTTCCATAAAACCATACATATCTTCCTGTAGCAGCATCCATCCTGCGGAAATTACATTCAGAACTTTTCCCTTTATCAAATGCAGTATTTAATACATGCTCCGCCTGCTCCAGGTCATCTGGATGTATCCCGTTAAATACATTTTCCTTTTTTAAGTCTTCAAGACCTTTGCCTTCACCACAAGCCAGTTTTACAACAGACGGGGTTGCCGTTACCAGCACAACCCCGTCTGCAGTTTTCTGGCAGACCGCACTTCCGCATACGGTATCATTACCAGATTCATATAACATATTTTTATTCCCTGTGCATTGAGAAAGAAGCCATATCATAGTTCTTAAGGTTCTCTGTTATGCTTCTTGCATCTGCTGTTTCTATCATATCATCCCTGCTCTTTTTAAACTTAGGGTATACGCCATATGAACTAGGACCTCCCACACATCCATTTTCACAAGCCATTCCCTCTATAAATTCTTCCTTAAGCCTGTTTACTTTAAGCTGTAACAATGCCTTCTTGCATTCTGTAGTACCGCTTACCTGGCATACTGAAAGCGCAGAGCCATCACGTCCTGTTTCATTAAGATATTCTACTACTGAAGCTGTTACACCACCTGCATTGCCATATCTCTTGCCAAATTTGCTTGCTTCCTGGTAGCCATCCACATCATCAAAATGTTCAGTGTCAACTGCAAGCATTATTGCATGAAGTTCACTAAATGCAAGCACAGCATCAGCATTGCCCTCTATCTTCTGGTCAACTACTTCTGATTTCTTAGCTATGCAAGGCCCTATAAATACTGTATATGCATCAGGTTCTTTTGCCTTAATCATCCTTGATACAGCACACATAGGTGAAACTGTTGTTGAAATAAGGTCTGCTGATTCAGGGAAATGCTTTCTTATCATATTTACAAATGCAGGACAGCATGATGTAGTCTTTCTCTCACCTTTTTCATGTGCTTCCCACCATTCTTCTGCTTCACTTGACGTTGTCATATCCCCGCCAAGCCCTACTTCTACCATGTCCGTAAAACCTGTTGCTATAAGTGCCTTACGCCAGCTTGCCATTGTAATGCCATTTTCAAACTGGCCTTCAATGGCAGGCGCAACCATCGCATACACTGGCCTGTCTGATTTAATCGCATTAATTACATCTACAATAAATGTTTTAGAACCTATTGCCCCGAAAGGACATTTATGTATACACTGCCCGCATTTAATACATTTCTCATCATCAATAACGGAAATACCATGTTCATCATATGTAATTGCATCTACTGGGCAGCTTGACTTACATGGTCTCTTTAAATGCACAATAACATGGAATGGACATGCTTTTGCACACATGCCACACTCACGGCAGTGGTTAGGGTCAATCCTTGGATGCTTACCGTCCATTTTAATTGCATTAAACTTACATGAATTCATACATGACTTGCCAAGACAGTTCTGGCAGTTATCAGTAATAATATAACTTGCTATAGGGCAGTCGGCACATGCAGATGGAATTACTTGTATTACATTGCCGTCGTCCTTCTCACCAGGCGCTTTTCCTTCTGCAAGTTTTACACGCTGCCTTATAATTTCACGCTCTTTATAAATACAGCAACGGAATTCAGGTTCAGGGCCTGGTATAATTCTATATGGGATATTGTCCCTTTCTTCTTCAAGCTTTCCTTCAAAAGCAAGCTTCGCAACCATATTTAAAACATCATGTTTTAAATTAATAATTCCTTCATCAGCAAACATATGCTTTCCTCCTCTTAAAATTTTTTGTAATACACAAAATAGTATGGATTTAGTATATACTATTTTTCTTACGGACGCAAGGTTTTCGTTTATTCTGTGCACGTCCGTTTCATAAAATTTCCAGTTATCCTGTGTTTGGAAACGGACGCAGGGTTTCTGTGTCCAGCTTAAACATTATTCCATTCCAGAGCACACTTCCGCTACATCAGCCCACGCAGCGGCGCATAAAATCTGAAAAAACCAGATTCAAGCGCCGGCGGGGCTGAAGTGCTTCTGTCATGGAATAATGTTTAAGCTGGACATGTGAACCCTGCTGTCTGCTGGCATATTTGGAATTATAACTGGAAATTTTATTGTGTGCTAAATTATTCATACAAACGGGAGATACTGTGGTATTATTTATATGGCAGAAAATGCAATAAATGCTGTTATACAATTACAATATGTGGAACCTGCCACACAATATAATTTCCAGTTATATTACTGGTTTTGCCGATATAAAATAACTTCCCCTGCCAGTTACAGTTATTCTTGGTTTTACTGCAAATTTACAGTGACAGGTTTCACGTGCCAGATGCCAGATATTCCGTACAGGGGTACTTTAACCCCGCCGGCATTTAAGTCCCTGTGTCACAGAAGAAACATAAATTTCTTTTGGGGCACAGGGACTTTATGTGCCGTTGCGTGGGTTAACGTAGCGGAAGCGTACCCCTTACGGAATATCTGGCTCTGGCATAAGAAACCGTCCATTCTTACACAAAACCAAAATAACCAGTAACACTACATAACCATCCTTACAGCGCCATATATACCTGCATCATTGCCAAGTTCTGCAAGACGGAACTCTTTGCCTTTTAATGCAAACATTACATTTTTCTCATATTCACCACGTATTACATCTATTACAACCTGCCCGTTTTTAGATACACCGCCGCCTATTACAAATGCTTCTGTATCAACTACTGCTGCCACATGTGAAAGACCAAGCCCAAGGAACTGTGCGAACCTTTCTACAACCTGGCTGGCAAGCTTGTCACCTGCTTTATATGCATCAAATATTTCCTTGCCTGTAATTTTTTCTGTTTCAAACTGCCTTAAATAAGAATCTTCTTCTGTATTGTTTACAAGTTCCCTTGCATGGCGCATTATTGCTGTTGCAGAAGAATACTGTTCAAGGCATCCCATGCCGCCACAGCCACATGTATTTGTTTCATGCGGGTTGACTTTTAAGTGCCCGATTTCACCAGCAGCACCATTGCATCCTGTAACTATATTCCCATTATGGATAACACCACCGCCAACACCTGTCCCAAGTGTTACCATAACTATGCTGTTAAAGCCTTTGCCACCGCCACGCCACTGTTCACCAAGTGCTGCTACATTAGCATCATTGCCAGCCTTAACCTTTGCAACTCCTGTAAGCCTGCTTAATTCATCAGCAACAGAGAAAATCCCCCAGCCAAGGTTTGCACATTTAAGTACCCTTCCATCTTCTGTTACAGGACCTGGAACACCTATTCCTATACCTGTTATATCTTCTGCAGAAATATTTTCTTCATTATTTTTATCCTTAATAGAAGCAGCAATATCAGGAAGTATATGTGCACCATTATCCTCTTTCCTTGTAACAATTTCCCATTTAGTTATTATATTGCCTTCACCATCAAAAAGCCCCATTTTAACAGTAGTGCCGCCTAAGTCAATTCCATAAATATACTTTCCCATTTAATTCCCTCATCCTTTCATTTTACACAGCCACAAAGCTCATTAATATCCTTTACACCATTCTTATCCATAAATTCCGCTATGCCATCTATTATTTCCATTGTAACAGCAGGATTGTGGAAGTTAGCTGTCCCAACAGCAACCATACATGCTCCTGCCATTATAAATTCAAGTGCATCTTCTGCACAGCTTATGCCTCCCATGCCAAGCACAGGAATCTTTACTGCATGTGCTGCCTGGTACACCATTCTTAACGCAACAGGTTTTATAGCAGGGCCAGACAGGCCGCCTGTCTGGTTAGCAAGTGCAAATGCCCTCTTGTTAATGTCTATTTTCATGCCTGTAAATGTATTGACCAGTGAAACTGCATCTGCACCGCCTGCTTCAGCTGCCCTTGCCATTTCTGCAATATCTGTTACATTAGGGCTCAATTTCACAATTACAGGCTGTTTTGCATGTTGTTTTATCTGGTCTGCCACATGTCTTGCAAGTTCCGGGTCCTGTCCAAATGCTATGCCCCCGGCCTTTACATTCGGGCAGGAAATATTAATCTCAAGCATATCAATATCTGTAGCAGCAAGTCTTTCTACTACCTCTATATACTCTTCAATAGTCCTGCCACATACATTTACTATAATTCTGGTATCATACTGCTTTAAAAATGGTATATCCCTTTCAATAAAAAGGTCTATGCCAGGGTTCTGGAGACCTATTGCATTTAACATCCCGCCATATGTTTCACATATACGCGGGGTCTGGTTCCCCTGCCATGGCACGCTTGACACACCCTTTGTGGTTACTGCGCCAAGCCTGCTTAAATCTACAAAATCCTTGTATTCTGCCCCTGAGCCAAATGTGCCTGATGCCACTGTTACAGGGTTTTTCATTTCTATTCCTGCAAAATTAACTGACAAATTCATTCTCTACCTCTGTATAAATTAATCCCTAAAATTCAATTTCCATTGCATCAAATACAGGTCCGTCCTTACAAATCCTTTTATTATTTACATTTGTATGTACATCTTTTTCTTTGGAAGTACATACACATCCAAGACATGCACCTATGCCACATGCCATCCTCTCTTCAAGTGAAACCTGTGCTTTTATGCCATTCTCCTTTGCATAAGACTTCACCCCGCGTAACATTGGCAGCGGGCCACAGGCATATATTATATCTGCCGCAATTCCATAATGGCGGACTGCATCTATTACATTACCTTTAACTCCCCTGCTTCCATCTTCCGTTGAAATATATACATTGGCATATGGAAGGAAATCTTCTTTTAAGAACAGGCTGCCATCCCTGTAACCAAGGACTGCTGTTACCTCACCTTTAACTGCAGCAGCAAGCCCAAGCATCGGCGGTATGCCAATTCCCCCGCCTATCAGAAGCACTTTTTTACCCTTTTCTGCATATGTGGTATCAAAACCATTGCCAAGCGGAGCAATTACACCAATTCTTCCACCAGGTTCCATATGTGAAAATTCCTCTGTGCCCTTCCCCACAATACGGTATACCACCCTTAACATATTCTGGGGGGCATTTATTTCACATATGCTTATTGGCCTTGGCAAAAGCCTGCTGCCATCACTGCTGTACATTGATATAAACTGCCCTGGAACTGCCTCACCTGCAATCCCGCCATCTTCTGGGAAAGAAAGCCACATGCTGTAAACACCTTCTGCAAGTCTGGACTGGCTTTCAATACGTGCTATGCATTTTCTCTTATCAGACATATATTTTCTCCATTTTATAAGTGTTTTTAACTCCTTTTTTATAAAACACTGTTAATATCTTCTATCATATCAATAACAGCCTGCCTTGAAGCATCTGCATAATTTTCTTCACCAAACTTTGAATATTTCTCTTGTTTATAAGCAGCAATAATCCCTCTTGATGAACTAACTATTGCCCCAAGCCCGTCATCATTAAAATATTCCTTTAAATCTTCTGCAGTACCACCCTGTGCACCATATCCTGGTACAAGTATATAATTGTGTGGAAGTATTTTCCTGAGGGCTTTTCCCATTTCTGGATAAGTTGCACCTATTACACAGCCAACATTGCTATAATCACCATCCATACAGCCTGCGCCCCATTCCACAACCTTCCTTGCAACAAGTTCATATAAAGGCATGCCGTCAAATGTTTTGTCCTGGAATTCGCCACTTGAAGGATTTGAGGTCTTAACAAGCACAAATATACCTTTATTTTCTTCATTGCACACATCCAGGAACGGGTTTATCCCATCACTGCCCAAATATGGGTTTACA
The DNA here is from genome assembly GCA_022797375.1 of Lachnospiraceae bacterium. Lineage (GTDB taxonomy): Bacteria > Bacillota > Clostridia > Lachnospirales > Lachnospiraceae > Butyribacter. Next base: position 15,332 of record JAAWKM010000056.1, read on the forward strand.
GTAATAAAATCCTCATCAAATCCATAGTATGATTTGCTTCCTACATGTACTTTTCCAAGATGCCCTGTTGCATATGCAGCTGATGTAGAACCTATATCACCACGCTTAACATCACCAATTACTATAAGTCCCTTTTCCTTGCAGTAGGAAACTGTTTTATGGAATGCCTGTACACCTGGCACACCGAACTGCTCATACATGGCAACCTGTGGTTTTACAGCAGGCACAAGGTCACAAATTGCGTCAGTAATACCTTTGTTAAACTGCCATATTGCCTCTGCTGCACCCTCAAGTGTTTCCCCATACTCTTCAAATGCTTTCTGCTGTATATGCGCTGGCACATAATCTAACATTGGGTCAAGCCCTGCTATAACAGGTGCATTTTTCTTTGTGATTTCTTCAATTAACTTCTTAACCAACTCTGTCCCTCCTTATAATTGTTAGTTGTATAAATCATATACCATTTTCCCGTCTGTAAATGTTTTCTCAATCCTGCCATATACTTTCATGCCATTAAATGGTGTGTTTTTACCTTTTGACACAAATGTACTGCTGTCAATTTCATATTCTGTGCTAATATCAGCAATTACAAGGTCTGCTGCCTTTCCTGGTGCAAGGTTTCCTTTGTCAATGCCTATAACCTTTGCAGGATTTACGCTCATTTTACTGGCAAGCTGGGATAATGTAAGATATCCACCCTTTACAAGTACTGTATAACTAAGTGCAAATGAGGTTTCAAGGCCTACAATTCCAAATGGTGCTTTTAACATTGTCTGTGCTTTTTCCTCTGCCCCATGTGGTGCATGGTCTGTAGAAATAACATCCATAATCCCTGCCTTTAACCCATCCTTTAATGCATTAACATCCGCCCTGCTCCTTAATGGAGGGTTCATCTTAAATCTCCCGTCATCCTCTGTAATTTCATCATCAGACATTGTAAAATGGTGCGGGCATACTTCAGCAGTAACAGGAAGCCCCTGCTTTTTCGCCATTTCTGTGAGACGGACACTGTCTGCCGTAGAACAATGGCATAAATGCAGCCTGCAGCCTGCTTCTTTGGCTAAAAGTATGTCCCTTGCCACAATTACATCCTCAACAGCGTTAATTATGCCAGGCAGCCCAAGTTCCTCTGATTTAGCACCATAGTTCATAACACCACCATCTAAAAGGCTTGTATCTTCACAATGTGAAAATACTGGTATCCCTGCTTCTGCTGCTTCATGCAGTACCTGCATGAAAAGCCATGAATTTAATACAGACTTGCCATCTTCACTTAAAGCAACTGCTCCTGCCTCCTTCATGCCTGTAATATCTGTAATATCCACGCCATCCTGGCCGTATGTTATTGCACCTACTGGCAGTATATGGACAGGTGCATCCTTTGCTTTCTCACGCAAATCCATTACCATTGCCGGTGAATCAATAACAGGTTTTGTATTTGGCATAGGACATATGGTTGTAACACCACCCTTTGCCGCCGCCTGTGCCCCTGTCATAATTGTTTCTTTATATTCAAACCCTGGTTCCCTTAAATGTACATGCAAATCAACAAAGCCTGGCATTATATATTTGCCAGAAGCATCAATAATCTCTGCCCCTGTTACAGAACTGCTGTTGCCACTGATATGTTCTGAAACTTCCAGTATTTTGCCGCCAGATATTAAAATATCCATCCTGTTGTCAATATTATTAGCAGGATCAATAAGGTGTCCGTTTTTAATTAAATATTTATCCATACTTACTTCCTTATATGCAGAGGGCATCTGCTAATTTTATTAACAGATGCGCCTCTTATTAATTAATATAACTCTGCCTTTTCCAAATCTTCAAGCATACGCTTATTATGGATATACTCTTCAAAATCCACGCCTTCAATCCATTTTGCATCATTTAATTCTTCTGAAAGGATAACATTATCTTCGTCAGTCAGGCACAAATATGCAAGACCTAAACTACACTCTGAACCAAGCATAAATGTCCATGTGTATAAAATTTTGTCTACAAATGCAGTAATACCTGTCTGTTCATGTATTATCCTTATTACAGCTTCATCAGGTGACTCACCAAACTCTGCTTCACCATCAATAAATTCCCATTTATAAGGGTCTGCTATATTGTCATCAAACCACTTTTGTACTACAAGGAATTTGTTATCCTTTTTAACAATACCTTTAACTAAAATCCTGTATTTTTCCATACAATTAATGCCTCCAGACCAAACATTATTTTGCAGTGATATAGCCTTTTGCCTTAAGCAATTCTGCTGTAAGGACACCACCACCTGCTGCGCCACGCACTGTATTATGTGACAGCCCGACAAATTTATAATCAAATACTGTATCTTCACGTAAGCGTCCAAGTGATACACCAAACCCGTTTTCATAATTAACGTCAAGTGTTACTTGTGGGCGGTTCTCTTCATCAAGATACTGTATAAAGTTCTTTGGTGCATTTGGAAGGTTTAACTCCTGTGGAAGTCCTTTGAATCCCCTCCATATTTTAATAATCTGTTCTTTAGAAGGTTTATTTCCTTCTTCAAAATCCATAAATACTGCTGCTGTATGGCCGTCCAGCACAGGTACACGTATACACTGTGTTGTGATAACTGGTGAAGATGCTTTTAAAATTACGCCATCCTCAATATGTCCCCATATACGGAGTGGCTCCTGCTCGCTCTTTTCTTCTTCACCGCCAATAAACGGAATAATATTACCCTCCATTTCAGGCCATTCTTTAAATGTCTTGCCAGCTCCAGAAATCGCCTGGTATGTTGTTGCAACTACTGTCTTTGGCATAAAACCTGCTTCTTTAAGTGCATGGAGCGCAGGTGTATAACTTTGTATAGAGCAGTTTGGCTTAACAACTATAAATCCCCGCTCAGTGCCAAGGCGTTTCTTCTGGCTGCTTATTACTTCTAAATGCCCTGGATTAAGTTCTGGAACCACCATAGGAACATCAGGTGTCCATCTGTGTGCACTGTTATTAGAAACAACCGGAGTTTCTGTTTTAGCATACTCTTCTTCTATTTTCTTAATCTCATCTTTAGACATATCCACTGCACTAAAAACAAAATCGGCCTCTGAAGCTACACCTTTAACATCACTGACATCTTTAACAATAATATCCTTAACTGCATCTGGCATAGGTGTCTGCATCTTCCAGCGGCTGCCTGCAGCTTCTTCATACCTTTTTCCAGCGCTTCTTGGGCTGGCAGCTATAACAGTTACTTCAAACCAAGGGTGGTTCTCTAATAATGAAATAAACCTCTGTCCTACCATTCCAGTACCGCCAAGGATACCAGCTCTTAACTTTTTATCCATGTCATCCTCCATAGTCTTATCTCACCGTAAACACGGCTCTATTTATACCAGTTTGTTCCATCAGGATACAGTATATTGTCTATAGATTTTACACTATATTGCTTTATAAGTCAAATATGTATTTATACTCATTAACGTCCGTTTCATAAAATTCCAGTTATCCTGTGCTGGCAGACGGGAGATACCACTGTATTATTTATATGGCAGCAAATGGAATAAATGTGGTTATATAATATATGGAACCTGCCACCGCAAATTTACAATAAACCCCAGGATAACTGGAATGGAATAATTTAGCTGGACACGGAAAAACTGCGTCCGTTTCCAGCCTTCAATAGCAAGCATTATCCTACATGTCTTTCAAAAGGTACAAAGCCAAGTATTTTATCAATTTCTTCTATTATATTACCAGAGAGTTTAACACCACTTGCCGCGATATTGCTTTCAAGCTGTGAAGGCTTGCTTGCGCCAGTAATTACACTGCTGATAATATCCTTTCTTAAAATCCAGGCAAGTGCAAGCACCGGCATAGTAATCCCAGCCTCTTTGGCAATTTTACTTAAAGCTTCAACTTTATCCAGGTTTTCATCCGTAAGAAGGTTGTTTACCTGTTTATCTGCCTGGTGTGTTGCCCTTGAGCCTTCAGGATATGGCTCACCTTTTTTATATTTTCCTGTTAAAAGACCCTGTGCAAGAGGTGAAAACGGCGTAATACCTATACCATATTTTTCACAAATCCCCATGATTTCATGCTCAATATACCTGTCTGCCATATTGTACTGTGGCTGTAATGATGTCATTGGATAAAGGCCATATTTCTCTATAATCCTTTGCGCTTCTTCAAGCCTTGCACCACCCCACTCTTCGCTTACACCATAATATAAGATTTTGCCTTTTGCAACAAGGTCACTTAATGCCCTGAGGGTCTCTTCCATAGGTGTAGTAACATCAAACCTGTGGCAGTAATACAAATCAATATAGTCCATCTGCATATTAGCAAGTGTCCTGTCTATATTTTCAAATATATGCTTTCTTGAAAGCCCCCATTCATTAACTCCACGTCCTGTAGGGAAAAATACCTTTGATGATACTACATAACTGCTTCTTGGATAATCTTTAAGGACTTTTCCAAGAAATCTTTCCGCTTCACCACCACTATATGCATCTGCACAGTCAAAGAAATTAACGCCTTTATCATATGCAAGCCTTATGGTTTCTTCTGCAACCTTCGCCTTATCACTTCCTGCAAGGTCTGTCATCCAGCTTCCTACTGCAATTTCACTTACTTTTAAACCTGACCTTCCAACACTGCGGTATTCCATATAAATCCTCCAATCTAAAACTTACACAATAATTAAAAATTTCTACTATTAATATAATTTTACCATACATTGGTAGTGGACGCAAGGTTTCCATGAAGCAGTACCACGTCCGTTTTTACATAAATACAGCATAACTGAAGATTCTTAGAAACAGTTATATGCCAGATACCCCTGTTTTATGAATTTCCCGGCCGGCAATTTGCAACAAATAACGTCACAAAAGATTTTGCAAATGCCACAAAATAACCTTAGTTTTGACAAAAAATAATTATACTATTTTTATGGACTAATTGTATAAATCTGGAAGACAATTTATCAAAAAGTCTGGAATACTATTTATAGAAAATATTATAATATAACAAGGGGGACGCCTTGCAATGGCAGTTAAAAAAAGTATAACCGCTAAATTAAAAAAACTCTTATACAACGTAAATATCCAAAACCAGGAATGGCTTAAAAATGAAGCATTAAAAATTAATGAGCCATATATTGATGGGAGAAACTATTCTACAAATATTGAAAAACAGTCAAGACTATCTGCTGATATATGCAGACGCAAAGATATTGTAATAGATAATATTCTTAATAAAGAAATTTATACATTTGAAAATGCACTGTTTATTATTAACCCTTTCGGATATTCGCCATTAACAGGGCTTCTGGTATTTAATACAGACGAACCATGCAAAGTAAAATATGTAATTAAAGGCAGAAGGAATTCTGGTGATTATACTAATTGTGATGAAACCCTGTCCAAAAAACACCAGGTTCCTGTACTTGGAATGTATGATGGATGTATTAATACTATAATATTCTATCTGCTTGACGCAAATAATAATGAAATATGCCAGCATACTGTGCGTGTAAGGTGTTCAAGGGTTGGTACAGCTTTACGCAACAGCCTGCAGGTTACTAAATTCCATAAAAACACTTCCCGTTTCTTAATGGCAACAGGTGGTTACAGCAGCGTGAATTATGCATTTGACAGCAATGGCAATATACGCTGGTATCTTACTATGCCTGTGCATCCATATGGTGTACATATGCTTTCTAACGGGCATATGCTTATACCTGATAAAAGAATGCGCAGGCCTAATTATGGCAATGCACATTCTGTTATTGCATATGAAACAGACCTGATTGGACGTATACACCGGAATATTTACCATACATCTGGTTTCCACCACTGGGCGGTTTCCAAGGAAAATGACGGCAATATCCTTATGGCAACAAGTTCAAGGTATGACACCTATATGGAAAATACTATTGATGAAATTGATAAAAATACTGGTGAGGTTTTAAGGTCTGTAAACGCCAACCACCTTTTTGACAGCACTTATGTAACAAGATACGACTGGGCACATATTAATGCATTTGAATATATCCCTGAAGAAGATGCTGTAATCGCCTCCTACCGCAATATACACACAATAGCTAAAATAAGCCTCAAAACAAATGAAATTATCTGGCTGCTTGCCAACCCGGCTTTTTATAAAAATACTGGACAGGCAGATAAAGTATTAACCCCTGGCAAGGACACAAAATGGTTCTTCCAGCAGCATGGTGTTAAAATCCTTGAAAAAATAAACGGAAATGGCATAAAGAAAATAAAAATTGCACTGTTTGACAACCATACAGCAAACCGCAGGCCTGTAGATTACTTTGATAATGTTAAAAAATCTAATCTTATGGTATTTACTATTGATGAAATTAATATGTCTGCACATATGGATAAATTTATACCAGTGCCGCTTTCCATCACACGTTCAAATGTAGAATTTGACCAGAAAAACAACTGTATTTATGCAATGTGTGCCAATATAAAAGATGAAGAAACAAACAGCCGTGCCAAAATACTGGGGTTTGACTATAACACGAATGAATGTGTAACAGATATTTCATGCGCAAATGACTTTTTTGTTGCAAATTTCCTGGATTTTAACCTTGCAAATATAAAAAGCACTACAAACAGTGAAATGCCTGTCACTGCTGGAAGTTTATACCAGCCTGTGGTTATGGACAGGCTTCCAGACGGTTTTGACAAAGACAATCTGCTGCCCTCTAATATGAAAAAGAAAATTTCTTTTTCACTTAATGGAAATATACTTCAGATAACATGTAAAGACCACACTATAAAAAAGGTATATTTATATAATGACAGTAACATATATGTACAGAATTTTGACGATACAACGCAGCTTACTAAAATATTTAAGGAACATGTTTATACTATTTCAATTCCATTGGAAACCATTAGCAAAGGGACATACCAGATTGGAATAGAATACTGCGGGCCAGATTACTGGAATAACCGCCAGGTCCAGAAAGATGAAAATAGAAATATTGAAAATAACAATAAAGAGAAAGAAATTAAAGAAATTACAGCATTATTTAATACAAGTTACTGGATAAAAATACAATAAAAAATAGTAGAATTTTTCTCTCCCCTACAAGCTGATTTTAGGTCGGTTGAGAAATTAAAAAACGCCGGGAAGCCGCATAAACACTACGTTTTTGCACGCTCTCGGCGTTCTTTTTATATCCTGTTTTTATGGTGCTTTTTTGGTGAATGGTGCCCAAATCCCACGCGGGGATATAAAGGGCTATAAAAAGCAGTAAAGAGATACGCCCGTTAAAGCTCTAAATCGCTACTTTTTTTCTTTGCCTTGCCCTTTGCTTTTTCGGCTCGGCTTTTTCTTTTTTCGGCAGCTCGGTTTGCATAATTTCATATGCCTGTTGGACTTCCTCTTTCGTATCAAACATAATGGTAAGGAAATTTGAATAACACGTTTGAAATTCAATATCCACATGGTCGCTCATAATAATTCTTTGATTACTCAATACAAGTTCTGAATGATATATATACTCTTTTTGATTTTCTTTAAGCAATGGATTATATTCAGAATCATTCGCTTCTCCATATGTAATTAGGCAACTGATTTTTCCATGAAATGCCTTTTCATACATATGAGTAGCTTCCCGGCAATTTCCTCCAAAATTTAACGTAGGTATAATCTGCATTTTCTGTTCTCTTTTTCTATAAACTCCGATTTGTCGTTTTGTTAATCAATTTGACATTTTCGTTTCAAAACCATTAACAACTGTTACCCGTAAATCCTTTGCTTCAATCAAACTTTCCTGCTTGCACTTCGGGCAGTAGAGGGGAAAGTTTTTCAGTTCCGTATCTTCCCGTATCTGCAACCTTGTTTTGTTTCCGCAGACAGGGCAGCGTATCCATTTTGTTTTTTCCATAAAAATCCCCATGCCGTGCTTTGCACGGCACAAATAGTAATGAAAAATGCTGTTTTTGCATTTTTCTTGTGTGAAATTGTAATGATTGTCAGACAG
>JAAWKM010000057.1 GCA_022797375.1 Lachnospiraceae bacterium
ATACATGAACCAGACAGATACATTGAAATATTTGGCGAACCAGAGGAGGCATAAAGTGGCAGTTTCAAAAGAAATAAAAGAAACCATTTCAGTTACAATAAATGAAGTTTTTGAGAAAATGAACAGCATTTCATGGATTGAACGACAGAAGGCAATGAAAGATGAAGCTTTTAAGAATACTGAAAAAATATTATATTGTTTTAATATCCTGAAAGAACACGTAGCAGATGAAAAAGAATATTTAGAAATGGTACATAAAAATAAAAGCACAAGCATTATAAAGTATTCAAAGAATAAGCCAGGGAAACCAGAGGAAGACCAGCTGCTTAAGGACAGGACGGCTTCGTATATCCGTAGCAGGACGGACGTGGAAAGAATAGAAAAAGCCCTTGCCAGGATAGAAGGAAAGAAAGGCTGCGAGGTTATAGAATACCGTTACCTGAAACGCAAGGATGACGGGAGTGTTTATACATTTATAGAAATAGCAGAACTGCTTGCGGGGAAATACAGTTATAACAGCAACCTCAATGAAAAAACTGTGCGTGGCTACAAGAATGAACTGGTACGTGATATAGCAGTATTTTTGTTTGGGTCTGATGCGTTATGACATATGCATGGCGGAAATAACAGGCAGCAGGACTTGACAGAACGCCCGTTTTGCCGCCCTTGACATGTATGTTTAACTATGTTAAAATAATTACAATTTCATAAGTGCGCATTAAAACAGTGTGGCGTTTCCTGCATATAGGAAGGCACACTGTTTTTTTATGTACTGCTTTAACATATTTGTACATATGGGGGTACATCATGGCATTGGTAAAATACTGTAACAGGGCAGGGTGCAGGGAATTAGTGCCGCTTGGTGTTAAATACTGTAAGGCACATACACTGGTAAAGGCAGCAGAAGATAAGGAGCGGCATAAGGCTTATGACATGTACCACAGAAACCAGGAAGCAAAAGCTTTTTATAACAGCACAGAGTGGCAGTATGTAAGGGAAGCTGTACTGGCAAGGGATAACCATATAGATATATACCTGTACATTACAGAAGGCAGGGCTGTCCCCGCTTCTACAGTGCACCATATCACAGAGCTGTCAGAAGACTATGCAAAGCGTTGTGATATGGATAACCTGGTAAGTGTGTCAGAAGCAACACACAGTATGATAGGCAAGGCATACAATGACAGCAGAAGAAAGAAAAATATGCAGGACATATTAAGGGAGTGCTTGCGTGAATATAAAAAACGGCTTGCGCTGGTGGGGGTGTGAAAAAGTTTTTTACACTTTCCTTCCAGACCGCAGCCCCCTCTAAAATCACGCAAAAACTCCCTAAATGGACTTTTTTGGAAAGGGGGCTTTATATGGCAAGACCAAGAGAACCAATAGACCTGGTAGCTGCAAAAAACAGGAAACACCTTACAAAAGCAGAATATGAAAACCGTAAAAAATCAGAGGTCACAGCACCAGCAGACAATATTAAACCGCCATCATTTCTTACCAGGAAAGAAAAGGACAGGTTCAATGAAATAGCAGGACAGCTTAAGGACATAGGGATAATGACAAACCTTGACTGTGACGTGCTGGCACGGTATATAAGGGCATCAACGGAATATGAAAAGGTGACAAAGCAGCTTGCCAGGATAAAATTTGTACCAGATAAAAAAAGCTGGTCAGGTGAAGAGGAACAGCTTGCGGAACAGACAGGGAAATATAATTACCTGCAAAAAATCCAGGCAAGGCTTGAAAAGCAGTGCAATGCCAACGCAAGGGAACTGGGTCTTACAATATCAAGCCGCTGCAGGCTTGTGTTACCAAAAAAAGAAGAAGAGAAGCCTGTTAATAAATTTATGAAACATGCACAATAAAATATGCAGATATCAGAAACGACAGACAGGGTAACACGGTTTGCAGAAAGAAACCTGCATAATAAAAAAGAGTTTGGCACTGATGCACGCCTTGCATTTAAACGTCATATGGATGACATGAAAAAAGCAGTGGGAAATGACCCTTCATTTCCTTTTATTTTTGTGCCTGAAAAAGCAGAAGACATAATAGAACTTGCCAACAAGCTTACCATAGCGGAAGGCGAAGGGGGCAAGGCTTTTATATGTGCTGGTTTCCAGGAGTTTATCCTTGGCTCTCTTTTTGGGTGGGTGCATAAAGAAACAGGAAAAAGACGTTTTTTAGACAGTTATGTACAGGTATCAAGGCAGCAGGGCAAGAGTATTTTAAACGCTATACTGGGGATTAAATGCAGTAATTTTGATGGCTATAGCCAGGGGCAGGTATACTGTACTGCTACAAAATCTGACCAGGCACGTATAGTACTGAAAGAAATAGAAAAATTTATTAACGCAGATGCAGACCTGCAAGAACTTTTTAATATAAAAGATTACAAAAATGAAATAACAGCAAAGATTACTGGTTCTGTTATCAAAGCTTTGGGACGTGACACTAAATCAATAGATGGTTTCCGTCCATACCTTGGGATTGTGGATGAATACCATGCACACAAAGATAACCAGATGTATAAGCTGTTAAAAGGCGGCACAAGGAATTTGGAACAGTCGCTTGTTTCTGTAATTACAACTGCTGGCTTAAACTTGAATGCACCATGCTATGAATTATACCAGTACTGCAGGCGTGTGCTAAGGGGTGTTGACATAAATGACCGCCAGTTTATTTATATAGCACAGATGGATGAAGAAGATGATATCTGGGACGGGAATAACTGGATTAAGTGTTGTCCGCTTACAGGAAACAATGCTGAACTTATGTCACAGATGGAAGAAGATGCGAAAAAAGCATTGTCTATAGGTGGCGCTGAACTTCTGGACTTTATGACAAAATCCCTTAATATCTGGGTAAAAGATGCAGAAACCTCATTTATCAACCTTAAAGACTGGGAAAAATGTGGAGGCACACGTACACTTGAAGATTTCAGGAGACAAAAAGCGGTATGCGGTCTTGACCTGTCAAGTGGCGGCGACCTTACATCTCTTGTTTTGGAGTTTCCATATACAGATAAGAAAACAGGTGATAAGAAATATTACCTGTATTCACATTCTTTTATGCCCAAAAGAAGACTGCAGGAACACATGGACATGGAAGACAATGCCCCGTATGTCATATGGGTAAATGAAGGGCTTGTGACAGTGACAACGGCAGCAAGCGGAATTAAAACGGACTATAAAGCGGTTCTTTTACATTTGTCAGGTTTAATTGATGAATATGATATAGAACTTGATGCCATATGTTATGACCCAAGTAATTCAGGTGCTTTTCTGGCAGACCTTGAAGATTTCGGGTGCGAACTTATAGAAATTACGCAAAGTGCAAAAAGCTTAAATGATGCAACAGTTGACTTCCAGCTTGAAGTTAAAGCCCATAACATAGAATACAATGAAAACAACAGGCTTTTAACACGTTCCATGAATGATGCAGTCCTGACAACACCTAATATATATGGCAATGTTAAAATAGATAAAAACGCACAGAAACACAGGATTGACCCTTGTGATGCGGCAATATGTGCCCATAAAAAAGCAATGACTGCGGAAGTTGAAGAAGTGACAGCAGACCAGAGTGTTGAAGCATATTTAAAAATGTTTGGAAAAGAGGATAAAGACAGGCAATGAAATGGTTTGACAGGATAAAAAATTTTATAACCAGGACAGAAAGACCGTATGCAGGGCTGGATGATGAAAGGTTTCTTGAATGGCTTGGCATAAAAGGCACACCGAAAAAACTGCTTAGTGAGGTTACGTATTTCACATGCCTTAAAATGTTGTCTGAAACACTTGGCAAAATGCCTGTGAAATTTTACCAGCAGACAGACAGAGGCATAGAAGAGGCAGCACCAAATGAAGCCTGCCTGTTATTAAAATCACGCCCAAACCCACAGATGACACCAACAACATTCTGGGGGACGGTTGAAAATAACCGTAACCATTATGGCAATGCATATGTATGGATACAAAGGGAATTTACAAGAAAAAAATATGGCGGGGACATAAGTATAAAAAACTTATGGATAATGCCATCAGGAAATGTATCGGTAATTATTGATAATACTGGTGTATTTGGTGGCAGGGGGGATATTTATTACTGGTATTCAGATAAATATAGTGGTGAGAGCCATATTTTCCCATCATCAGATGTAATGCATTTTAAAACTTCAATGTCTTTTGATGGGCTGACAGGGACGCCTGTAAAAGATATCCTGAAAGCAACAATACAGGGAGGGCTTGCAAGCCAGGGCTTTTTGAATGGGCTTTATGAAGGCGGGCTTACGGCAAGGGCTGCATTATATTATAGTGGTGATTTAAACCCGAAACTAAAAAAGGAATTAATTAACCAGTTCGAGGAATATGCCAATGGTGCAAACAATGCAGGGAAATTTGTGCCTGTGCCGATTGGTTTTAAGTTAGAGCCGCTTAATATAAAGCTTACAGACAGCCAGTTTTTTGAATTGAAAAAATATAGTGCATTACAGATAGCGGGTGCATTTGGCATAAAGCCGAACCAGATAAATGATTATGAAAAAAGCAGCTATGCCAACAGTGAAATGCAGAATATTTCTTTCTATATTGATACTGAACTGTATATTTTAAAACAATATGAAGAGGAGATTAATTACAAGCTTCTTGGAACGCACGAAGTAATGGAAGGGAAATACTTTAAATTCAATGAAAACGTTATACTGCGTACAGATGCAAAAAGCCAGGCGGATATACTGACCAGCTATGTACAAAATGGCATATATACACCAAACGAAGCAAGGGCATTTACAAATAAGCCAGGCAAAGCAGGCGGTGATGAACTTGTATGCAATGGAAGTTATATAAAGGTATCAGAAATTGGCAGCAGTGAAGGAGGTAGCAGTAATGCCAGAAGTTTTACATCTACAGAAGAGGGACAGCCAGGGCAGGGACAGGAGGATGGGAAGCATTGAAATACGCAATAATACAGGGGAAGCGGCAGACTTGTATTTTTTCGGTGACATAAACAGTGAAAGCCTGGGCGAATGGCAGAAATATTATCCAGATGATAAAGCACCTAAAGATGTGCAGGATTTTTTAGACCAGTTAGATGGTGTGGACAGGATTAATGTACATATAAACAGTGGCGGTGGTTCTGTATTCGGAGGCATTGCTATTTATAATATTTTAAAGCGGCACAGTGCAGAAATTACAGTATATGTTGAAGGGATTGCTGCAAGCATTGCATCAGTAATAGCAATGGCAGGGGATAAGATTATAATACCTTCCAATGCACAGATGATGATACACAAGCCAAGCAGCATTACATGGGGCAATGCGGACGATATGCGTAAGGAAGCGGATGTTTTAGATGGATGCCAGAAAGTCATATTAAACACATATATGCAGCATGTAAAAGAAGGCATTACGCCAGAACAGATAAATGCGCTTATTGATGCAGAAACCTGGAAAAATGGCGAAGAATGGCAGGAATATTTTGATATTGAAATATCAGAAAAAAGCAGTGCTGCCGCCTGTGCAAGCAGTTATTTTGACAGGTATGCTAACCTTCCAGCAGGGCTTGGAGGGAAAAAAGAACCAGAAGGCACAGACGTTGAAAAGATAGCAGAAGCAGTGGCAAGAAGGCTTGAAGGAAAATTTGGAGAGCCGCGTCATGAAACAAAAAGTAAATCAGCAGAAATACTGGAGGACCTGGACTATTTTGTTTAGGTCTTTTTTTGTTCAAAAAAGGAGGAATATATAACATGAATGAAGAATTAAAGAAACTTTTAGACAGCATAAGGGCAAAAAAACAGGAAGTAAGGGATTTTTGTGCAGCAGATAAAATTGAGGATGCCAAGAAAGCAAAGGAAGAATTAAAAGATTTACAGGCAAAATTTGACCTGCTTTATGATTTAGAACAGGAAAAGATTCAAAATGCTGGGCAGATGGCAGCAGAAGGCACAGCAAAGAAAGCTGGTGGCGGGGAAAAGAACCATGCCACTGCCTTTGTAAATGCAATAAGGGCAGCAGCAGGAAAAGGGAATTTATCAGAAGATGACAGGGAAATATTAAATGCCATGAAGGAAGGCACAGATGAAGACGGCGGTCTGACAGTTCCGCAGGATATAAGGACAGCAGTAAAAGAATTAAGGCGTGGGGAAGATGCGCTGGAAAACCTTGTAAATGTAGAAAAAGTCACAACATTATCTGGCAGCAGGGTAATTGAAAAACATGCAGACCAGACACCGTTTGACAATGTGGATGAAGCAGCAGAGTTTCCAGAAGTTTCAACACCACAGTTTGAAAAAATAGACTATAAAGTAAAGAAAAAAGGCGGCATATTAAAAGTAACGCAGGAACTTTTAGATGACAGTTCAGAAAATATTATTGCTTACCTTAAACGCTGGCTTGCAAAAAAATCAAAAGCAACAAGGAATTTCATGGTTGTTGCAAAGGTAAGGGAAATTACCAAAGATAAGGAAATAGCAATAGATAGTTTAGATGACCTGAAAAAGATTTTTAATATTACTTTAGACCCTGCAATAGCATTGACATCAGGCGTTGTTACGAACCAGGATGGGTATAACTGGCTTGATGCATTAAAAGATGAAGATGGCAGGTATATATTACAGCCAGACCCTGTAAAACCAACAAACATGTTGCTGTTTGGCAAATACCATGTTAAAAGGATTGGCAATAAAACACTTCCAAGTGTGGAAACAGAAGGAGGTTATAAAGTCCCTCTTATATGTGGTGACTTAAAAGAAGCTGTCACAATCTTTGACCGTGAAACACTGGCAATAGATATATCAAATGTTGCAGGTGATTTCTGGAAAACAGACCAGACAGGTTTCAAAGCACGTGAACGCCTTGATATTAAAGAAGTTGATACAGAGGCAGTAGTTATGGCAGAACATCTTATAAAGGCAGACAGCGGCACAGCAAAGGCAGCAAGGCATAATAACCAGGATGGTGTTGCAGATGATAATAACACTACAGGAAATTAAGGAGTATGCGAGGATTGATATTGACGAAGATGACCAGTTATTAGAAAGGTTTATAGTGGCAGCGGAAGAATACCTGGAAAATGCAACTGGAAAAGAATATCCCGAAAATGACAGTAATGGCAATAAAATAGATTATACACTTGAAAAAATATACTTGCAGCTTTTAATCTCCTATTGGTATGAAAACAGGGCAATGGCAGGGAAGACAGGGGAAGCTTTTAATTATATGACAAAATCACTCCTGTTACAGTTACAGCTTAAATAAGCAGGTGGAAAATGGATATAGGGCGCACAAATAAAAGGGTTACATTTTGCAGGTTTGAGGAAAAATTAAATCCCCTTTCACAGACAGAACAGGAGCTAAAAGAAATTAAGACGGTGTGGGCAAGCGTAGAACCGTTAAGAGGCAGGGAATACCAGGAGGCACAGCGTATAAGGCCAGAACTTACATATAAAATAACAACAAGATACCATAAGGAAGTAACGCCTGATATGTTAATAAAATTTAAAGACAGGTATTTTAATATTATATCAGTTATAAATATACGTGAAAAAAATGAAATGCTGGAAATTGTCTGTACAGAAAAGATTATAAGAAAATAATAAATTTTATTAACAGGGACGGGATATTATGGCAGCAGGTTTTGAATTTGATGTTAAAGGTCTTGGAGAATTGGAAAAGGATTTGGCAAAAGCAGTAAAGAAATGCCCTGTGCAGGCAGAGAAAACCCTTTTAAAATTAGCAAAAAAGTTTAAAAAATCTGCAAAACAGAGGGCAGAAACAGAATTACAGCCGCATGAAAGGGAAGGGGAACAGCAAGGCAAAGCCATAAGTGATAAATGGGGGCATAAAAAAGTTGGTGATAATTTAGGGCTTGCTGTTCTTGTTTATAACAGTGCAAGGCATTTCCACCTGGTTGAAAACGGGCATAACCTTGTTAAAAATGGCAAGACGATAGGATTTGTACCAGGTAAACATATCATGGAAAAAACACGTAATGAATACAAAGACATAGTGCCAGAGGAATTTCAAAAAATGGCTGATGATATTTTAAAAGAAGGTGGTCTGGATTAAATTTACAGAAATAAAAAAAGCTGTGAATACCCTGTTACATGAAAAATATCCTGAATATAAAATATATGGCCTTGAAGTAAAAGAAGGCTATGAAGTGCCGTCATTTTTTACAGAAATAATTGACAAAGGCAGCAGCATGGAAACGAAAAACTTTGCTAAAGGCGGGTTTACAATAAAAATTACATATTTCCAAAAAGAAAAAAACGAAGCAGACCAGCTTGAAAAGACAGATGGAATAAAGGAACTTTTCGGGCTGGTTTTTAAGGTGGGAGAAAGACGGCTTACAACTGGTGAATATTCTCACAGCTTTGTTGGTGAATATTCAGATATTTTACAGATAAGTATTGATTTTGACTATATGGAAAATACACATAAGGAAGAGGCTGCACCAGTTGCAGGAAATTTGTATTTGAATACTGGCAATGGACAGGAGGGTTTATAGTATGAAAGCACCAAGTATTGATATAAGTTTTATAGAAAAAGGCATATCTGCAGTTACAAGGAGTGAGAGGGGTATTGTAATGTTATGGGTAAAAGACCCTTTGCCAGCACCTTTAAAAAACCCGGTAACGGTAATTACAGAAAGTGACATACCAGGAAACCTGCAGGATGCAACTGTGGAACAGGTAAAGCTTGCAATGGCAGGTTATACTAATGCGCCTAAAAAAGTGCTTGTGTATTGCATGGGAATTTCTGAAACAGCGGAACCAGGCACAGAAGAAGAACCAGATACAGAGCCAGGCACAGAAACATATACAACTCTGCCAGGAACAGACGGGATAAAAGCAGGGTATGCAAGGGCTATGGAAGAATCAGAAAATATAAGGTTTGATTATCTTGCAGTCCCAACAGTTGAAACAGATGGCAAAGCAGAAGATGTGGCAGCCTGGGTAAAATCTATGCGCGGCAATAAGAAAAAGAAAATTAAGGCAGTATTGCCAAATGTGGCAGCAGATAATGAAGGAGTTATCAATTTCACAACTACAGGAATGACAAAAACAGAAACAGTCACAAATAAGGATGGTACAAAAACTGTTAAAGAAACTGTCTATACAACTGAACAGTATTGTAGCAGGATTGCAGGTTTAATAGCTGGTACACCAATAACCATATCATGTACATATGCACCATTGCCAGAACTGTCAGACTGTACACGCCTTACAGATATTGATACACCTGTGGACAAAGGGGAATTTATCCTTTTTTATGATGGGGAAAAAGTCAAAGTAGTAATAGGTGTAAACAGCTTTGTAACTACTGTTGATGGCAAGGGTGACAGCTTTAAGAAAATCAAGATAGTTGAGGCTATGGACATGATACATGATGATATCACAAAGACAGCGCAGGACAGCTATTTAGGTAAATATGCAAACAGTTATTCTAACAAATGCCTTTTATTGTCTGCAATAAACAGCTATTTTGCACAGTTAAGGGCAGACGGGGTTGTAAGCAGTTATTCGGTAACACTTGATGCGGAAGCAGTACGTATATACCTTAAAGGCAAAGGCTTGCAGGCAACACTTGATGATGGGCATGGCGGTGTGGTTAAAGATGTAGACGAATGTTCAGATGAAGAGATAATCACGGCTGATACAGGAAACAATGTATTCCTTACTGCAAATGTAAAAATACTGGATGCAATAGAAAATATAAAGATGCCTGTTTATATTTAATAGGAGGTACAGATGGCAGACAAGAAGCAGATTAATGGGAAAGAAGTAATTAATGGCTCATGGGGCGAGGTGTGGTTTGACGGCGAATATATGGCACAGGTAGTATCTTTTAAAGCAGAAATTGGCATAAAGACAACAGCTGTGGCCAGGGTACAGAATTTACAGCCAGGGCAGAAAATGACAGGCGTTGAACCAAAAGGGGAAATAAAATTCCACAAAATTAACAGCTTTATTATGAAAAAGATAGATGCTGAACTGAAAAAAGGCAAAATGCCTGTATTTAAAATAGTTTCTAACATAAATGACCCTGACAGTACAGGGGCAGAGCGTATTGTGGTATATGATGCCACATTTGATAAGATGATACTGGCTGACTGGGAAACAGAAAAACTTGGCGAAGAAAGTTACAGTTTTACTTTTAGTGACTGGGACATATTAGACACAATTAAATAATTAAACAATGCAAAGGGATTGTAGTGTACAGTCCCTCATTTTTTTTGGAAAGGAATGTACAGATATGAATTTAGCAGAAAGATTATTAGCAGTAGACAAGAAAGAATTTGACAAAATCGGAAAGAAAGAAATAGACAGTAAGCAGCTTTCAAAGCTTCTTGGCGTCAGTGATGCAAAGATAACAATACAGGCTGTGGATGGTGATATTTATACTTCATTAAGTGCAGGCGCTGTCAATAAAAAAGGCAATTTTGAGTATGAAAAAAGTTTCAGTGTGAATACAAAAATTGTTGCTGCAGGTATTGTTGACCCAGACCTTAAAAATGAGGAACTTTTAAAACACATAGGTGTTGCAACACCAGCAGAGGCAGCCAGGAAAATTTTCAAAGGTGAAGTAAATGTAATATCAGATGAAATTGCAAAGTTAAGCGGGTTTATAAATGAAGAGGAAACGGAAAAAGAGGTAAAAAACTAATTGAAAGCGATAGTGAGGTACAAATGGATTACCTCCACTACCGCTATAAAAACTGGAAACCTTTTGAATATATGTCTATGCCAGAAGGGCAGAAACGTATGTCAAGGGTGTATATGGTACAGGAAATAGAAGATAAAAATAAACGGCTGGAAGAAGCTGGTGCACCAGATGGAACTGGTTAATCCATAATCCGGGCATAAGGAGGCGGCAGGAATGGGCAGGGTAATAAGCACAGCATTGCGGTTTATAGATGGTTTTACAAGACCGTCAGCGGATGCCATAAGAAGCCTGCAAAAAATGGGACGTGAGTTCCAGAAAACAGGCAGGCAGATACAGAGTGCTGGCAAAAGTATTTCTGGCATTGGTAATTCAGTCACAAAGTCTGTCGCCCTGCCCGTGGCTGGAATAGCAACCGCCGCAGTAAAAACAGCAGCAGATTTTGAAAGTGCAATGTCAGAAGTTGGTGCTATATCTGGTGCAAGTGCCAAAGATATGGAAAAATTAACTGCAAAAGCTAAAGAAATGGGTGCAGCAACTTCATTTTCTGCAAGTGAAAGTGCAGATGCCATGAAGTATATGGCTATGGCAGGATGGAAAACCAGGGATATGACAGAAGGCATTGCTGGCATAATGGACCTTGCGGCGTCATCAGGAGAAAATCTGGGAAAAGCGTCAGATATTGTTACAGACGGGCTTACCGCTTTTAATATGAAAGCAAAAGAAAGTTCACGCTTTGCGGATGTCATGGCAGCAACGTCAAGTAATGCAAACACGAACGTTTCCATGATGGGTGAAAGTTTTAAATACTGTGCATCAACTGCTGGCGCAATGGGCTATAAAGTAGAAGATGTTTCTGTGGCATTAGGTGTAATGGCAAATGCAGGAATAAAGGGAAGTACAGCAGGGACAACATTAAAAAATGTCATTGCCAATATGTCAAAGCCTACAGATACACAGGCAGCTTTGATGAAGAAATTAGGGATAAGTTTAACGGACGGCAATGGCAAAACGAAAAGTTTTGCAGCGGTAATGGATAACCTGCGTTCTTCATTTTCGGGGCTGTCAGAAACACAAAAAGCGTCAGCAGCGGCAACATTGGCAGGGAAACAAAGCATGTCGGGGCTTTTAACAATTGTGAATGCTTCAGGCAAGGATTTTAACAAACTGACCAAAGCTATTAATAAATCATCTGGTTCAGCTAAAGAAATGGCAGACAAAATGTTAGACAACCTTAATGGGCAGATAACCCTTTTAAAGTCTGCCATAGAAGGAATACTGATAACGCTTGGTGACAAACTGCTGCCACATATTAAGAAAGTTGTTACATGGGTGCAAAAGGCAGCAGATTATATAAACAGCCTTAGCAGTGCACAGATAGATAATATCATGAAATGGGCTGGCATTGCTGCTGCCATAGGACCGGCAGTAATGCTTTTTGGCAAGGTGGTTACAACTGTTGGTACAGTTACACGGACATTTGGGAAAGTGTCAACAACAATAGGGAATTTTGGTGGTATCCTAAAGACCATTACAAGCCCTGCTGGCATTGTTATAAGTATCCTGGCAGGCATTGCACTGGCAGCGGTTCTTATAATAAAGAACTGGGATAAAGTACAAGGTTTTTTAAAAAGTGTTAGCAAGTGGTTTGAAAATACATTTAAAAAAGCTGGTACATCTGTACAGGATTTTAAGGATAAGTTTTCATCCATAGGTACTTCCATAGGGAATATTACAGAAAAAACAGGAAAAATATTCAAAAAACTAGGGGGCATATTTGGCAAAGAGTTTTCTGCAGACATAAAAACTGGCACAAAACAGGCAGGTGGGGCACTGGAAAAATTTGCTACAGGTACAGTCGGGGCATTTGACGGGGTTTTTACAGCAGTGGACAAAGGCTTTAAAGTCTTTGATGCACTGCTAAGTTTTTTTACAGGTGCATTTGCTGGCAACTGGCATAATTCAGCAGTGAAGTTTAAACACAGCCTTTATAATATTTTCCCGCCAGATATTGCCTCTGGGTTAAGTAAGGCATTTGATAAAGCACTGCCAGCAGTTAAAACTGTTGTGGATGGCATAAAAGGGGCATTCTGGGGTCTTGTACAGGATATAAAAGTGGTTTTTGGTGATATTAAAAACATTTTTAAAGGCTTTGGGACAATGTTTAAAGGTATATTCAGTGGTGATGCAGAAACAGCTTTAAAAGGTTTCAAAACAGCAGCAGGCGGCATCCTGGACACTGTAAGGGATATTTTCAAAGCGAAAATCAATGCCATTAAAAACTTCACTGTAAATGCAGTTAAAAATTTTTTGCCAGAAGGGGCAGTAAATGCTGTTGCCACAGCTTTTGATATTGTTGCTGCCAGATGGGACAATGCAGTAAATATAGCAAAAGACTGTATAGATGGATTTGTACAGGCAGTAAGACCTTTGCTTGGTAATATAAAAACCGTTTTTAAAGGACTTGGACAGTTTGTTTCAGGTGTATTTGCTGGTGACTGGAAGAAAGCATTAAACGGTCTTAAAAATATTGCAAAAGGTGTGTTTGGTGGTCTTGTAAATATTATAAAAACCCCATTTAAAATAATAGGAAGTGTAGTAAAGGGTGCAGTAAAATCTTTCAAGGGTTTAAATGTTGTAAAAGGGATATTTACATCACTTGGCAATGCAGTTAAAAAGGTTATGTCTAAATGTGGTGTGGATATAGGGGCATTTAATAAAAAGATTAAAGGTATAAAAACACATGCCAGCAGTGCCCTTAATAATATAAAAGGTGTGTTTAAAATTGTATTTGGCGCAATTGGCAAGGCTGTAAAAACAGCATCAGTTATTATAGCTGCTGTATTTGGCAAAAAGTTAAGCAGTACATGCAGTACATCCAAAGCAGCTTTAACAGCATTCAAGGCAGTTGCTTTTGCGGTATTCAAGGGTATTAAAAACACAATCGGGACTGTAATGGCATTTGTTGTACCTGCAGTATCTGGTGCATTTGGTGCGGTTGCAGGCTTTATATCATCATCAGTAAATACTATTGCAGGTGTTATCAGTGGTCTTATGAAGGTTTTTGATGGCATTACAAGTTTTGTAACTGGAATATTTACTGGCAACTGGCAAAAAGCCTGGCAGGGTGTTGTAGATATTTTTGGCGGGATATTTGATACATTGTCTGCGTTAATAAAAGCCCCAATAAATGCTGTTATAGGCATTATAAATGGTGCAATTACAGGCATTAATAAACTTGGCATTAAAATACCAGACTGGGTGCCAAAGATTGGTGGCAAGAAATTTGGCATAGACATACCAGCAATACCTATGTTATACAAAGGTACAAATAACTGGCAGGGCGGGGCAGCAGTTATCCATGACCGCGGTGGTGAGATTGTAGACCTGCCAAAAGGGTCAAGGGTTTACCCGCATGATAAGTCAATAGAAATGGCAAGGCGTGAAGGGGCAAAAGGCAGCATAACCATAAATATACAAAAACTTGCTGACAAGATAGAAGTAAGAAGTGATGAAGATATAGACCGCATTGCAGAAGTGCTTGCATATAAATTAAAACGTATTGCATTCAATACAGGTACAGCATAGAGGTACATAAGTATGGAAATATGGTTAAAACAGGGAAAGACAAAATTCAGGCTTGCGGTATTGCCGCCAGAGTATGAACTTACAAGTGAAAGCGGGAATACACAGGTGGTTATAAATTCTTTTGGCGAAGTAAACTTACTTGGAAAAAGGAAGCTGAAAACAGTTTCCTTTTCCTCATTTTTTCCTAAAAATTATAATAGCAGTTTATGCAGCTATAAAAAATTTCCAACACCAAAAGAAAGTGTTAAAAAAATTGAAAAGATGAAAAATAAGGGAGTTTTACATCTTACAATGACAAATACACCAGTGAATATGGATTGTACAATAGAAAGTTTTACCTGGGGTGAAAATGATGGTTCGGAAGACATAAACTTCACATTAGAATTTAAGGAATACCGTAAACCTGAAATTAAAGGGAAAAAGAAGAAAGAAAAAGTTACAAAAAAAGTAGCACTCCCTATAACACAAAGACCTGTAAAGGAAATAGAAGATACTATATATACTGTAAAGAAAAATGATGATTTATGTAAAATAGCAAAAAATGTGACAGGAAGCAGTGCAAACTGGAGGGCTTTATACCTGCAGAACTTAGATGTGATAGGTGACAACCCCAGGTCATTGTTTCCAGGGCAGCGGCTGGTGGTAAAAGTATGACGGTAAAATGGATAAAAAAGAAAAAAGGTGCAACAGCACTAAATATAACACAGTCAGTAACAAGTGTTTCATGGAGCGGTTCTGTATCGGAAGCAGCACGGACAGCAGATATTTCAGTAGCCAGTGCACCAGAAGACAAAAATATTAAAAGCCTGGGCTTAAATATTGGTGCTGGTGATACCATAAAACTATACGAAGATGGGGAACTTATATTTTTAGGTGAAGTCCAGGCATCAATAAAAAGCGGTGAAACAGGCACAGTAACATATTCGTGTTATGACCTTTTAAACCATCTTTTAAGAAGCACGGGTGTATATAATTTTAAAAACACAACAGCAGAAAAAATTACAGAAAAAGTGTGTGCCAGCCTTGGGATAAAAACGGGCAGCATAGCACCAACTAAAGTACCATTAAAGAAAATGATATTTGATGGTGATACTTTTTATGACATAATAATGAAGGCTTATACTAAAGCTGCAAAACAGACAGGAAAAAAATATATCTGCCGTATGCATGGCACAAAACTTTCAGTAGAAATAAAAGGTGAGAAAGTAAAAGATTTTGTACTACAGGAAGGTTATAACATAATAAATGCCAGCTATGAAGAAACCATAGAAAACATGGTAAACATTGTAAAAATTTATAATGATAAAGGCAAACAGACAGGCGTAGTTAAAAATGACAGACATATAGAAAAATATGGCATTTACCAGAATGTCTACAAGAAAGAGGATGGCATAAACGCAGCCACAGCCGCTAAAAATATGCTTAATGGCATTGAAAAAAAGATAAATGCCAGCGGGGTAAATGGTGACCTGGACTGTATAGCAGGCAATGCTGTTAAAATTTATGACAAAGCAGTAAAATTAAACGGGCTGTTCTGGGTAGAAAGTGATACACATACCTGGGAAAATGGTACACATACAATGAGCCTGGAATTAAGTTTTAAAAACGTGATGGACAGTAAGGAATATGAAGAAACAGAAGAAAAGAAAAAGGATGGGGATAAAAAGAATAAAGACACTGGAAAGGAAGATAAAGACAGCAAAGGAGGCAAATAGTGGATGCATATAACGAGATATTAAGGATTATGCGCAATGAGGGTAAAAAAGACAATCCTGCACCGGTCCAGACTGGGATAATGCAGGACGCTACAAGCTGCATGGTGGGCAGCCTGCCTCTTTCGGGTGATGACCTTCTTGTTGTTGAACATTTAAAGACTGGCTACCATTATGCTGTAGATAAAGATAATCCATCCATGAAGGATAAAAGTACATTTATAGAACCTTTGAAGGAAGGTGACCAGGTTGCAATATGTAAACTGGATGATGAAAAATATATTATATTCGGAAGGCTGGTGGGGCTATGAGCCTGTTTTTTCCTGCATACATAGAAGATAATGAAGATATAGAAAGGGTGGAGGAAGAAAAAGCAGTACCAAAGGATTATGGTATTGATTTTGAAACAGGACAGCTTACAGGGGATATAGTGGAAGGGCTGGAAGCTATAAAAGTATGGATATGGCTTGCGTTGCAGACACCACGTTACAGGCATTATATATATACATGGGACTATGGCAGTGAATTTGAAGAACTCCCAGGACAAACATATACGGAGGAATACCTGGAAGCAGAGGCATACCGCATGACAGAAGAGTGCCTGCTTGTGAATGAAAATATAGAAAGTATATCAGATTTCAGCATAAGCATGGACAAAGACACGGCAGCAGTATCATTTACAGCAGATACTTTGTATGGAAGTTTAGAGTTTAACAGCTTGCATGTTACAAGGTTAAAAACATAGGGGAGGTGGCAGGATGCTGTTTGATGACAAGACACAGGAAAACATAATGTCAGACCTTAAAAGTGCTTCGGGAACCAGTACAGATACAAGGGAAGGCACGCTTATAGACCATTCTTTCAGAGGGGCATCTGCAGAATTTGAAAAAGTATATATAGAACTTGGGCTTATAGACCAGAACGGTTATGCGGAAACGGCAGACAGGGAACATCTGGTATTAAGGGCTAAAGAAAGAGGGATAATACCACTTGCTGCTACAAATGCTGTATGGGAAGCAAGGTTTAATACTGCCATAGAAAAATATGCCCGTTTTTCGGCGGGTGAATTTACATATATATGTACAGGACAGCTTGAGGCTGGCACATACAGGCTTATGTGTGAACAGGCAGGGGCAAGGGGTAATGTAAAGCAGGAGGGGCTTCTGCCTGTTGAATATATAGAAGGGCTGGAAAACGGGGAACTTGTCACGCTTCTAATCCCTGCGAGGGATGAAGAGGAAACAGAAGCATTCAGAGCACGTTATTTATCAATTGAAGCTTCATCACTTGCATTTGGTGGAAACCGGGCACAGTACAGGGAACTGATGCACAGGATAGAAGGTGTAGGGGCTTGCAGGCTGTACCGTGTTACACAGGATGTAAGGCGAATAAAGATATATTTCCTGGACAGCACATACAAAACACCAAGTGACACACTTGTGGCAAATGTGCAGGAAATTACAGACCCTGTGGGCAGGCAGGGGGAAGGTGAAGGTGAAGCACCAATATTCCATGTTGTTGATGTTTACCCTTGTGCATCAGAAGTGGTAAATATAGAGGCGGAAGTGACAGTAGATACAGGTTACACATGGGAAGACCTGCTGCCATTAGTATATGAAAAAATAGATGCGTATTTTTTGGGGCTTGCAAAGAAATGGGAAGATGAAACCTGTATTGTGAGAATACTTAAAATAAACCAGGCAATAGCGGGGGTTGAGGGGGTAGTTGATGTGCAGGGTACAAAATTAAACGGAAAAGCAGAAAACTTCATGCCAGACCAGAACGCAGTACCAGTAAGGGGTGTAATAACATGCATATATTAGATTATTACCCTCCTGTTGTGAAACAGATAAAAGAAATACAGCAGATTGCAGAAGCGGAAGAAAGGGAATTTTCAAAACTTGCTACTTTGTCGCACAGTGTCATGGACAATATGTTTATTTCAACGGCAGATGAAAATGGTGTTGGAAGATTTGAAAAAATTGCAGGCATAGTCCCAGATATGGGCATGACACTTGAAGAAAGAAAAATGTATATACTTTCATCAACAAACAAATGTAAAATGACGCTGCTTGAACTTATGTTTATGCTGTCTTCGTATTATGAAAATATAAGTTTATCATGTGATTACAATTCTTATGAATTATTTGTACATTTAGATGAATATGTAACAGGCACAAGAGCAGTTTACAATATACTGGACGGATTTTTGCCGTTGCAGGTTTATATAATTTTTGTCGTGGAATTAATTGTATACATACCAGAAGAAATGGACATAACAAAAATTAATATGCATACACAGCTTCCGTTCTGGGCGTGCAACGTTTTAAATGGCACAAGGTTACTTGATGGTACTGTACTGCTTGATGACAAAAGACGGTATGACCTAGTGCTGGGGATTAAGAATGGCATAAAGATTCGCTTAAAAGAAACTATGGACACAGACAGGGTTTGTATAAAAATCCTGTCATGTTTTAATGTCCATGAAAGCACCAGCAGTTTAAAGGCAGTTTTTAAACTTGGACGCTCTGGTTTCTGGGAGTTTTTGAATGATGATGTACATTTAAAGATGGTACTGCCAGTACATACAAACGTGGTGCAGGATATGGAAATCTCTTGTATTGCTAATGGCAGTATAAAAGTACGTACAGAAGAAAAAACAGGCGTGGCACTGGTTTCTGCCGCTGCTGTTAATTTCTGGGAGGGCGGTACAGTGCAGGTTACAACAAAGGCAGGGCACAGGGCAGTGGTACAGGTACATGAAACCATAGGGGATGTTGCAGTAGCTTACAGGCGTAACCTGTATTATACTGACGGGTCAGTGACACTGGATGGTTCACGCCTGTTAAATGCATTTTATGGGAAGGAGGATATTTAACAGATGGCAGATAACGTAATAATCACAAAAAAAGCAAGGGAAAACATGGCCAAGGCAAGGGCAGGTGCACTTGTGCTTCCTAAGATTACAGGGATGGCATTTGGTGATGGCGGCGTGGATGAAGGAAGGAATGTCATAACACCACAGGAAGACCAGGCAGAACTTGCTAACGAATTATACCGCAAGGAGATAAGCAGCTTTGAATTTGTGGAAGACACCACCTGCAGGTATAAGTGTACTTTGACAGAGCCAGAACTTGCAGGGGAAGATATAAGTGAGGTGGGTCTTTATGATGAAAACGGGGACATTGCCTGCATAAAGAACTTCAAGCCAAAAGGCAAGGACAGCGATATGGAAATGACATTCACGCTTGATGATGTATTTTAAGGAAGGTGGCATGTTATGAAAGACTATACAAACAGCAGCCCGGTATTTTCAGACAGGGTGGATATACTTGAAACTACAGATACTAACCATGCAGACAATTTTAACCAGTCTACAAAACAGCTCCTGGACAATGACCTGCGCCTGAAAAACGCAATAAACAAGTGTGAAAAAATAGAAATGCTTCCAGCAGGGCAGCCTAGCGTTACATTCAGTTTTGACGAAGGAAGCATTGGAGAAAACAGCAGGATAAACATTGAAGCAAGTGTGTCAGATGTAAGCTATGAAGCTATAACAGTAGACGGGGATAATGTCACAGTGGTCTTTGAGGCACAAGAAAAAGACATACATGTAAAGGCGGTGGTAAGTGATGCCGTGGTTTAATACAAAGCATGGACAGAATGATACAGGGGATAAAACAGCAGGTTTTACACATGCAAGGACGCGGGAAAATATAAAAAGCGGTGAAAAGCACAGTACAATATTTGGAAAGATTGCCAGGTATTTTCAAGATTTAAAACCTGTGGCATTTACAGGAAGCTATAATGATTTAACAGGTAAACCAACAGCAATGGCACCAACAGCACATACACATACAAAGTCACAGATAAATGATTTCCCAAGTACAATGACACCAGCGGCACATAAACATGGAAAAGCAGACATAACAGACTTCCCGTCCTCAATGCCAGCAAGTGATGTCAAGGCCTGGGCTAAAGCAGCAAATAAGCCATCATATACTGCAGCAGAGGTAGGTGCATTGCCTGCCAGCAGTGATTTAAACCTTAAAGGCCATGTATTTTTTGGAAATGGTGCCTTTAGAATATCAAAAGGTTATTATAACGGAAACTACCATGTGGCTAATTTTACTGATTTGGTACATGAAACAGGAATAGGGTTTACCTCGCAGTCACCAGACAGCTGTAACCTCCATCCACACAAAGACGGGGGCGGTGACCTTGGCAGGAGTTTCAGGTGGAATGATATATATGCAGTAAACACCAGCATATCAACTTCTGACCGCAGGGAAAAGAAAGATATATCTTATATTGGTTATCAAAGTGGATATGACACAGAAATGCCTGATGAACTCCTGGCAGCATTTATAAACGGGTTAAAACCCTGTATATTCAGGCGTGCCGCTGGAGAAAGCGGACGTCCCCACCACGGGCTCATAGCGCAGGACGTTGAAGTACTGCTGCAAAAGCTTGGGATAAAAGACCATGCAGCACTTATTAAATCCCCTAAAATGGCAGAAACAGAAGAGGAGGCTGAAAGAGAAGCTGAAAAAGAAATTGTCCAGGAAGACGGGACAGTAAAGATTGTTACTGAAAAAGTGAAAGACAAAGTAATCCGCTATGGGGAGGTTCCAGATGAATACGTTTATGGTATAAGATATGAAGAACTGAAAGGTGATATAATACGTTTCTGCCAGATATTATGGAAGAAATTTGAAACACAGGAAAAGAAGATACAGGAACAGGAAGAAAAAATAAACCAGCAGCAGGAAGAAATAGAAGATTTAAAAACAAGGCTTGAACGCCTGGAAACAAAAATTAAATAACGTCCGTGTGTAAAAAAATAAATTAAAAGAAAGAAGGTATATACTATGGAATGGTATCCTTGCGGTTATTTGAAAGGGACAACAGATAAAAGTTTATGTATAATTAACAGCTTTATCCAGCGTCCAGAATCATTAAATATAGATTTTTCAGACCCAAGGTTTAAAAATAAAATTACTTATATGTTATCCACCTCAAATGCAACAGAAGGGAAAGCACCATTAAGTGCAAGGGTTATTAATTTTGGCTGGGATACTGGTAAATGGGGGACACAGTTTGCCTTGGGGAGTGACGGTCTTAATGCTGAAAAAGTTGGTGCATATATGCGTACAAGCATAGATGGCGCAGATGTAAGATTTACTGATTGGTTAGAATTTATAACCGAAAGTAATATAAATGATAAACTATACTTTGAATCAACCTCTATTATTGATAAAAGTTCGGTCAATAAAAATTATATAGGGTACACAAATCCTATTCCATCTTCGCTTTTTGGTCATAATAATTCCGCGTTATACCAACATGTTTACAGCAGCAAATGGAAGCATCAAATCTTGGGGGACTATTATACTGGGCAATTAGCAGTACGTGGGATGGATAATGGTGCATGGAAGGATTATCGGATTATATTAGATTCAATCAACTATAAACAATATGCTATGCCACGCGTTGCGGAACATGCTAATGAGTTTAATTTTAGCGGCTGGGGAAATAACAACCGGGTATGGTTTAATTTTAGAGATGGATTAACTGATGCCGCAGCTAGTGATTTGATACAAACATATTGCTTCGGAGATGGTAGTGCCAAGGGGAATTTAGCCGACATAAACTTTCGTGGAGCAACTTTTTCCCAGCCTGTAACCTCTGCCATGAATACAGCAACCCATCTGAATGGTGCTAAAGGGATTAATGTATTAATAAATTCAACTGCACCAGCTGGCTATAACATGCTTTGTAAGCTAAATAGTGCCAATGGTGTATTTAATATTGGGCATTTCCAGGATGCTATCCATGTTTATTATATAAGCAATACTAAAATCAATGCTAATACTAACAGTTTCGATAAGGATTTAACGCTTTTGGATAAAAATGGTAATAGTTACTTTCCAGGAGAAGCGCAGTTTACGAGCAAAATTAAAACAACAGAAGTCGGAGGCAGAACTGCAACTAAAGATAGTAGCCAATATACATGCCGACCGTATATCGTATTTAATGATTACGCAAAACGTATGAATTTTATTGGCGGAGATAATGGGTATTATTATTCAAATTATGTAGCAATATTATATGGTTCAATTCCTACCCTTTGTCCATCAGTTAACGGCGTAGGATATTTAGGCAGTGCATCTTATAGGTGGCAGCAACTATACGCAACTAACGGTAGTATTTCCACTTCTGACCGTCGTGAGAAAACTGATATTTCATATATTGGCAGTAAACAAACAAGAAATACATCTGATACATATATGTCAGATGAAACATTAGTTGCATTTTTTAATGGCTTAATGGCTTGTATTTACAAACGTACAAACGGCGAAAGCGGCAGACCACATCACGGCTTTATTGCACAAGATATAGAAGAATTATTGCAAAGGCTTGGAATAAAAGACCATGCAGGTTTTATCAAATCTCCAAAGACAAGGGAGGTTGAAGTTGAAGAGGAAGCAGAGGTTGAGCGTGAGTTTGAGGTAGAAAGAGAAATTGAGGAAACCATTACCAATGAAGACGGGACTATTGAAACAATTACAAAAACAGTCAAAGAAATGCAGACCAAGCTTATCAAAGAAATCCAAAAAAGAATAAAACAAGAAGAAATACCAGGCGAATACATCTATGGTTTGCGCTACGAAGAGTTTATTGCGGATATAGTACGTTATTGCCAGATACTTTATACCAGGAATGAAACGCTGGAAAGAACAGTACAGGTACAGCAGGAAAAGACAAAGAAACTGGAAGAGCGTATTGCGGCTTTAGAAAAAATAATTAACCAGGCAGCTTAAAGGCTTTTTTATTTTGCAGGAAAGCAGTACATATGGATATAAAAGATTGCAGGGTTATACATGCTGTGGTATAATCCATGCATGGGGTAACCGTGTTACAAGGTGGAAAGCCTCCCTTTTTACATAAGAGGGGAGGTGGTGGGGATGAAGATGTTCACATTCCAGGATTTAATCCTGTTTGCAACGTTTTTAATCACACTGCTTGCCTACATAGACAGTAGGAACGACAAGCGTAAATAAATAAACCCGCCTTGTTACTTGACCGGTACAGGCGGGCTTTTTAATACACCTGGGAGGTCAACCACTTTGTGGGCGGCTGCTCCTTTTATATACATAATATAACACAGCCAGGCTGGTTTTGCAACATGCAGTTTACAGCCTGGCTTTATTA
>JAAWKM010000255.1 GCA_022797375.1 Lachnospiraceae bacterium
CAAAAAACGCTGTCTAACAATCATTACAATTTCACACAAGAAAAATGCAAAAACAGCATTTTTCATTACTATTTGTGCCATGCAAAGCACGGCATGGGGGATTTTTATGAAACGGACGTGAAATTATCCAATAAATTCTTGACAAATTTATATACAAATATTAAAATATAAAAAAATTATCTAACAGATATATTTATATACTTTAAAGGCTGTGAAAAGAAGAGTAAGCAATCCTATGTATACAAGTTGTTGCAGAGAGCCCCGCTGGTGGAAACGGGCATACAGAATATTGCCGAAGATGGTCTTGGAGCTCCGTACCGAAGTGGTATTCTTATAGATACTGCCAGGCTGCGGCGGGTGCGCCTGTTATAGCGCCACACTGTGATGGCAGTGGCAAAGGCCTGTATTGTGAGATGCAGGTAAATTAAAGTGGTAACACGGTATTCCCGTCTTTAAGAGTTTTCTTAAAGGCGTTTTTTTAATTTGAAAGAGAGGTATTATAATGGCAGAGAAAAAGAAGTTTTATTTAACAACAGCGATAGCTTACACTTCTGGCAAACCACATATTGGCAACACATATGAAGCAGTCCTTGCAGACAGCATCGTAAGGTTTAAAAGGCAGCAGGGCTATGAGGTGCGTTTCCAGACAGGTACAGATGAGCATGGACAGAAAATTGAAATTAAATCTGAAGAGGCGGGTATTACACCTAAGCAGTTTGTGGATGATGTATCAGGGCAGATTAAAAGCATCTGGGATTTAATGAATACGTCATATGACAAATTTATACGCACAACGGATGAATACCACGAGAAACAGGTACAGAAAATCTTTAAGAAACTGTATAGCCAGGGTGATATATATAAAGGGTTTTATGAAGGTATGTATTGTACACCATGTGAATCATTCTTTACTTCTTCACAGCTTGTAGATGGCAAATGCCCTGACTGTGGCAGGGAATGCCAGCCGGCAAAGGAAGAGGCATATTTCCTTAAATTAAGCAAGTATGCAGACAGGCTTATAGAGCATATTAATACACATCCAGGCTTTATACAGCCAGAATCACGCAAAAATGAAATGATGAATAATTTCCTTCTGCCTGGATTACAGGATTTATGCGTATCACGTACTTCATTCAAATGGGGTATTCCTGTTGATTTTGATGAGGGGCATGTTGTTTATGTATGGATAGATGCACTTAGTAACTATATTACAGGGCTTGGGTATGATGTAGATGGAGATAATGCATTAGAAGGAGGAGAAGACCTTTTTGCAAAATTCTGGCCTGCTGATTTACATCTGATAGGCAAGGATATACTGCGTTTCCACACTATTTACTGGCCGGTTATGCTTATGGCACTTGGGCTTCCGCTGCCAAAACAGATATTTGGGCATCCGTGGCTTTTGCAGAATGATGGCAAGATGAGCAAATCAAAGGGCAATGTAATTTATGCAGATGACCTGGTGGATGTATTTGGAGTGGATGCAGTACGTTATTTTGTGCTTCATGAAATGCCATTTGAAAATGATGGTGTGGTAACATGGGAACTTGTGACAGAAAGAATTAATTCTGACCTTGCAAATACACTTGGAAACCTTGTAAACAGGACAATTTCCATGACAAATAAATACCTTGGCGGAATTGCAGAAGATAAGGGTATAGAAGAGCCTGTTGATAATGAACTTAAAACACTTGTAACTTCTGCATGCCAGAAAGTCATAGAAAAAATGGAAGCATTGCGTGTAGCAGATGCGATTACAGAAGTATTTGCAATATTTAAAAGGTGTAACAAATATATAGATGAAACTGAACCTTGGATACTTGGAAAGAATGAGGATAAAAAAGACAGGCTTTCGACAGTCCTTTATAATCTTATTGAAAGTATAGTAACTGGAGCAAGCCTTCTTGAACCGTTTATGCCAGAAACAACAGGTAAAATTTTAACACAGTTAAATGCAGATAAAAAGGATTTTGGCAATATGGATAAGTTCGGACTATATGCACCAGGAACTAAGGTTACAGACAAGCCGGAAATTTTATTTGCCAGGCATGATGTAGAAGAAGTCCTGGAAAGGGCAGAAAAAACCAGTGCTGTACAGGCAGCAGCAGACGGGGGAAGCAGGGAAGAAGAAAATGTAATTGATATTGAGGCAAAACCAGAAATTACATTTGGGGATTTTGAGAAAATGCAGTTCCAGGTTGGCGAAATTATTGCATGTGAAGAGGTCAAAAAGTCTAAAAAGCTCCTTTGTTCACAAGTTAAAATTGGAAGCCAGGTAAAGCAGATTGTTTCAGGAATAAAACAGTACTACAAGGCAGAAGAGATGGTTGGAAAAAAGGTAATGGTTCTTGTAAACCTTAAGCCAGCAAAGCTTGCAGGTGTTTTATCAGAGGGCATGCTGCTTTGTGCGGAAGATGCAGAAGGAAACCTTGCACTTGTGGCACCTGAAAAGAATATGCCAGCGGGAGCAGAAATCTGCTAAAATATCTCTGTTTGTATAGTAATATTCCAGTAATTCCAGCAGAATTGTAAAGAAATTAACATTAATTGCCGATAAGTAAAATAAGTATATGTTATTATTCACAGCTATGCTGTTCATAGTAACAGGTATATCCATTTTTGTGGATTTAAGACAGGTTTATGGATGGTTAGCGTGAAAAATGATTCTAAGACAGCAAAAAACGCTGTCTAACAATCATTACAATTTCACACAAGAAAAATGCAAAAACAGCATTTTTCATTACTATTTGTG
>JAAWKM010000256.1 GCA_022797375.1 Lachnospiraceae bacterium
TTGGCAAAAGGAACGCAAAAGCACTTTTGACACGCTTTGCTTTATCAAAAGTACCTTTTGCGTTCTACGATTGTAAAATAATTAATATTTTATAAAACGATAGAATTTTTATATTTTATGTATTCTTCTAGTGCTTTTTTCCTATCTATTTCTATATCACATTGAAGATATTTAGAATATAAATCTCTATTGATTAATTTGGTTAGTTTATTGTTTAGTTCTGCTTTAATCTCTTCAGAAAGCCTTTCATCATCAATTTCTAATAGATGATACTTTACTAGCTCTATAAATAGTTTTTCAGTGATTTGTATATTACTCATATTATTTCTCCTGTATATGTAAGTAAAGTAATTAATTTCTTACCTTGTTTAATATTACAGGGGCGTTTACGACCCTGTTTATATATGCTGATTTTATTACTCATTTTGATTTTCATTTTTATATTCACAAACTGCTTTAAATGTTTT
Source organism: Lachnospiraceae bacterium (assembly GCA_022797375.1). GTDB lineage: Bacteria > Bacillota > Clostridia > Lachnospirales > Lachnospiraceae > Butyribacter. Next base: position 468 of record JAAWKM010000256.1, read on the forward strand.
ACCCCGTATGTCATCATAATTAATTTCTAACCGTAATCTTGCTATATCTTGCCAATCTCCTTTTCCAAATAAATATGGATTGAAATTATAAACACCTGTTTCAATTCGATATAATATTTTTCCATGAACTAAATCAGATAACACATTATTAATACTTCTATTATTCTTTAATCCCAATTCTTTAGATATAATTCTTTTTATTCCAGCTGATAAAGACACCTGCATACCATTTTTTTCGCCTGCATAAGTAGATCTCTTTAAAAGTTCAAATAACACTTTTTCATGATGTTTTGGCATATCTGATAAATATAATACATCTTGTAGATATAATTTAATGTATACAGGTTCTGCTCCCCAAGAAAGCGTTTTATTTGCCCTTTTTTCAATTATTTCTCCATATTCGTTTAAGATTGATGTTTCTATAGATTGTTTAATATTAGGCATTTTATTCACTCCTTTTTATTCATTTATTTTTCATGATTAATTATCATTAAAATTATATGATAATTATAAAAATTTGTCAATGTAAACTATCATCTAAAATAGATGTTATCATCTGATCAGATGATAGTTTATCATCTATCTCGTGATAAACTATCATCTGATCAGATGATAGTGCAAAATGTCATCAAACCCATATAGAATCAAGCTTTACAGCCTTTTTTTTCAAAAAAAGTTCTCTATTATCTTCTATCCCTCTGTAGTCGCTTTTCCAGTGTATAAAACAAGGTCGTAAACGCCCTTGTGCTTTTATTCAACAAAATTATCTTCTATCCCTCTGTAGTCGCTTTTCCAGTGTATAAAACAAGGTCGTAAACGCCCTTGTGCTTTTATTGATCAAAATAGTTTTATTTAGATTTTGGAAGTTTCTACTACTTCTGCTGAAATCAGCAGAAGTTCTATCACTTATAAAAAACAAAAATATTTATGAAAATATCGTTTTAAGGCAGGAATAGGTTTGTGAACGAAACTGAAGAAACACCGTACAGGCAAAGCCTGTACCTTTGTGAAACAGAAAATGAAGCTGTTAAAACTTGATTAACATAACTTCTCGGATTTTTCATGAATATGGAGAGAATAAATGAAAGAAAAAATATTGCCCTTCTAAGTCTTCCAGCTGCCCATATATAAATATTATTTTTTATGTATGTAAACTAATTAATTTCTTGACTTTTTAAATATTTTGAAATTGTCTGTCTACTTGTCTGAAAGAAATCTGCTATTTCTTTATAGCTGTGTGTAGACGCTGGTATCTTTTTTAAAACTAAATAAGGCGAATGGAAAAATATAAAATCTTTAAGAGCAGAATTTAATTTTACTGATGGAAGTTGGAGTTATATAAAAGGTATATCAGAAATTGAAAATCAAAATGAATAATAAAATTAGTGTATATAAACAGGGTCGTAAACGCCCCTGTAATATTAAACAAGGTAAGAAATTAATTACTTTACAATAATAGAACGCAAAGAACACTTTTGATAAAGCAAAGCGTATCAAAAGTGCTTTTGCGTTCCTTTTGCCAATATGCCACAAAATCCTAAAAAGAAATAGAGTTGCAATCTCTGAAGCGTTTCTATTTCCTTTTAGGATTTTGTGGATACTCTTATTCTGCTTGTTAGCATAATGCTATACCTTTTTTATACGAATTTATTTTTAATTTATTTTTTTGAGTAATACATTAAATGAATTTATAATTTTATCTATAAAAATCACAGCAATTTCCTTCATAATCAATAATAATTTTTTTGCATTCTCTACAATTATATGCAATCACACAAGGAGCAGATAGGCATTTGCCTTCTGACAATACAACTGCTTCTTTTCCTTTAAATCCAGCCAATGTAAATAATTTTAATTTTTTAGGAAGCCAAGAAATTGGTCGTGGACTTTGAATATATCCTTGTATAAGCTGTTTTCCACAATATGGACAAATTATCCTATTCATTAGTCACTCTTTCCTATTATGCTTTAGAACCATAGTAAACTACACAGTCTGCTAAAACGGTCATTTCTTTATCATAATATATGTAAACCTCACATTTTTTATTGAAAGTTCTTAGCCCACCCTCAGCAAAATACTCATATGAACGGTAATATAAAGTTGTACTTCCATTAAATGCAGTTGGTAACGCACTTAGAATGGCACCTGCTACAACTTGAGCCATAGTAGGAATTGGCAAAATTGAAGCAAATGCACCAGCCAATATACCAATAGTAATGTTATCCATCGTCTGTTGCAATTTTGTATTTCCTTCTTTAACGTTTGAATATGTTGACTCGTATG
>JAAWKM010000058.1 GCA_022797375.1 Lachnospiraceae bacterium
ACTATTCACAGCTACGCTGTTCATAGTAACTAGCAGTGCTTCCAGCACTGGTTATGTACACATTTTGCACAAAAAACATGCAAAATGGCACTGTAAAACCCGTATTTCTGACGAAAAAAACATGTCAAAAATCCTCGGATTTCATTGACTGCGAATAGCAACATATCCTGTCTATTTAAGCATACTTCCAAGCACCTGGTTTACAAGGCTTCCATCAGCTTTGCCCTTAACTCTTGGCATAAGTACTTTCATTATTTTTCCTTTATCAGAAACAGCAGGTGTTTCAATAGAAAGTTCCCCAAGCACAGACTTTATAACCTCTGTTATCTCATCTTCATCCATCATCTTTGGGGCATACTCTTCAAGCACTTTAATAGTATAATTACATTCATCAATAATATCCTGCCTGTCTGCAGGTGTCATTTCAAGTGTTTCCTTTGACTGCTTAATCAGTTTTAAAACAACATGGTCCTCATCTTCCTCTGTAAGTTCTGCCATTTTGTTTATCTGGAAATTTTTAAGTTCTGTAAGAAGGGCTGAAAGGACATTTTTACGTTCTTTGTCCTTAGCCTTCATAGCTGCCATCATTTCACTCCGTATTAAATCAATCTTACCCATTATAAAATCCTCCTTTTACATTATACCCTCCAATACAAAGGATATTCCCAGTCCATATTGCCTGCCCTTTTACAACACTGGCTTTTATTCCACTTAAATAGCAGGACTGTTATAGATTCCATTATAAATTTACAGGCGTGCCTATGGAACATTACAATAGAGTTCCAGGGCACGCCTCATGACTAATTCTTAATCTGGTCTGCCTTCTAACGTACTTCGTAAATAATCGTTCCTGAAGGCTTATATGTTGCTGTACGTAAATCAGCTTTCTTATTATTTAAAGCAGATTTCTTAATAACAAATTTAAAATCCTTTGAGCTGCCAGAATTTAAAGACATTTTCTTATTCTTAACTGTAAATGTGCCAACTGCCTTTCCAGCAGCATCCTTTACTTTAATAGTTAATTTCTTAATCTTTGTAGCCCTGTAACCCCTGTTATTTAAAATACTTGCTTTAAGGACAAGGTTTCCCTTGCTATCATAAGACATTTTATAAACCTGTACCTGTGAATTGCCATATTCAACTGATGAAGCATATCTTCTTGTTTCATTATATTCATTCTTCTGTACTGAAACTGTACATGTAAGAACCTGTCCATCTGCTGTAGTAGCTGTAATCTTTGCTGCACCAGCCTTTTTAGCTGTAACCTTTCCAGCAGAGTTTACTGTTGCAACACTGTTATCACTGCTTTCCCATGTAACTTCGCCTGTAGCGCCTGAAACAGAAAGCTTCTCTGTAAAGCCCTTTGTAAGAGTGATAGCATTCTGGCTAAGCACTGCAGAAGATTTTTCCTGTGATACTGAAATAGCATACTGTGTATCTGCATTAAAATTAAGCACTACCTTCCAGTCAGCTGGTACCGGGTCAGGCAGCTGCAAAGAATAGATATATGCATTAAGGCTTTCAGCATACATCCATGATGTAGCATCCTCTGTTAATGTTGCTGTATTAACAAAAGTATCATTCTGGTAAAATGACATCATTCCACCAACCATCTGTGGAACTAATAAATCAATATAAACCATAGGGGAAGAACTAACTGCAAAATTATATGTAATTTCAGTATTTGCTTTTGCTTCACCCTCTTCATATAAAACAGAAACTTCTTCTGCCTCAGTTGTTACAGGACTGTATACAATACCACTTATTGTTAAAGCAGCTGCTACTAATACAGCTCCTGTTTTCTTAAAGATATTATTCATTTTTATAATTTCCTCCATTCTGCGTCCCACACGCAAACTATTTTTACAACAGTAACAGTATAACAAACTTGAAACAATTCCACAAGATATTTTTAACAATTTGTACATATTTTAGCAATTATATATATAAAAACTTTCCAATCAACATGTAAATTAGTATATTTTCACCTTTTATATGACATTTTTTGGCATTATAAAACATTTTCCAGCTTTTTGGGCAAACAAAAAAGCTATATATCTAATATAGCCTTAAACTTAACAATAAACAAACCTTAACTGGGCTACAAGGATTCGAACCTTGAAATGCTGGAGTCAGAGTCCAGTGCCTTACCGTTTGGCGATAGCCCATCAAATATATCAGTATGTACTAGCAATATGCTGCACATCTGCCATAACACAGACAAACAATTAAAAAACAAACTGGGCTACAAGGATTCGAACCTTGAAATGCTGGAGTCAGAGTCCAGTGCCTTACCGTTTGGCGATAGCCCATCAATACTGTAAATTACTATAAATACTTTCCTTAACCAAAGCACTTGCTTATTATATTATATGGTTTCTAAAAATGCAAGCTTTTTTTCTAAATTTTTTTAAAAATGTTAAAATTTAGGTTACTATTCACAGTTACGCTGTTCATAATAACAAACAGCGCTTACCAGAGCTGGAATGCACACATTTTGCAAAAACCATGCAAAATGCCAGCCTGCCTGGCACAATTCCAGGATAACCATTGTACAGGCTGGTAAAAAGACCACTTAATACAAAGTGGCCGTAATAATGGAAAACACTATTAATTAATATTTGCGCTTACGGGCAGCCTCAGACTTCTTCTTGCGACGTACGCTTGGCTTCTCATAATGCTCTCTTTTACGGATTTCCTGCTGGATACCTGCTTTAGCACAATTTCTTTTAAAACGGCGTAAAGCGTTATCCAGTGTCTCGTTCTCTTTTACGATTACATTTGACATTGTCTCACACCTAACCTCCCTCCAGTTGTAAATTATGCTTCCAATACACAACTGTATAGGGTAATATTTTACGCAGAACTGCATAGCCAGTAAAACAACCCTCCGTTCTGCTTGCACAAAGAATATTATATCATATTATCTATATTAGTCAACTACTTTTTACCAGAACTTCACATCCGTTTCATAAAATCCCCAGTTATTCTGCGCTGGCAGACGGACGCAGGGTTTCCAGTGTCCAGGCTGGTATTATTCCATTCCAGAGCACGCTTTTGCTACATCAGCCCACGCAGCGGCGCATAAAATCTGAAAAAACCAGATTCAAACGCCGGCGGGGCTGAAGTGCTTCTGTCATGGAATAATATCCAGCCTGGACATGTGAAACCTGCTGCCTGCTGGCAAATTTAAAATTATAACTGGAAATTATCATGCATCCTGCAGCTAGATTTTGAAATACTTCAATAACCGTTTTATTTTCTCTTTCTGCTTTACCATGACATCTGCAGGCTTCCACTCTTTAACTGCAATTAAATCCTTTACATCCTGTACTTCTGATTCTTTATAATATTCCTTCTTTTTATCAAAGAATTCATTACGTGCTGCAATATTTAACTTCTTTGACAAAGGCACAAGGTTGCCAAGTGTATTTAGTCTTTCAGACCACAACTGGTCTGTCCAGCCATCATAATTATTCCACTTCTTAGGCAGTATATGTTCTATCTCAACTCTTCCAGTCATAAAATCTGCAAAACTCCCTTTATCCTGGGACGGGTTCAGATATGCCACAAGCAGTACAATACCACGCTGGCAACGTTTAAGCCTGTCCGTATCCAGCAAGTCCTTAAAAGCTTTTATATCTTCTTTATAAATATTTGCCTGGTAATCTGATAAATAATCTTTTTCTTTCTCAATACTAACACATACCTTGTAAACAGTATCCCTTACAGCATTCACAGAATTGTAAACAACACCTTTTATAAAGAAATATTTTACTGTTGCTTCCATAAGTGCAGTAAACTGCCCTATATATTTATCTGGCAGTTTAAAGTCTTCTTCTTTTTCATCAAATAAGCCATATTTATGCAGAAAAACAAAAACCGGGAAATTCCAGTAATAATTAGGATATGTATTCATTATACACCATAGTGAAAATATTTCGTCACTTCCATACCAGTCATATATGGCATTAATAATTTTTAAACTTCTCATAATAGCACTACAGTTTTTTAAAGGTTTTGCTGTCCTTGTAAAATAAGAACGCATACTGGTTTCTTTGCTGCTGTCCCCTGCCTCAGCACGTAAAATATGCATAAGTATACGGAAAAACCAGTCATGGTCTGTTAATTTATTCCAGTCTTCAATAAATTTTTCCTGCTCACTTACTGGCGTGTTATGGTACAACTTTGCCTTAAAAATATCTGCATCAGACAATGACATCCCACGGTTATTTATTGTTTCAAAAATAGTCAGTGCATCATCTTCTGAACCACAATGTATCGGAAGCAGCACAATATTATCAAGCAGTGCCAGTATAAAATTATTTAATGCTTCTGAAGTCTGTCCATTATATGCCCGCCATTCACTTATTTTCTCACAGAAAAACTTGTAATTCTTTAAAATATTACATTCTGGCATCTCTGATACCCTGTCCATTACGACCATCTGCAGGTTTTCGCGGTCTTCACTTATTACATGTGAATTAACACGGAGTTCATCCGTAAGCGCAGAAGTAAGCGGGTCTTTAATCCTTAAACACTCCTCTAATGCTTTAACTGTGCCAGCATTTGAATGTAATGCTTTTATAAGCAGCAGAAGTGTTGTAAGGCGCTGCTGCCCATCTACAATTTCCCAGGCAGGCGCCGTTTTATCAGAAGCAGGGTTAATAACAATATTTCCTAAAAAATATTTATCATCATTTATTATGCCTGTACCATAAAAACTAGTAATATCATCCCATAGCTTTTCGCATGTTTCCCTGTCCCATGAATATGGACGCTGGAAATCTGGTATAATATACCTCTTCGAGAAAACTTCACGTACAGTTTCAGGATTAGCTGTAATAGCTTTCATAAATACACCTCTTTCGTCCAAAAGCATAACTGTTTCCCATAGGGCAGACAGTCTCTTATGTTTTTAATAAATACCGGAAATATTATACAACAAAAACAGCATAAATAACAATAAAATTATAAACCACCACAAATAAAATTGACAAAATAACATTTATTGCCCATAATATAAAATCAGATAGCACACAGATGTGCAAATTTATTTGCACATCCCTGCTTTGCCTTCACAGGAATAAAATTTCATAAGAGAAAGGATACCATAATGGAAAGAAAAAGGAAAATAGCAATTATAACAGGTGCAACGGGAGGTATTGGACAAGAATTTACTAAGGTACTGGCTAAAGAAGCACTTGATGAAATATGGGTAATTGGCAGGAACAAGGAAAAACTTGCCTGGTTAAAACAAGAATATGGCAGGAAAATTATTCCTTTATGTGCTGACTTAACTGAAAAACAGGATTTATTGCAAATCAAGTCCCTGTTAACTGGGAAAATACTTGTTGCATACCTTGTAAATAACGCAGGAATAGCATGTATGGCACACTCAAAGGATTATAATACAGATGAAATTGACAAAACAATTATGCTAAACTGTAATGTACCTGTTACATTAATAAATTATTGTATTCCATATATGGAAAGAGGCAGCAGAATAATTAATGTATCTTCTGCTGCCTCTTTCCAGCCTGTACCACTTATTAACCTTTATGCCTCAACAAAGGCTTTTTTACATAATTATTCCCGTGCCCTTCATATGGAATTAAAGCCTGCCGGGATTACAGTAACTGCTGCCTGTCCTGGATGGGTAGATACGGACATGCTGCCAAAAGAATTAAATGGCATAAAAGTAAAATTTCCTGGTATAACAACCCCGCAGAAAATTGCCAGGAAAGCTGTAAAAGACGCTAAAAAAGGAAAAGATGTATCTATATGCACATTATACGTAAAATGCCAGCATCTAAATGTAAAATTACTTCCACATAAACTGGTAATGAAAATATGGATGCATGGTATAAGGAAATATATATAAATTTTTACATCCTTCCTCTTGCTGTTGCAAGCTGGTAATACATACCCTTCTTTTCCATAAGCTCTTCATGGCTTCCGTCTTCCATTATGCCCTTGTTGCCAATATACAAAATCCTGTCTGCATTTTGTATTGTTGAAAGCCTGTGTGCTATTATAAAACAGGTTTTTCCTTTAAGCACTGTTGTAAAAAGTTTCTGTACAAGCCTTTCTGTTTCTGTATCAATATTACTTGTTGCTTCATCAAGTATTATAATATCAGGGTTCATAAGCAGAAGCCTTGCAAATGACAGAAGCTGTTTTTCACCAGCGGAAAGTTCTGTGCCTTCACTTGATATAACTGTATGGTATCCGTCTTTCTTTTTCATAATAAAGTCATGTGCAAATACTTTTTTGGCAGCGTCAATACACTCTTCATCTGTTGCGCCAGGTTTTGAGAAACGTATATTCTCAATAATTTCACCACTGAAAAGAAATGTGTCCTGCATCATTACGCCAATGCTTCTTCTTAATGAATTAAGTGTTACATCTCTTATATCAGTACCATCAATTAACACGCTGCCGCTGTCAATATCATAAAAACGGCTTAAAAGGCTGGCTATTGTGGTTTTTCCTGCCCCTGTAGGCCCGACAAGGGCAACCATCTGTCCAGGTTTTACAGTAAGGTTTACATTTTCCAGGACTGTCAGCCCGTTTATATATGAAAATGAAACTTCTTTAAATTCTACTTTGCCTCCTGTTACAGACAAATCGCTGGCATTTTCTTTATCCTGTATATCACTTTCTGTACCAAGCACCTCAAATATACGTTCTATATTGGAAGTTATGCTTGCTACTGACTGGAGCTGCTGGCATATTACATATACCGCACTAGAAAAGTTTTGCATATAGGTAGTAATTACTACGAGCGCACCCAGGGAAAGCCCCGCCTGGGGATTATGCGTAATAATAAATAGTGCAGTTATGTACATTGCAACACCGCATAGAATCCTTACTCCTGCAAATGAAAGAGGAAAGAAAAGCTCGCGGTATCTTGTTGTGTCCATAAATGCCTTATGGTACTTTTTTGAAAGTTCTATAAATATCTCATCATTTAATGATTCCCTGTTAAATGCCTTTATTACTTCAAGCCCGTTTATGTCCTCTGCAACAAATGCTGTCCTGTTGCTCATTTTATTGCGGTCAATACGTGAATAACGGTGAAGTGCTTTTGCAACTGCCCATAATAAAATGCCAAGTGGTATGCTTACGGCAATGCCCATTATAGCCATGCGGATTTCTACAAAGCATATGCATACTACAGTAATTACCATTACAAGTGACCTGTCTATTACGCGCAGCAGGTTATCTATAAAGAAATTTGCTATTTCATCTGTATAATTTGTAATACGCACAAGTATTTTTCCTGTTGGCCTGCTGTCATAATAATCAAAGCTTAGGTCCATAAGCTTTGCAAATAAATCTTCCCTGAGCCTGCATACAATATTATTGCCAATTGTTGTTGCTGTTTTTGAGGAAAAAAAGTCCATAATTACTGCACCAATGCTTAATGTAATCCATAAACTTAATAAAACCACTGCAAGACGTCCTGCATTGTCTGGCACTATCCCGTTTTCTGGCAGCACTTCATTAATAATTTTCATATTAATTACAGTTGGCAGAAGTGACAGGAATGCAGCGCCTGACAACAGGAATACAGCCTTTACATACTCCCATTTATACTCTTTTGCATATGATAACAGGCGTTTAAACATAAAACCATTAAACTTTTCTTCTAGTATTTCATCTTCATAATATAAGTTCCTGCCCACGCACAAACACCTCCTTATCCATCTGCATCCTGTAAATATCTGCATATTTCCCGTCCAGTTCCATAAGTTCCTCAAAACTGCCACGTTCAGCAACTTTTCCATTTTCTAAGAACAGTATTTCATCAAAATTTCTGAGTGCTGCTGCCCTGTGCGTTGCCATTACAAGAGTTTTGCCTTTGCAATGGCTTTCAAGGTTTTTAAAGATTTTGCTCTCTGTTTCAATATCAAGTGCACTTGTACAGTCATCAAGAACTATAACTGGTGCATTTTTTAATAGTGCCCTTGCAATGGCAACACGCTGTTTCTGTCCTCCAGAAAGCCCGAACCCTTTTTCGCCTATAACAGTATTATACCCATCAGGAAAATCATATGCAAACTCACTAACCTGTGCTATTTCACCACAGGCAAGCACTTCCTCCTCTGGAGCTTCCGGGTTATAATACGCAATATTTGCAGCAATGGAATTTGAAAATAAAAACACATTCTGCATTGCATAGCTGTATGCCTTTGCAATTTCATTACGGCTGTATTCTTTAATATCTGCCCCGTTAATTGTAATAGTGCCACTCTCAAATTCTTCAAAAGCCTGCATTACACGCAAAAGCACTGACTTTCCGCTTCCTGTCTTTCCCATAATGCCTATTTTCCTGCCATAAGGGATATCCAGCGAAACATCTTCTAAAAGCTCATTGCCGCCAGCCTTTGCACTTACATGTGACAGTACAATATGCGGTTTTTCTGGTACTTTTTTATCACCATAAAGTGCAGAGATTTCATCCTTCTTCCCGAGAAGCCCATACAGCCTTTTTGCACTTGTCTTTTGTTCCTGCGCATCTGCCATCATAAAAATAATATCTACAAAATTGCCGCAGATTGATAACAGATATGTAAGAAATGCCGTATATTCACCTGTTGTCATTTCAAATCTTGTTGCCAGCCATATACTTAATGCCATGCTTGCAAGCATTACAAACTGGTCTGTCGTATCAAATGCAACAAAATATTTATACCTCTTTATGCTGAAACCTGTTGAAAAATCCCTTACATCCCTGCTTTTTTCATTAAACCTTTTAATCCTTAAATCTTCCCTTGCGTATGCCTTAATTGTCCTTATTCCGTAAATACTTTCCTGGGTTTCTGTATTTAATGCTGAATTTTTCTCCCAGAGCCTGCCATACATTTCACCACACAGTTTTAAAAATTTCCTGGTTATTATGCCGAAAACCACAAGTGTCATAAATGGCAGCAGCATAAGCCATATATTAATACGTGAAAGCATTAATGAAGCAACTATAATATAGAACAAAGAGTCAATTATAAATGGAATAGTTGCAACATGGAAATTACGGATATTTTCTGCATCAGAATTTACAATAGTAATTAAATCACCTGTACTGTATTCTTTAAGAAGCGGCATGCCAAATGAATTTATTTTCCTTAATACATCAAGACGTATCTTGTTATCACATTTTATGGAAAAATAATGCGCCATGTTCCACCGTAGGTAGAATGTAACAAAATACAAAAGCAGAAATAATAAAAATACACCTGTAAGCATAAACATCATCTGCCATAAATTACCTGGTGGTATATCTTCTATAAGAAAAGCAAATATGCTGCTGTTCTGCACTGGTTCTGCACCAAGTGCAGGGTTAATTACATTGTCCACAATTAATGTTACAATCTGGGGTTCTACAAGCTGTATAATCCCTTGTGCCAGCCCGAATAGTATACATATAATTAAAATCCCGTAAATTCTTTTGTAATAGGGATATGATTTCTTTAAAATGCCCATTTATACCTCCTCCTAATATATAAGTGCAAGGTTCTAGTACCCAGCAGCCAGCTGTCATTTACAACCGTCCGGTTTATTGAAGCAACAAGTAATGGGCTTATTTTAATATACCAGCTATATAAATTCAAGCTTTAAAATGCTTAAATTTTTCTATAATTATTCTTTAGCACCAGCCCTGTGTCTGTCTGCAACACAGGATAACTTGAAATTATCCCAATATGCCCTTATCCTGGCAGGCAAAAAATTTAATATTGTTTTTTATAATAATTCATGTATAATAATCCTTGTGGTTAAATATTTTTTTATTACATAGTTACAGAGGAGGTAGGCATGGCCAGCTATAATATAAGCAATAAAAATAAAAAAGGTGAAGAAGAAAAGAAATTTTCTTTTTTTCTTATATTACCAGTTATAGCAGTTTTAGCGGTAATCCCGCTTATTACATTTTATTACAATTATGAAACTAAACTTGACCAGTTTGAATGGTACAGCGCACTACCAAGACAGGCAGATTTTTTCCTTCATTATAAGACAGTTGCACTTATTATGGTATCTGTTTATATGGTGTTTGCTGTTATATATATGGTACTTGGAGAAGAAAGGAAATTTGCCTGGGATAAAAAATTAATCCCTCTTCTTGTATATGCCATAATTTCCCTTATATCAGCTATTGCTTCCAAATACTCATATTTCTCATTTAACGGGATATATGAACAGTTTGAGCCAGTCTGGGTTCTGGCTGGTTATTTTATAATTGTTTATTACTGTTTCTTTATATTCCAGGAAGAAACGGTACTGCGGCGCACTATGAGATGGTTTATAGCAGGTATTTCCATAATGGCTGCCCTGGGATTAAGCCAGGCATTTAAACATGATTTCCTGCGTACAGAAATAGGAAAGAAACTTATCTCACCAAAGTCAGGGATTGACTTTAAGTTTGAACTTGGACGTGCATACCTTACAGTATATAACCCTAACTATGTAGGCTTTTATGTAACACTTATCGTGCCTGTTCTGGTTGCACTTATATTTACAACTAAAAAACTATGGTGCCGTATTGGTTATGCATTCCTTGCAATTTCACTTGTAATTATACTTTTTGCATCACAGTCACGTGCAGGTGTTATTACAATAATTATTTCACTGTTTATCATGCTTCTTTGTATGCGCAAAGTATTTCTTAAGAACTGGAAAATAACTATTACTGCCATTGCTGTATTTGCCATTGCTTTTATTAGCATAAATGTAATGAACCAGAATATACTGCTTGACCGTATGAAATCCATGTTCTCTACTACACCAGAAATACATCCGCTGGAAAGCATTGTTACTAATGATGATAATGTAACTATTAAATATAATGGAAATTCCCTTGTATTTAAAGTTGAACAGGATGAATTTAATAATGATATTTTCAACCTTGAAGATGGAAGTGGCAGTCCTGTAAGTTATAGTGCTACAGAAGATAATTCTGCTTATAAAATAGATGATACACGTTTTCCTTTTACATTTTCATCAGTAAGGGTTCCTGAATCATTCTATGGTTTCTTAGTGACTATTGACGGACAGCCCTGGTATTTCTCAAACCTGATGAAGCCAAATAATAAGACATACTATGCACTTGGTGGCAATATGTCTTTAATGAAACTTACAGAACATGAGAAATCCCTTGATTTCCTTGAAAACCATTACCATTTTGCAAACGGGCGTGGCTATATATGGGCAAGGACACTGCCACTTTTAAAGAAATATTTCCTGCTTGGTTCAGGACCTGACACATTTGTAATTGCATTTCCAAATAATGACCTGGTAGGTTTGTATAATTCAGGACACCAGAATGAAATAGTGACAAAACCCCACTGCCTGTATCTCCAGACGGCCGTACAGACAGGTGTACCTTCATTAATTGCGTTGCTTTTATTCTTTATATTTTATATTGTAAACAGTTTTACAATTTATTGGAAACACAGTTATGATGGTTATCTTCCTAAGATTGGTGTCGCTATACTTACAAGTTCCATTGGGTATATGATACTTGCATTTACCAATGATTCATGTGTGGCTACGTCACCTATATTCTTTGCATTAATGGGCATAGGGCTTGGCATTAACTGCAAGTTAAAAAAAGACATGAAAAATAACCAATTACAGGCTGGCGGGCAGAATAACACTGGAACTGTTTAATAAATTCCCCTCATTTTAAGAGTGGATGAATTGCTAAAACCAAGAATAACAACAGTAGCGGGCGGAGCAGAAGCGGCATCCCCCACTGGTATTAAGACAATCCACATAAAATGCCCTGCTCCTGGCTGCCGCGGGCGGATTGGAACAATTATGAATATTTTATATCCGCAATGGAAAAGTTTTGGTGTGGAAGATATTACAGAAACATTTAGATTACTAGGGCATACGGTTATACAATATCCACATGAACCATCTAACTACCGTATTGACCCCAAATATAAGTCAGAATTAAAGAAATATATACGTACAGAGGGAATAGACCTGGTCTTTACTTCAAACTATTTCCCAGTAATATCAGATGCATGTAATGAGGCAAAGATTAATTATATATCATGGTGTTATGACAGCCCTCTTGTGCTGACATATTCCAAGACAATTTTTAACCCATGTAACAGGATATTTATATTTGACTCCCAGATGGTGTATGACCTTAACTGCCTGGGTGCAAAAAACGTATATTACATGCCTATGGCAGTTAATGCCAGAAGACTTAAAGAAATATCTGCAACACCAGAACAGAAAAGTGTTATTGAAGCTGATGTATCTTTTGTAGGTTCACTATATACCGAAAAGCATACACTTTATGACAGAATGGAAAAGCTGGATGAACATACACGTGGATACCTGGAAGGAGTAATGGCTTCCCAGATGCTTGTTTATGGCTATACATTTATAGAAGATACCCTTTCACCTGCCATAATGGAAAAAATGCAGGAAGCAATGCCACTTGAAACTAATATTGGCGGGCTTGAAACACCTGGGTATACATATGCTAATTATTTCCTTTGCAGAAAAATAACACAGACTGAACGTACAGAAATACTGTATGGGGTAAGCCAGTGCCTCAAAGATATAACTCTTCCTGGCGGAACGCCTGCAATGCCGCTTAAACTTTACACACCAGAAGAAACGCCTTTCCTGCCAGATGTGAAAAACATGGGTACAATACACTATATGTACGAAATGCCACTTGTTTTCCAGAACAGCAAAATAAATTTAAACATTACACTGCGCAGTATTAAAAACGGAATCCCTTTAAGGGCAATAGATATAATGGGCGCTGGAGGCTTTCTGCTGACAAACTACCAGAATGACTTTGACAGGCACTTTATAGATGGTGAAGACTTTGCCAGCTATTCCAGCAGGGAAGATTTATATAATAAAATCAGATACTACCTTAAGCATGATGACGAACGCAGGGATATTGCAAGAAATGGCTGCAGGTCTGTACGTGAAAACCACACATATGAAAAAAGGCTTGCAGATATGCTTGATACAATATAAGCCTTAATATATATAAAATGCCAGGCGGCAGCCCAAACATATATATAATACATATATACATTGTGAAAACTGTGCCTGGCACTTTTTATATGCTTCCAGTCCTGTTACATACCTAAAAGCTTTGATACCATATCCTGTTGCTGCTGCATCTGCTGGCTTTGTACAAAATAGCCATACTGCTGCATTACTTCGCCTTTCTTCTGTTCAGTCATATACTGCCCAACATCCAGGTCTTCAATACTGGACATTGAAGAAACCATATTTTCAGAAGAAATATTACTTGTATTTACACTAACCTCTACAGCATTGCTTTGTGCACCTAATGAACTTCTGGCACTGCTGACTTTCTCAAGCGCATCATCAATTGTAGAAATATCAAATTTGCCTGTAACACTGTAATCCTTAATTCCAAGGTTTTCAAGCGTCATATCTTCCATTTTAATTGACAGCCCTCCACCCTGCGGATTAAGCGCAAGATGCATATCAGCCATGCTGCCATCTAAAAGATGCTTTGTATTAAACTGTGTATCCCTTGCTATGCTCGTTATATGTTCTTTTAACTGGTCAATTTCCTTCTGCATGCCCTGCCTGTCTGAGTCAGAATAGATAGCTGTACTTGAAGCCTGGACGCTTAATTCCCTTATGCGCTGGAGACTGTCTGTAATGTTTGAAAGAGCTGCATCTGCTGTTTTAATAACATTTAAGCCATCCTCACCATTCCTTGCACCCTGCCCATATCCCTTAGCCTGTGACAAATGCTTCTGTGCAATGGCAGAACCAGCAGGGTCATCTGATACACGCTTCGTAAAAGAAGCATTATAACTATTATTTACTGATGAAATACTGGTACTCATAAAATCACCCCACTTCCACTATTTACATTATCTGGATAATTATATTATATGTTAGAAGTACAAAAACATCAAGATAAAATTTAATCTAAACAAAAATAAACTATCCTATTAGTTACTATTGGGCTTCTATAAGGGAAGAAGTCTGGTCTGCTATAATTTTCCTAAGCTCTTCAATATCCTTGCCAGATAACTTCTGGTCTGCAAGATATACAGATATAAAATTAGACACAGAACCATTATATAACTGGTTTAATAAAACCTGGGTTTCTGTATTCTGTATTTTCTTTTTAGAAATATTTGCCCTGCATATAAAGCCCGGGTCTTCCCTTATAATAGCGCCTTTATCAATAAGCCGCTTAATCACGGTATATGTAGTGTTTTTCTCCCACCCGATATATTCTTTAATAATTTTGGCAATGTCCCTTGCTGCCAGTGCCTTATTAGACCATAAAAGCTCCATCACATTTAATTCACCCTCATGTAACCGTATTTCCCCCATTTAAACATACCTCCTGAAATGCCTGTAGTATTACTATATCATTACAATAGTAAAGCACAAGAAAGCACAAATTAAAACAGCCATATTTAATGCCTGGTAAGTTCTTAAATATAACTGCCCGTTTCTAATAGATATATTCTACTATTGGTATTAATAAGTGTCAATACAAATATAGAATAATTTCACGTCCATTTCATAAAATTTACAGTTATTTTGTGCCAGCAGACGGACGCAGGGTTTCTGTGTCCTGGCTGAACATTATTCCATGACAGGGACACTTTGGCATCGCTGGCGTTTAAATCCCGTACTTTGGGATTTTATGCGCCATTGCGTATGCCAACGTAGTGAGAACGTGCCCTGGAATGGAATAATGTTCATATATCATTTATCCCCGCGGAAGCAAAGTGAGGATAGTGTAACTTTATTTGTACCAATCAGTTTTCTTCTTCATATAATATTACAAATACTTTCTGGAGGATTTTTATTATGTACTTATTATTTGGGATTTTAATTCTCATATGTATAGTTTTCTCTCTTATTTTCCATATAAGGAAAAAGAGGATAATTCGTAAAATCTGCGAAATGCAGCTTGAACAAAAAGTCTGCCTGCTAAACCAGATTATGGAACCATTTGGCTTTTGCTATTCCCCTTCACAGGATATAATTACATCACGTACCGATGCATGGCAGAAAAAGTTTGGATACTGTGCATTATATGATAAAACAGCAGTCCATTTCTCTATGGTATTTGATTGTGAACCAATCTATTTTAACTATAATAACCGGACCTGGATGTTTGAATTCTGGAAAGGCCAGTATGGAGTAAGTGCTGGTGGTGAAATTGGATTATATTGTGCTGACAGGGTTTTAAGTCCCTGGGAATATGATAAAACGCTATTTCATGGCATAGATGACAAAGAATTAATGCCTGTAACAATGACAGCATATTATAAAGGAAGCCCATTATTTACTGCATGCCAGCCCCACTGGTGGCTTACAGGGTTCTGCCCTGGCAGGTTCTGCTGGCCAGGAGACCTGGCACTACGTGTTTCTATTACATTTAAAAGTGAAAATATGATGTACTGCTTTTTAACAAGCCTTGTACAGTCAGGTTATATAAAATGTGGCATTTCAGTCTGTGACATGACAGTCTCATTTATGTTTGCAAAACCATTTTCTAAACAGCCATGCTGTAAAACCTGCTTTAGTGCAAGATGGGCACAATTTAAGAACAGGCTTTTCTGTAAATTATATATGTGGGTAACAAGACCGTTCAGATGTACACTTGACAAAATTTTATATTTATATTATTTTCTGCCTTTTGCATTCAGGCATATGCTTTGTATGAAGAAGCACAGAAAACAGAAATTCCGCAAACCACGTAGAAAGGAAAGACGCAGGCATGGGATTTGAAAGCCGTATCCAGAAGACATTTGACAATTCCCTTAACCTTCCGCTATATCCAGGTTCAAAATATGTTATATTCAGCGACTGCCACCGTGGTACTGGCAGGGCAAATGATAATTTCCTGCACAATGAATTTCTTTACCTTGCTGCCCTGCGCCACTATTACCAGAAAGGATTTACTTATATTGAACTTGGTGATGCTGACGAACTATGGGAAAACCGTTCTATGCAGAGCATCAAAGAAAACCACATGCAAAGTTTTGAAATGCTATCACTGTTTTACATGCAGAACCGCTTTTTTGCA
This sequence comes from Lachnospiraceae bacterium, assembly GCA_022797375.1. Classification (GTDB taxonomy): domain Bacteria; phylum Bacillota; class Clostridia; order Lachnospirales; family Lachnospiraceae; genus Butyribacter. Next base: position 16,079 of record JAAWKM010000058.1, read on the forward strand.
GTTTATGGCAACCATGATATAACTAAAAAAAGTAATAAATTTCCTAAAAAGCATTTTCTCTCTTTTTATTGTGTTAAAACACTTTGTGACAGGCCGCTTTTTCCTGATATTACATTTTATCCAGGAATTATATTACATGATAAACTAAAAGGCCATGATATTTATATGACACATGGACACCAGGCGGATTTGCTTAACAGCACATTCTGGCGTTTATCACGTTTTCTGGTACGCTATGTATGGAGGCCTCTGGAAAGCATCGGCGTTCCAGACCCAACAAGTGCCGCCAAGAATAATACCCGGAAGAAAAAGTCTGAAAAGAAGCTGGCAGGATGGGCACTGGAAAATAACCATTTACTTGTTACAGGACATACACACCATCCAATGACAGGCTCTAAAACCTCGCCATACTGCAATACTGGAAGCTGTGTACATCCTGCTGGCATAACTGCTATAGAAATAGAAAAACGCACTATCACTCTTGTTAAATGGTCTGTAAGCACCAAAAAAGATATGGAATTATATGCATCACGTGAAATACTTGGAAACCAGGAATCAATTGATGCATATTTTTAATAGCACCTGCTATATGTGGCAATATATAAATAATATTACAAGCCCCTGAAGATACTTTATTCTTCCAGGGGCTTTGCACGTCCGTTTCATAAAATTTCCAGTTATTTTGTGCCAGGAAACGGACGTGGGGACTTTACAGTTCCTGCTTGTTATTTGCTTAAATTAATGGTATTATACGGGTATGCTGGTATTGCAAAACAAGCCAGCTTTATTGAAGTTTACTTGCGACAGCCATCTATATATAAGAAAGGCAGAATATAAACATGGATAATAAAGCATTATGGATTACTACTACTGAAAAAGATTACTGGGTAAATAAAGAAATACCCTATATTACAGAAGAAAATAAAATTGCAGATATAATAATTAACTCAGATATTTGTTACCAGACAATGGACAAAACACCATGGGGAGGCTGTTTTGCTGACCGTGGTTATATGGCTATGGAGAAGCTGGCAGACCAGCAGAAACAGGAAATTATAAATTCACTTTTTAGTGATGAAGGGCTTCATTTTACAACAGCACGCCTGCCACTTGGCAATAATGACTTTTCAGATACACATAAATCTTATAATGAAAATAATGGCGGCTTTGCTATGGAACATTTCAGCCTGGAAACTGACAAAGCTTATCTCCTGCCATATATTAAAATGGCACTGCAGGCCAGGCAGGATATAAACTTTTTCGCAACTCCATGGTCTCCTCCAGCATGGATGAAACAAAACAACTGTATACATGGCATAGATGATAATAACAGGATTATTTTCAAACCAGAAATATTAAAGGCATATGCAAGGTATTTTACCAGGTATATTGAAGAATACCAGAAACAAGGCATACATATAAGTGCTGTCACCCCACAGAATGAGCCTACAATGAATACACTTTATGCTTCATGTGTATGGACAGGCGAAGAACTTAATATATTTATAAGAGACTATTTATATCCTTCATTAAAGGAAGCAGGACTGGACAATACAGAAATATGGCTTGGTACATTTACAGATTCTAATGCCTCTCTTGTTGTGCCTGCACTTGAAGATACTACAACAAATGGAATGATAGATGCAGTATGCTTCCAGTGGTGGGGTTCTTATCTTGCTAAGGCTGTACAAAGGGCATATGGCAAAAAACTTATACAATCTGAAACAAAATGTGGTGATGGCAAAAATAACTGGATTTATGCAGAAGAACAATTTGACTGCTTTAAGGAGTTCCTTGAAGCAGGTGTAACACGTTATTATATATGGAATATGGTACTTGATGAAAAAGGCGCAAATACTGCAAGCAGCCCATGGTACCAGAATGCACCAATAACCGTTGACAGCAGGACTTCTAAAGTAACTTTCTGCCCAAGCTATTACCTTACAAAGCATTTCAGCAATTTAATAGCAGGTGGTGCAAAACGCATAGATGCCAGTATTAAAGGAAACTGCCTGGATATAGATATAATTGCATTTAAAAACCCTGGCGGGGAAATTATCACTGAGATAAAAAATGGTTCTAGTATAAATGTAACACCCGTAATAGATATTTGTGGAAAGCTGGTACAGCCAGAAATAGCAGCACACTCAATTAATTCATTTATAACCAGGACAAAATAATTTATAGTATCTTTATTTATAATAAACCAAAATATAGTTTTTAACTATCTCTTTATAAGTTTTTATAAGCCGTTCCATTTCTGCCATTGTGCTATCAGAGGCAGCATTGGCAGAATAAATTTAATATGGAATTTTTATAATGACTTGTGCTCCCTTTGTTTTATCAGAATTTTTCAATATAAGCTGTCCATTATGCTGTTTGATAATGCTGCTTGTAATATATAGCCCCATGCCGGAGTGCATATTAGAAGTCCGGCTTTTGTCCCCGGTAAAGAATTGTTCCTGTGCATGATGCAGAGCTTCCAGCGTAAAGCCGCCTCCCTCGTCTGTTATAGAGATGTACAGAAAACCGTTTGCTTTTTGCACATCTGCATAGATTGTCCCTTTTGGGGGAGAGTAATCTAACGCATTTGCTACCACATTCATAATTGCCCGTTCCAGTAGTAATCTATCCGCTTTGAAAGTGCCTAAGTTTATCCCCTTTTCCATGCGTAGACAAATTCCTTTTGTAAGACATAAGGCGTTTGTCTGCGCTTCAATCTGTTCCATATAACCAGATATGTCAAATTCCTCTAAATTGGGCTGGTATCCTGCTACTGTCCGGGATATATCAATTAGCGTTTTAATATAAAAGCCTATCTGCCCGGAACTTTCAGTAATATATTCTGCATATAACCGCTGTTCGTCATCAAGGCTTGTTTCGCTCATTAAGTCAATGTTTCCCTGGATAACAGTCAGCGGTGTTTTCAAATCGTGGGCAAGTGCCGCAATCTGTTCTCTTTGTAATTGTTCTGTAGTCCATTGTTTTTCTAAAGATATTTTCAGATTGTTTTTCATATCAGCAAAAGAACAAAGTACATCTTCAAATTCTTTGATTTTGGAATGTCCAACAACAAAATCAAGATTTTGTCGTGAAACCTGTTCTGTTGCTTCAAAAAGCGGGGAAAGTTGTACCCGCATATTTTTTGCGAATTTTGTCGTTAATATAACACATACCGCGATACAGTTTACAGCTATAAGAACATATAAAATAACTTCCGGCGATGGGAAATGCCCATAAAACCATTCATTTGTAAATTGTGAACCAATGTAGTATTGAAGTACAACATATTCATTGTTGCGTTTAATAAGTAAATATTGTTTGTTGAGATTTTCATTTATCTTTCCTGATATAGCATAGTCCATAGCAGCGTCCAAATCCTTTTTTCCCAGGGACGTTTCCACTACTTGATAGTTTTTATCCAGTATAAGGTACCTGCACCCCATAGGAAGCTGCACATCTGTTAAATCCGGTGTTGCGGCAATGACAGGAACAAGATTTTTTGCGCTTCGTTCTGAATAATCGGCATAAGTAATAAATCCTATGCTTGTTCCTACAAAAATAAGACTGAATGGAATAGCTGCCGAAACTATCAGTCCGGTTAGCAGCATACATAAAAATTTCCAAAAAGACAATTTTAATGATGTTGTTTTTATCATTCCCATTTGTATCCAATCCCCCAAACTGTTGTTATCGGCTGAATATCCAGTTTACTTAGTTTTGCCCGGATATTTTTGATATGAGTAGAAATAGTAGAATTATCACTACTGCCATCTAAGGAAAAAACCGCTTCATAAATCTGTTCTTTTGAAAATACCTGCCCTTTATTCCTGGCAAGGTATTCGCAAATCAGATATTCACTTTTGGTTAAGGGAACAGACACATTATCTGCCCATAGTTCCTTTGCAGATAAATCAATTTTTATCCGTTCAAATGTAAGAGCCGTATGCCGTTCCCTATGTTCGCGCCGTAGATGGGCGTTTACCCTTGCCCGCAGCTCTGCAATGCGGAATGGTTTTGTCAAATAATCGTCTGCGCCCAGACCAAGCCCGTATGTAATATCATTTTCCAATGTCTTAGCGGTCAGAAAGAGAATAGGGCAATCCACCAGAGAACGGATTTTACCGCAATAAGAAAACCCGTCTATATCCGGCATCATAATATCTAAAATAATTAAGTCATATCTATTTAATTTATCAAGAGGAACCTGTGCAGCAGAGGCATAGATTGTAACTAAATGCCCGTCTTTTTGCAGTCCATTTTTCACAAGTTCTAAAATAGGCCGTTCATCATCAACCATAAGGATTGCTGCCATAGTATCACCGCCTTTCGTTGTTTTTAGTATAGCACAATTATTTCTTTACACTTATTCATAATTTTTCCGTCCCTCCCAATGAGAAAACCATAATAAGGCCAGCAATAAGCCGCCTGCTGTTAATAATGCAATCCATATTTTTTCTGTTCCATAGCTGAAAAGTTGCTGGTCCAGAGTATCCCGTATCCAGTTCATAGACCATGCAAAAGGAATATACCGGGCTATGCCTTTCAGTCTGATGTTGCTATACAAGATACATTGCAGACTTTCAAACACACCCCAAAACAGAGATAGCCCTAAACCGGATTTGAAACTAAGAAACAGGTGCAGTATATAAATTATCAAATTACAAAATGCAATTCCTATAACAGCACCAGTTAACGTTCCAAACTGCACTGTATCAGCCATTCCCAAAAGGTGTATTCCAATCACAAATAACAGAAACAGAAAGAACAATGCAAATATCCCCGAACCATAAAGATATGTTAATTTTGCAAGCATATTCTTGTACCGGCACGGTACGGCAAGCAGCGTCTGGAAATGTGAAGCCTTTTCTTCCAGTGCAACATTCAGACCGGCAATAACGCTTATCAACAATGGAAAAAACGTTGTCGTAATTTCCAATATCATTTTGAGCTTTTTACTATCTGCTGTGCTGGCATACTGGAAATAGTAAGCAAGAAATAACAATGCCCCGATAACAGGTATACAAAAATGAATGGCCCAAAACGGTGTATGTTTCGTTTTTTCCTGTTCAGAACGAACCGCATAAATTAAATCCATTTCCGTCTACCTCCCTTTGGAAAAATCCTTTGCGTTGGCATAGGACAAAATAAGGAACAGGAGTATTGACAACGCAATGGAAATCATAATGGTTATAGAAAATCCACAATTCCCCGCATAAGTTCCGTTTATTTCAATTCCCATAAGCGGCTCTGCCAGTTTTGCCGCCCAACAATACGGTACAAACCACCATGCTATTGTATTTCCTGATGCAGTAGCAGTAGATAGAACAATCCCAAGTATTGTATTTAACACAACCGGCACAAACATTCCCGTTTTGCGTGCTAAGTACAGGCACAAAGGGATTTGCCAGACAGACGCAAGGATAATCCCGGTACTTCCTGTAATGCTGTGTAAAAGAGAATATACTGCCGTTGCCGGAGCAATGATATTACTGATAGAAATAAGCAATGCTAAAAATATTGCTGAAACAAGCAGTTTTCCGGCTAAGATAATGCCCTTAGCAAATTCAAATACCGAAAGGTTCACAGGCATAGAAAATACCGAATAGTATTTCCCGGCATTTTCTTCTTTTCTGTGTGACAAAGAACACAAAATTGCGGTTGCTCCCGGAAGCAAAAACGCATACCACCAGTACAGTGTCATGTACTGATACCCCATAAATCCACCCATAATCCACGCAAAAATAGCTGTGATTAGCGGAATAATGAAAAGTAGTTTGTTTGATATTGTTCTCTTGAATTTCAAATGCTCTGATTTTAGATAGTCCATGCCTTAGCCCTCCCTGTGGCTGTTTTTCACAACGTCCATAAAAAGCTGTTCCAAATTTCCGTTTATGTCCAGTTTCCCTTCATAGCCCAAAACACCACCCGCGATAATGCCGATATGGCTGGCTGTCTGCTGCACTTCGGAAAGAATGTGGCTGGACAGGATAACCGTAATACCTTTCGCCGGAAAAGAGCGGATAAGTTCTCTGAGTTCTTCAATTCCAACCGGGTCAAGCCCGTTAGCTGGTTCATCAAGAATGAGCAGCTTCGGGTTATTCAGTAATGCAACCGCAATCCCAAGCCGCTGCTTCATACCAAGAGAAAACTGTCCGGCTCTTTTCCTGCCTGTTTCTGCCAGCCGGACGATTTGCAGCACTTCGCCAATCCGCTTATCTTCCAGTCCTAAAATAGTAGTCCTTACTTTCAGATTTTCATAGGCGGTCAGATTTTCATAAAGCGGCGGCATTTCAATCAACGCTCCGATATGGTTTAAATCGCTGCGTTTCCATGCGTGACCGTCAAATTCGATATTTCCAGAGGTTGGTTTCAAAATGCCCGTAATCATTTTGAGCGTCGTAGATTTCCCGGCTCCATTTGGTCCCAATAGCCCATAGACAGAATTTCTTTCAATGTTCAGCGATATGTTGTTTACAACTGTTTGCCCGCTGAAACATTTACAGAGGTCCGTCGTTTTCAGAATCATTTCCATATTTTATATTGTCCTTTCTTTTGGTGATAAGAAAATGATAGCTGCCATTTTTGAAGATTTTATAAAGAAAACGAAATTTCTCAAATTATATATTGAGAATTATTTTGGCTAATCATAGGGACTGTGTGTCTTCAAGGCTTTTGGGCAGCAGGTTCCATATGCCAGGGACTGGAAAACCTGCGTCCTTCTGCCAGCACAGGATAATTGGAAATAGTGTGAAAAATGATTCTAAGACAGCAAAAAACGCTGTCTAACAATCATTACAATTTCACACAAGAAAAATGCAAAAACAGCATTTTTCATT
>JAAWKM010000059.1 GCA_022797375.1 Lachnospiraceae bacterium
CGGCGCATAAAATCCCAAAGTACGGGATTCAAACGCCGGCGATGCCAAAGTGCACCTGTCATGGAATAATGTTTAGCCTGGACATGTGAAACCTGCTGTTTTCTGGTAAACTTAAAATTATAACTGGAATTTTTATTGTGTGTTAAATTATTCAGACAAACGGGAGATATTGTAATATTACTTATATAACAGCAAATGTAATAAATGCTGTTATATAGTATGTGAAGCCTGCCACACAATACTGTTTCCAGTTATATCATTCACTTTGCCAACAGACAGCAGGTTCCATATGCCAGGGCGGGTTTATTCCACGACAGGTGCACTTTAACCCCGCCGGCATTTAAGCCCCTGTGTGGCAGAATAAACATAAGTTTCTTTTGGGGCACAGGGGCTTTATGTGCCGCTGCGTGGGTTAACGTAACGCAAGTGTGCCCTGGAGTGGAATAAACCCGCCCTGGCACTGGAAAACCTGCGTCCGTCTGCCAGCAAAAAATAACTGGAATTTTTATGAAACGGACGTGGCAGGGCTTTATAATTTTAATGACATTTACTCTTTTTTATGGTAAAATTCCTATATATAACCATCATTAGAGATAAAAGTACATAAGGCTGTTTATCTAAACAGTCATGTACTTATAAGGAGGGTGTTATGAAAAACCAAAACCAGGAGCACCATTTAGTTGAATATATTGTAGATTTATTAAATATACTTGAAACTGAAAATGTGGATATTAGTAATATGGATACTGGAAGTATTATGGAATTTGTAAAAAAGGCAGAGGGTTCTTCTGCACAATATCCGCAGAATATCCAGGCAGCATATGAAGCTGTAAGGTTTATGGATGAGATGCCAGGCGGGTTCCTGATATACCATGCTGATGATAATGAGCAGATTATTTATGCAAATAAAGCATTACTGCGTATCTTCCAGTGCAGCACACTCCAGGAATTCCGCAAGATTACTAATAATTCATTCCAGGGTATTGTTTACCCGGAAGATCTTGATGAAGTAGAACAGAGTATCAGGGAACAAATCAGTGCGAGCAAGTATGACCTGGATTATGTGGAATACAGGATTATCCGTAAAGATGGTTCATTGCGGTGGATAGAAGATTATGGACATTATATTAACAGTTCTGCAGGTGGGATTTTTTATGTTTTTATTGGTGATGCAACAGAGAAAAGGAAAAAGCACCTGGCAGAGAAAGCAGAAATTTTAAATGAGAGGTTACAGAATGAGCAGAAACTCCAGAGCCTGATTGAAGAATATGACAAGGAAATGAAACTTATTAACCAGGAGCATCTGCGGCGTCTTGAGATTATAGAGGGTCTTAGCATAAATTATGAATCAATACTTTATGCTGACCTGGATGCGGATAAAATCCTGCCATACAGGCTTAGCAGCAGGAACAGCCTGCAGTTTGGCAATAAACTGCAGGCACGAAGCTATTTATGGTATACATCTGAATATATAGAAGAATGGGTACATCCTGATGACCGCGGGATGGTTTCAGTAATTACATCACCTGGATGTATACGTGAAAAATTATTAAACCATAAAACGTTTTATATTAATTACCGTATTGTAGATGACGGAGAGGTACAGTATTTACAGCTGCGTATTGTAAATGTTGGCAATAAGAACCATATTTCCCAGATTGTAATGGGATACCGCAGGGTAGACGAAGAACTGCAGCGTGAAATGGAACAGAAACAGATGCTTGAGGAGGCGTTAAGTAATGCTGACCTGGCAATTACAGCTAAAAACACTTTTCTGTCTAATATGTCACATGATATGAGGACACCACTTAATGCAATTTTTGGATATACAGTGCTTGCCAGGAAATATACAAACAACAGTGAATCAGTAGAGGAATATCTTGAGAAAATTGAGAGTTCAGGCAGGCAGCTTCTGGATTTGATTGACAAGGTGCTGGAAATATCATGGACAGAAACAAATGATATAAAGCTTGAAGAGTCAGAATGCAATTTATGTGATATTATGCAGGATTTAAATAATGTACTGCTTCCACAGGCACAGAAAAAACAAATAACCCTTTCGGTGAACTCTTCAAGGCTTATGCATTATGATGTATTTAGTGACCCAGGCAAGCTTAAACAGATTTTTATGCATCTTTCTAATAATGCAATTAAATATACAGAAGATGGGGGCAGGGTGGATGTAAGCCTTGTTGAACTGGAAAGGCTTCCTAATGACTATATAGTGTGCCAGTTTACAGTTGAAGATACAGGCATAGGAATTGGAGAGGAATTTTTAGGGCATATTTTTGAGCCTTTTGAGCGTGAAAAAAATACAACATTAAGCGGGGTACATGGAACAGGGCTTGGGCTGACAATTGTTAAAAATATTACAGAGATGATGGGTGGCAGGATAGAGGTAAAGAGCACTGCTGGCAAAGGCAGCAGGTTCACAGTTACAATGCGCCTGCGTATACAGGAACAGCCCATTTCCCTTTCTAATGGCGATGAGGATATGATTTCACAGATTATGAACCATAAAATCCTTCTTGTTGAAGATAATGAGATTAATCTTGAAATTGAGACAGAAATACTCCAGGGGCTTGGCTTTGTAATTGAAACTGCTGCAAATGGAAGTATTGCTGTTGAAAAGATAAAGGAATCTTCTCCAGGGGAATTTGCCCTTGTGCTTATGGATATACAGATGCCAGTTATGGATGGGCTTAAGGCAACCCAGTTAATAAGGAAAATAGATAATCCTGAATTAGCCACAATACCAATTATTGCACTTTCTGCAAACGCATTTGAAAGTGACAGGAAGATGTCTATAGAAAGCGGCATGAATGCCCATCTCACGAAACCTATAGATGTTCCGCTTTTACTTGAAACTCTGGTTAAAACATTAAAAAATTGAGGTAATATATTATGGGAAGCAAGAAAAAGAAAAAAACAGGAATTAAGACAAGACGCAGCATACGTTTTAAAATTATGTTTTTAACAACAATGATTGTATTAGGTGTTATGCTTGTGTGCACTGCAATAATGCGCTATTCTATGCGCAGCCTTACAGAAACAATATTAATTGATGTACTGCAGCCTGCTGCCAGGCAGTCGGCTAAGGCAGTAGAGGCTAATATACACCTTATGGCAGACAGGGTTATGGACCTTGCATCAGACAGTACACTTGCAAGGGCAGACGCCACACCTGCCCAGATTGACTGGGTGTTAGATGATGCTGCCAATACATATGAATTTTATGGTATAGGTGTTTATGGGACAGATGGGAATAAATTAGCGGCAGTAGGGGAGATGTTCCAGGATTTTTCCAGTACAGAGTTGTTTTCACTTCTGAAAGAAACAGACAATATGGCTATTACTGACCCGGTTATAAATGACAGTTATATTGGGATACCTATAGGAGTGCCAGTAAAAGCTGGCGGGGAAACTGTTTCATATCTTGCAGGGATTTATAAATATGATATATTAAGTGACGTGCTTGGCTCTATACATATAGGCAGCACAGGAATGGCAATTATTATTAATGAAGAGGGCAAAGTAACGGGGCATCCTTTAGCAGATGTAGTGCGCCAGGAAGTTAATATATATGAACTTGATACTGATGAGAGCGCACATAAAATATATGACAGTATGCTTGCCAGGGAAACAGGTACAGCAGAAGGAATTGTGAACGGGCAGGACGCCTATGTGAGTTACTGCCCGGTAAGGGGGACACGCTGGTCATTTGCAGTACAGGTTCCGAAGAAAGATTATATGCGTCCTGCTAATGTTGCGTTGTATAGCACAATGACAGGTACAGCAGGCGTACTGGTGCTTGCGCTGGCGGCAATCTGGTTAGTAACTACTTTGATTTCCAGACAGCTTAAAAAGGCAATTACAAGAATGAACTGGTTTTCAGAGGGGGATTTAAAATCTGACATTGAAGTGAAAAAATCAGGTGATGAAGCAGAGGTACTTTCCCTGGCATTAAAGACAACTGTAGAACATATTAACGGGTATATTATGGAAATACAGCATGTACTTGAAAATATTTCGGCGGGTAACCTGAATATTTCAGCAGATGGTGATTACAAAGGTGACTTTATAGTTATAGGTGATTCCCTTACTAAAATAATTGTTTCATTAAATAATATAATGAAACAGATTAATAATACATCACACCAGCTTGCAGATACAGCGTATAATATGGAAATGCAGTCAAAGGAACTCCACCAGGCGGCTTATACGCAGAACAGTGCAATGGAAAGCCTGACTTCAGAGGTGGGTATTATTAAGAATAATTTAAGTGAAGTAACAGAGAATACTAAATGTACAAACCAAAGGACTTTTGAAATTGCAGAACAGATATCAGACAGCAACAGGAGAATGGATGAACTTAAAGAGGCAATCGGGGCTATAGAAAAAAATGCCCAGGATGTAAGTAACATATCCCTGCTTGTTGAAGATATTGCCAGACAGACCAAGATACTGTCATTAAATGCAGCAGTGGAAGCGGCAAGGGCTGGTGATGCAGGTTCAGGTTTTGCAGTAGTGGCACAGGAGGTAAGAAGGCTGGCAGAAGAAAGTGAGGAGGCAGCCAGAAATACGACTACACTTCTTTCACAGTCAGGGACACTTATAACAAGAGGCGTAGAACTTACAATGGAGGCAGCAAATTCCCTTGAAATAATCAGCAGCAGTTCAGAAGAGGTGAAAAATATTGCAGGACATCTGTCAAAAGCTGTAGATATACAAGAAGCTTCACTACAAGAAATTACAGATAAAATAGACGAAATTTCTGCAATTACAGAGCAGAACCTGCAGTCAGCAGAGAATACAGAGAGGGCAAGTGCAGGACTAAAAGCAGAATCAGAGAAATTAAAGGAACTTCTTAGAAAAATACAGTTCCATTAGACAGTAATACAGGTATTTATAATAATGCCAGATATCTATATAAGGAAGGTGTTAAACATGGGCAAGTTAAAAATTGCAGCAGTGCTGGCAGCATCAGTTATTATGGCAGCTGGCTGTGCAAACCAGCAAGAGCCAGAAGCTTTACAGGATGGCACTTATACAGCGCAGATGGAGGAATATTCACATGGCTGGAAGGAGTATGTTACAATTATTGTAAAAAATGGTGAAGTGGTTTCTACAGAATATAATGCAGAGAATGCCAGCGGATTTATTAAAAGCTGGGATAATGTATATATGAAGAATATGAAAGCTATACAGAACACGTACCCTAATGAGTATACACGTTATTATGCGGCACAGCTTACAGGGAAGAAAGAAGCGCCAGATATAGACTTGTTAAGTGGTGCTTCAAATTCAGGCGGTAATTTCCAGAAACTTTCAGAAGCAGTTGTAAAACAGGCAATAAAAGGGGATTCATCAATAGTGGGGGTTGAGGGATAATTTACAGTTATCCTGTGTCTGTGTAATTACGGACGGTTTCCAGTGCCAGAGCCAGAATATTCCATACAGGGGCACGCTTCCGCTACGGTAACCCACGCAGCAGTGCATAGTATCCTTATATAAAAAAGAAACTGGCGTTCCTTTTTTATATTTAAAACAGGATACAAGCACTGGCGGGGTTAAAGTGCCCCTTTTACGGAATAATTGCTGGCATCTGGCACATGTAACCTGTCACTGTACATTTGCAATAAAACCCAGGATAACATGATAACTGTAAATTGCGTCCTGGAATTTTTTGCTGGTTTTTACTTATATCAAAAACAGTATTTTCTACAAGTTTGTATATTCATATATTTGTTATACAGCCCTTCTGAATAAACTGGCACACAACATAATTTCCAGTTATAAATTTTTTGTTTCCTGTATTTTTGCCAGCAGACAGCAGGTTTCCAGTATTCCAGCTAAACTTTATTCCATGACAGGGGCACTTTAGCCCCGCTGGCGTTTGAATCCCGTTTTTAATGCCACAAAAAATGTAAGTTTTTGTGGCATAGGGATTTTATGCGCCACTGCGTGGGCTAACGTAGTGTGAACGTGCCCTGGAATGGAATAATTTAGCTGGACACGGAAACCCTGCGTCCGTTTTTACACAAACTCAAGATAACTGGAAATTTTATGAAACGGACGTAGGGTTGTGGTTTAAAATGATTGATTTTGTCAGATAAATGTCATACAATAATAATGGATGGTAAAAAAGGAATTATTATCCAGACAAGCTATTATAATTAATGGAGGTTTATTATGTACGAGAATGAAATTGAAAACATTGCATCAAAAGGAAGTAATGAAGAAATTTATTATGCCCTTTTAGAGTTTACAAAGGATATTATGCAGAAGCGTGGCAGGATTGAGGGAAAGAAAAAGCTGTATTATATTTCAGCCGAGTTCCTTATTGGCAAGCTTCTTTCCAATAACCTTATAAACTTAGGCATATATGATGATGTTGCTGCTGCTTTAAAGCGCCATGGTAAAAGCATGGCAGAAATAGAGGAAGCAGAGCCAGAACCATCACTTGGAAATGGCGGTCTTGGACGTCTTGCAGCATGTTTCCTTGATTCTATTGCTACTCTTGGGCTTGCAGGTGACGGAATAGGCCTTAATTACCATCTCGGGCTTTTTAAACAGGAATTTGAAAACAATCTCCAGAAAGAAGTAAAGAACCCTTGGATTAAAAGGCAGAGCTGGCTGAGGAAAACAGACAAAAGCTATACTGTAATTTTCGGGGATTTGCGTGTGCAGTCTGTTATGTATGAAATTGATGTTACTGGATATGATAATAAATGTAATACGCTTAAGCTTTTTGATATTGAATCAGTAGATGAAGATATAGTACAGGATGGAAGCATATATTTTGATAAAAATGATATAAGGAAAAACCTTACATTATTCCTTTATCCTGATGACAGTGATTACAATGGGCAGCTTCTGCGTATTTACCAGCAGTATTTTATGACCAGCAATGCTGCGCAGCTTATTATTGATGAAGCACTGGCAAAGGGAAGCAATCTTTATGACCTGCCAGATTATGCTGTTGTGCAGATTAATGATACACATCCTACAATGGTTATTCCAGAACTTATAAGGCTTCTGCTTAAGAGAGGAATTGGCATGGATGATGCTATTAATATAGTATCAAAAATGTGTGCATATACAAACCATACAATCCTTTCAGAAGCACTTGAGAAATGGCCAATATGGTTTTTAGAGAAAGTTGTGCCACACCTTATGCCTGTTATTAAAATGTTAGATGTAAAGGTTAAAGAGAAGCACAGTAACCCTGCACTTGCAATTATTGACAAAGAAAACAGGGTGCATATGGCACATATTGACATACATTATGGTTTCAGTGTGAATGGTGTTGCGGCACTCCATACAGATATACTGAAAAACAGCGAACTTAAGCCGTTTTATGATATTTATCCAAATAAGTTTAATAATAAAACTAATGGCATAACATTTAGAAGGTGGCTTCTGCATTGTAACCATGAACTTTCAGATTTTATTACATCTAAGATTGGGGATGGCTATAAGAAAAATGCAGATGAGCTTGAGAAGTTAATGCAGTTTGCAGGTGACAAAGAAGTGCTGGATAAACTGTTGGATATTAAGGCAGCTAAAAAGAGGGAATTTAAGGAATACCTTCTTGCAAAAGAGGGCATTGAAATAGATGAAAATTCCATTTTTGATGTACAGGTCAAGCGCCTGCATGAATATAAACGCCAGCAGATGAATGCGCTTTATATTATTTACAAATATATGCAGATAAAATCTGGTAAAAAACCTGAAAGGCCTGTTACAATGATTTTTGGTGCAAAGGCAGCTCCTGCTTATACAATAGCAAAGGATATTATACACCTTATACTGTGCCTGTCAGAAGTTATTAAAAATGACCCTGATGTGAGCCCGTATCTTAGTGTTGTAATGCTTGAAAACTATAATGTAACTTATGCAGAGAAAGTTATTCCTGCTGCTGATATTTCAGAGCAGATTTCCCTTGCATCAAAGGAAGCAAGCGGAACAAGCAATATGAAGTTTATGTTAAATGGTGCTGTGACTCTTGGTACTGATGATGGTGCTAATGTTGAAATACATGAGTTTACAGGTGATGACAATATCTATATATTTGGTGAATCAAGCAGCCAGGTAATAGAGCGCTATAAAAACAGTGATTATTCACCTGAAAAACTTTATGACAGTGATGCAGAAATATCAAAGCTTGTTGATTTTATTATAAGCAAAGAGCTTTTTGCAGTTGGCAATAAAAAGAGCCTTATAAGGCTTTATATGGAGATTGTGACTAAAGACTGGTTTATGGCACTGCTTGACCTTAAAGACTATATAAAAGTTAAAGAACAGGTGCTTGCAGACTATGAGGACAGGGAGAAGTGGGCTGGCAAGATGCTTGTTAATATAGCAAAGGCAGGTTTCTTCTCATCAGACAGGACAATAGCACAATACAATGAAGATATATGGAAGTTAAAATAATTATTACACTGCCAGTAATTATAATTGTGGCACTGGTTGCCATAGCAGGATATATTATTGTGTCCAGGGTGGCAGGCAGGAAATGGGGGTATACCAGAGAAAGGGAGCAAGAGCTTGAAAATATCCCAAAGGATGCGTTATTAAAAAAACGCAGGAAGTATTAATATAAGGGCACTGGTTGTTACTATCCATAGCATGGATTATGCCAATTGGACAAAAGCTGGTGTCTTCTATATAGAAAGACTGGTTTACATAATGTTATGATGCCAGGGCCAGAATACATTTTGGCCAGGCGTCATGTTATGCAGGTATTTTATAGCCTGCAGAAAGGCGGGGATTTATGAAGAAAGTAGGATTTTTAACAAGTGGCGGTGACTGCCAGAGTTTAAATGCAACAATGAGAGGTGTAGCTAAGACCTTGTACCAGAAATATGATGATGTTAAGATATATGGTATTTTAGAGGGATATAAAGGGCTTATCTATGGTAATTACAGGGAAATGAAGCCAAGTGATTTTTCAGGTATACTTACAGAAGGAGGTACGATTATTGGTACTTCAAGGCAGCCATTTAAGAAAATGCGTGAGCCTGATGAGAACGGTCTTGATAAAGTAAAGGCGATGAAAGAGAACTATAAAAAGTGGGGGCTTGACTGCCTTGTAATACTTGGAGGCAATGGCACACATAAAACAGCTAACCTGCTTAGTGAAGAGGGCTGTAATGTAGTAACACTTCCAAAGACTATTGACAATGATATCTGGGGCACTGATATTACATTTGGTTTCCAGAGTGCAGTAAATATTGCAACTAATGCTATTGACTGCATCCATACTACAGCTGCATCACATGGCAGGGTATTTATTGTGGAAGTTATGGGACATAAGGTTGGATGGCTTACACTCCATGCAGGAATTGCAGGTGGTGCGGATATAATTCTTCTTCCAGAGATTCCATATGATATTAATGCAATAGTCAAAGCCCTTGAAAAAAGGAACAGGCAGGGCAAGAGGTTTTCTATACTTGCAGTTGCAGAAGGTGCTATTTCAAAAGAGGATGCAGCACTTAGTAAAAAAGAGCTTAAGGCAAAGAATAAAGATAACCCTTATCCATCAATATCATATAAAATTGGCAAGGAGATAGAGGAGAGGACAGGGCAGGAAGTACGTATTACAGTGCCAGGGCATACACAGCGTGGCGGTGAGCCATGTCCATATGACAGGGTAATCTCAAGCAGGCTTGGCTCAGCAGCAGCAAGGTTTATTATTGAAGGCAAATTTGGCTATATGGCAGGCATTAAAAATAATGAAGTAATTCCTGTGCCTCTTAGTGAAGTTGCTGGCAGGCTTAAAACTGTTAATCCGGATTCTTCTATCATAAGGGAAGCTAAGGGACTTGGAATTTCATTTGGTGATTAATTATGTCATATATGGCGTTATACAGGAAGTTCCGCCCATCAGGTTTTGAAGATGTAAAAGGGCAGGAACATATTGTTACTACTTTAAAAAATGAGATACAGACAGGGCGTACCAGCCATGCGTATCTTTTCTGTGGCACAAGGGGCACAGGAAAGACTACTGTTGCTAAGATACTTGCCAAGGCGGTGAACTGTGAGAACCCGGAGAATGGAAGCCCATGCAATAAGTGCAGTACATGCCAGAAGATTAACAGGCAGGCTTCCATGAATGTAATAGAGATAGATGCGGCGTCAAATAATGGCGTCGCAAATATCAGGGAAATTATTGAGGAAGTGCAGTATTCACCAGCAGAGGGCAAGTATAAGGTATATATTATAGATGAAGTCCATATGCTTTCTACAGGTGCATTTAATGCGCTCTTAAAGACATTAGAAGAGCCTCCGTCTTATGTAATATTTATACTTGCAACAACAGAAGCACATAAAATACCAATTACGATACTGTCAAGATGCCAGAGGTATGACTTTAAAAGAATATCCGTAGATACCATAGCAGGCAGGTTAAGGGAACTTATGGATAAAGAAGGCATAGAAGCAGAGGAGGAGGCACTACGCTATATAGCAAAGGCAGCAGAGGGTTCATTAAGGGATGCATTAAGCCTGCTTGACCAGTGTATTGCTTTCTATCCAGGGCAGAAACTGTCTTATGACAACACTCTTGATGTGCTTGGTGCAGTTGACATGGGTGTATACAGCCAGATGTTTAATTATATTATAAAATCTGATGTTACAGGCTGTATAAAACTTATTGATGACATGATGGCGGCAGGCAGGAATTTAAGCCAGTTTGTAACGGAATTTATATGGTATTTAAGGAACCTGCTTATAACAGGCTGCCCAGGCGGCGGTGAAGGCATTATAGATGTTTCAAGTGAACAGCTTTTAAATATGCAGGAAGATGCTGCTAAAACGGATGCAGATGTTTTAACAAGATATATATATATATTGTCAGAACTATCAGGACAGATAAGGTATGCTTCACAGAAACGTGTATTAGCAGAAATCTGTTTTATAAAACTCTGCAAGCCACAGATGGATGCAGCACAGGACTTGTCATCAGTACTTTCAAGGCTTGTGGTACTTGAAAAACAGTTAAGTGGAATAATGGAAAATGGCATTATGGCAGCAGGTACACAGCCAGAAGGAAGTACACAGAAAACTTCCTCAGGTATTAGCAGCAGGGAACAGGAAAAATATGATAAAGAGAAAGTTTTACAGAAAGCTGTCACAGAAGATATAAAAGAGATAATCAGGAACTGGAATAAAATATTACAGCATTGTGGCAGGGTAGAGCAGGATATGCTGTTTAATGCAAAAAGGCTTGTATCAGAAAGCGGTACACTGGTATTACAGTTCACAGACCCTGTGGAGGAGGCATATTTTAAACAGGATGACAGCAGGCAGCTTGAAGCCCTTAAAACTATTATAGCCAACGTAACAGGGAAGGAGACTACAATAGAAACAAGGACTGTGACAGAAGAAACTGACTTACAATTTACTGATTTGTCACAAATAATCCACTTTGATGGAATAGAATATAAATAAAATATAAATGGAGGATTTAGTAATGGCAAGACGTGGAGGTTTTCCAGGAGGTGCAATGCCTGGCAATATGAATAATCTTATGAAGCAGGCACAGCGTATGCAGAAGCAGATGGAGGAAAGAGCCAAAGAGTTTGAGGATAAAGAATGGGAGGCAGCTGCAGGAGGTGGTGCTGTCACTGTCAAAGTTTCAGGTAAAAAGGAAGTTCTTTCTGTAAAGCTTTCACCAGAAGTTGTTGACCCTGATGATATAGAGATGCTTGAAGATTTAATAGTGGCAGCCACTAATGAAGCACTCCGCAAGATGGAAGAAGAAAATGCAGCAATGATGCAGCAGCTTACAGGTGGTCTTGGAGGCCTTGGCGGGCTTAATGGTTTATTTTAGCGGGGCATGGGTATGGAATTTTATAGTTCGCAAATTAGCAGTCTTGTAGAGCAGCTTTCAAAGCTTCCGGGAATAGGGGCTAAGTCTGCACAAAGGCTTGCTTTCCATATAATTAATATGCCACAGGAACAAGTTGTGGCACTTGCGGGCGCTATGACAAATGCAAGGGCAAAGGTGCGTTACTGTAAGGAATGTTGTACATATACAGATAACGAAATATGTCCGGTCTGTGCAAGCCCGCAAAGGAACCATAAATATATAATGGTAGTTGAGAACCCGAGAGACCTTGCGGCTTATGAAAAAACTGGCAAATATGAGGGTGTATACCATGTACTGCATGGTGCAATTTCACCAATGAATGGAACAGGGCCAGACGATATCAGGCTAAGGGAACTTATGGCAAGGCTGCATGAAGATGTAGATGAAGTTATAGTTGCAACTAATAAAACACTTGAAGGTGATACTACTGCTACTTATATCAGCAAGCTTGTAAAGCCTCTTGGAATAAAGGTAAGCCGCATTGCAAGTGGTGTGCCTGCAGGCGGCGACCTTGAATATATTGATGAAGTAACTTTATACAGGGCACTGGAAGGAAGAACAGACATGTAATTCTGTTCTTTTTTCAGTTGCTTTTAAAATACCATGTGCAATAAATTCTGCAAGGTCTACTACTGTAGAAAGCTTTGTTGTCTGTAGTGTTAAGTGGCTGTTGGAATTTGAGGCGTTAACTATTCCTGTAATAAAAGCATCCCCTACACAGGGGAGTTTTTTATTAACACCTATTCCTGGAGAAAGAGGGCCAGTGCCAGATGTGACATGGCCGATATGCTGCCGCACTCCAAGTGATGCGTCTATAGCAATAATATATGGCTTTGAAATTGTATCATATATAAAATCAATTGTCTTGCTAAGGTTCTGGGCGTGTACAGGTGATGCAAGCGTGCCAAAAACAGGCAGGTTTTTCCTTTTCTTCATAAGCAGATGGCCAGTAATAGGGCCAAGACAGTCACCAGTAGCACGGTCAGAGCCAATGCACAGGAATACTATGTTCTGGTTATGGCTGTAACATTCTTCATAATGTTTGTTTACCATGTTTACAAACTTTGGAAAGGACACAGAACGGTATATATTAAAATACTTTATTTCACTTGATATAATTGACATATGATTTAAGCCTTCCTTTTTGTTATATGCCTAAGTATGCCCCCTGTAACAACATTTTATTCCCATAAGGGAATTTAAGACAGGATAATTTCCGGTTATCATGTTTTGTTACTATTAAGCCTTACGGCTTAATAGTAACAAAGCAGTGCTTTCAGCACTGGTTATGTACACATTTTGCACATAAAATGTGCAAAATGGCACTGTAAAACTCATATTTTTGACGAAAAGCATGTCAAAAATCTTCGCATTTTTATGGAAGGCTGGACTGTTACCATGTCTTACCAAAAAAGCATTTTATCTGTTGCTTAGTATGCTTTTTATATTCCGGGATTTACCAAAAAAGCTTGTAAATCCTGCAAATAAACGGTTTAACAATACTAAACTTTAAACAAAGTTTAATAAAGTTATATCTGTTTTTGTGGTAAAATATAAACAATCCAATAAACCATAATATCAAGAAGGGGGGATATAATTGGGAAAGTTAAAAAGAGTAACTGTTATAGCATTTTGTATGATGTTTTTAACCCAGTTAATATTTGCGGCGCAGACTAGTACGGCTACCGCTGCTACAGTAAATAAGCTGGTGGTTATTGCTGAAAATGTTAATGTAGATGTCAAGTTATCTAGTGACGGGCAGTACAGTTATGATTATGATAACAGCAAGTTTACTGTAACTACTGAAACAAATGGCGGGGTCTTTAAAATTAATGTTAAAGCTAAGAAAAAAGATGTAAAAGGCTGGGATAACCGTGTTAAAATTTATATTCCAGACCAGGCCTATAAACATATCAAATGTATTTCCAAAAAGGCAGGCGTGGGCCTGCAGGCAGCCAACTCCAATATTACTGTAAAAAACAAGCAGGGAGCAGTATCTGTAAAACTTCCGTCTGGTTATAATAAGACATTAAACTACATAGGAAGCTTTGGTTCAGGTTCACTGGATATAAATAAAAATAAGGATTTTAACATTAATACAAAAATCTCCTGTTGTGCATTTTCTGTCCCTGGTGAGTGGCCAGCATATAGTAACAGCAGTGCAAACTACAATTATAAAAGTGGAGAAGGTACAGCAAAAATTAATATTGATATTACAAATTGTTCATTCTCTTTTGTTAAATAATGTAAGCCGTCTGGCCGTTGCCTATTTTATCTGGTAAAGCCAGGATAAGTTTTTATATTAGAATTAAATGCAAATTGGCAAGTAGCGTAGCAGATTGCGGATATCCGCTTGGCTAAGAATATTATTAATTGTGGTTTTTTGGAAAAGGTATTTGGCACTTGGAGAAATCCAAGTGCTTTTCTTTTGTGTGTTTACAATGGGAAAATAGTTAAAAGTTATGAATATCTTCCTGGCAAGTTGCAACAAAAGGGATGTCTGGAGAAGTATATTTTAAACCAGATATATGTAAGTCGAATTTTAGTGCCAAGATATATATATGCCTGTCCTGTTTTCGACAAAAATGGCATATTTACAGTGTTACAATTTCTGCATCCTTTGTTTATCCCAGCGGGATAAAGTTCCTGGATATAAATGGCGGGTAAATCCGGTTAGCTCTAGGAAATTTTTGTATAGGAAATATATTTGTCAGAAAGGGTTGCATGCGGAATGGAAAATAACAGATTTGGTAATTTAGGCGAGTATGCTAAAGAGTCAGCGCATAAGGAGTATGTATACAGCCATCTGCCAGAAAATATAAGGCAGATTGGTGAAACAAATGGGGGTCTTAAAATATACATAGAAGATTATGTAATGACATATATACACCAGATATTTACTGAAAAACAGGAGAAAGCAATAGTTGTATTTCTTGGCAAAAAGGGCAGGGAGCAGGCATCAGGCTGTGTATTTCTCTATGGTGCAATACAAGTACAATGTGATATTATGGAAGGGCCTAAAGGGCTTACTGCTAATAAATGGAACCAGGTGTATGAAGAAATGAATGAGTGTTTTCCTGGTGCGCAGATACTTGGATGGGGCTGTGGTGTAAGCATGTGGAACAGCAGGGCAGATGTTTCAGTAAAGCAGATACATGGGAAGTTTTTTAGCGAAAATGGTAAGATGTTATATGTAACGGATATGTCAGAAAAAGAAGAGAAGATTTTCGTATGGAACAGTGGAGGCCTGTCTGAACAGCCAGGTTTTGTGGTTTATTATGAAAAAAATCCACAGATGCAGGAATATATGTTAAGAGGAAAAGGCAAGAGAAGCATAGAGGCTGCATACAAAGATGATGTGACTGAGAATATGCGGACTGTTATAAAAGAAAAAGAAGATGTGAAAGTAATTAAAACAAAACATATAGGTTATGCAACAATAGCAGCTATGTTTATTATGCTTGTTGCTGTTGGAGGCCTTTTGCATAAAAGCATGGACAAGATAAAATACCTTGAAGAGACAGTGGCAGCAGTAGAAGGTTATATAGGCAGCAATATGGTACAAGCTGTTATGACAGACGGGAGTTCAATAAAAGAAGAAGGCGGCGGAAAGGCTAAAAACAAGAAAGCTGGTGGACAAGATAAGAATAATTCAAGTAATAAAAGTGAAGACAACAGTGATATTAGTCCAGAAAAAGGAAATATAAATACAGACAGTAAGGATACAAATAATAAGATTACAGATAATACAGGTGACAGCGTGACAGCTGCCCCATCCAGGCAGCCAGCCAGTAAAGATAAAAATACCAGCAGCAAGAGTAACAACAGTAATAATAAAAAAACTGCCAGCAAGACTAATGGCGGGGATAATAGTGGTAATGCAAAAAAGGCAAGTACATATAATGGAAAATATGACAGCTATATTGTAAATGCGGGTGATACATTAAGCCAGATTGTGTGGAAACAGTATCATTCATTTTATTATCTTGATAAGGTAATGAAAGCAAATAATATAAAAAATTCCGATAAAATATACGAGGGTGACTGTATAATATTACCAGATTTTAATAATTAAAATTATAATATAGAAATCTATGCACGTCCGTTTCATAAAAATCCCAGTTATCCTGTACTGGGAGATGGACGCAGGTTTTCCAGTGCCAGGGATTAATTTTATTCCACTCCAGGGCACGCTTGCGCTACGGTAACCCACGCAGCGGCACATAAAGCCCCTGCATACCAAAAGAAACTTATGTTTCTTCTGCCACACAGGGGCTTAAATGCCGACGGGGTTAAAGTGCACCTGTCATGGAATAAAATTAATCCCTGGCATATGGAACCTGCTGTCTTCTGGCAAAACCGGTAATATATACCCAGCCATCTTATTATTCTGGTTTTTATTGTGAATTTGTAGTGATAGCTTCCACATACCACATAACAGTATTTGTCACATTTACCATTATATAAATAATATCACAGCATTTTCCGTTTATCTGAATAATTTAGTACACAATAAAGTTTCCAGTTATAATTCTGGGTCTGCCAGAAGACAGCAGGGTTTGTCCAGGCTGGATATTATTCCATGACAGAAGCACTTCAGCCCCGCCGGCGTTTGAATCTGGTTTTTTCAGATTTTATGCGCCGTTGTGTGGGCTGATGTAGCGGAAGCGTGCTCTGGAATGGAATAATACCAGCCTGGACAAACCCTGCGTCCGTTTCCTAGCACAAAATAACTGGAATTTTTATGAAACGGATGTGTAAAAAATATATTTCCCCTTGACTTATTTATAGAAAGTTGGTAAATTATTTATAGAGCAACCGTTTGCGCAATAAGGCTGGCCCAGGAGATGGTAAAGTGAATAAAAGTATTACAATAGCAGATATAGCAGAAAATCTTGGAATATCCAAGACTACAGTTTCAAGGGCTATATCAGGAAAAGGACGTATAAGTGAAGCCACAAGGCAGCGTGTAAAAACTTATATGGAAGAGAATAATTACAAGCCGAATGTTATAGCACAGGGGCTTGCAAAATCGAAAACATATAATATAGGTGTTGTTATGCCCTCTGATTATGGTATTGAAGACATGTCATATTTCCAGAACTGTCTTGTAGGCCTTCAGGAAATGGCATCATTATATGGATATGATATAATTTTAACAGTTTGCAATAATAGTGATTTAGGGCAGCTGGAACGCATAGTATCTAACAGCAAAGTAGATGGTGTTATACTTATGCGTACTCTTATAGAAGACGAAGCAGTAAAACTGCTTTTAAAACAGGAATTCCCATTTGTAGTTATTGGAATGTCTGGATATAATAATGTTATCCAGATAGAACATAACCATTTTGAGGGATGTAAAGAACTCACTTTAATGCTGCTTATGAAAAACCTTAAACGTATAGCTGTTATAGGCGGCAGCAAAGCACATATGGTTACATCAAGCCGTATAAATGGTTATAAGGCGGCATATAAAGAGTTAGATGAAAATATTCCACAGGGGCTTATATATCTTGACCAGGATAATTCTATAATGATTGAAAGGTCTGTTGACAATATATTTCTGCATGGTGCAGACTGTATAATCTGCATGGATGACGCAATATGCTCTGTTGTACTGAATAAACTCAGAAGAGAAAATATAGAAGTTCCTGCTGATATTAAAATAGCATCATTTTTTGACAGTATGCTTCTTAAACATAATGTCCCTGCAATTACATCACTCTCATTTGATGTAAGAGAAATCGGAAGGACAGCATGCAAAACACTTATAGATATTCTTGATGGTATTAAGGTAAAAGAAATTAATTATTTAGGATATAAAGTAGAACTTAAAGAGTCTACAAGATAGACAAAAACCTGTAAATATATAGAAACAGATACGCAGGCTATATTATTTAAAACGCCAGATATGGCAGGGGGATTTTTATGGATACATTTATAAAAGGAATGGATATTTCCACTCTCGAAGAGTTAGAAAACTGTGGTGTAAAATACTACGACTATGGAAAAGAGGGTGACTTATTTGATATACTTAAGTCATATGGCACTAATGCAGTACGTATAAGGCTGTGGAATAACCCATATGACGGGCAGGGCAGGCCTTATGGTGCGGGCACTAATGATACCAGGACAATGCTTAAACTTGCAAAAAGGGCAAAGGCACATGGAATGAAGATATTACTTGATTTTCATTATAGTGATTTCTGGGCTGACCCTGGAAAACAGTTTAAGCCAAAGGCATGGGAAAATATGGATGCAGGCCAGCTTGAGCAGGCTGTGTATGATTATACAACTGAAATCCTGGATATTTGCAAAGAAAACGGATGTCTGCCAGATATGGTACAGACAGGAAATGAACTATCTAATGGAATGTTATGGCCAGATGGACAGATTTTTGATGAAAATATTGCGGCTTCCCTTGGACGTATGCCAGAATATGATAACCTTGCACGTTTTACCAGTGCAGGAATACGTGCTGTCAAGGCAGCGGACACTGGCATAAAGACAATGATACACCTTGATAATGGTGGCAATAATGAATTATACCGCCGCTGGTTTGATAATTATATAAAACGTGGTGAAGATTTTGATGTAATAGGGCTTTCATATTATCCTTTCTGGCATGGGACACTTGATGATTTAAGTGCCAATATGGCAGATATTGCAAAACGTTATGGCAAGGAATTAATTGTAGCTGAGGTTTCTATGGGCTTTACAATGGAAGACTATAAGGATTATGAAAAGCTTGGTGATGAAGAGCGTAAGGGAATGGCTACAAGACAGGAGCTTGTTGACAAGATAGAATATCCTATGACTAAAGAAGGGCAGGCGGATTTTATGAAAGACCTGCTTGACAGGATTTGCAAAGTGCCTGGTGGTCTTGGCGCAGGCTTTTATTACTGGGAACCGGCCTGGATACCTGTACATGGTTCAGGATGGGCAACGAAAGAGGCTCTTGAATATATAAAAGACCCTGGCCCATGTGGGAATGAGTGGGCGAACCAGGCATTATTTGACTATAATGGCAATGCGCTTCCTGCATTAAAAGTTATAAGGGATTATAAACCAGTAAAATGTTAGAAAAGTGTTAAACCCACAAGAATAAATTGCATTTGCAATTAAAATAAAGAAATGGAGGAATTTGTTATGAAGATTTTAGTATTAGGCGGTGCTGGCTATATTGGTTCACATACTGTAAGTGAACTTGTAAAGGCAGGTGAAGAAGTTGTTATTGCTGATAACCTTGAAACGGGCCATATTGAGGCAGTGAACAAAAAGGCAGTATTTTATGAGGGTGATATACGTAACAGGGAATTTGTAGATAGCATTTTTGACAATGAAAAGATAGATGCTGTTATACATTTTGCTGCTAATTCACTTGTAGGTGAAAGCATGACAAACCCTCTTAAATATTACGATAATAACCTTTATGGTACAAAAGTGCTGCTTGAAAGCATGGTGGCACATGGCGTTGATAAAATAGTATTTTCATCAACAGCAGCAACATATGGTGAACCAGAGAGTATACCTATTCTTGAAACAGATAAAACAGAACCAACTAACCCATATGGTGAAACAAAGCTTTCTATGGAAAAAATGATGAAATGGACAGATGTTGCACATGGGCTGCGTTATGTTGCGCTCAGATACTTTAATGCATGTGGTGCAGATGAAAGTGGTGAAATTGGCGAAGCACATAACCCTGAAACACATCTTATCCCGCTTATTCTGCAAGTTCCAAATAACCAGAGAGAGTCAGTAAGTATATTTGGTACGGATTATGATACAAAAGATGGCACATGTGTAAGAGATTACATCCATGTTACAGACCTTGCACAGGCACATATACTAGCAGTAAAATACCTTGTTAATGGTGGCAAAAGTGATGTATTTAATCTTGGAAATGGTGTAGGCTTTACAGTTAAAGAGGTTATAGAAACAGCACGTAAAGTTACAGGACATCCAATACCAGCAGTGGAATCACCACGGCGTGGCGGAGACCCTGCAAAGCTTATTGCATCAAGTGAAAAAGCCAGGAAAATCCTTGGATGGAACCCTGTACATGCAAGCCTTGAGGAAATTATTGCATCTGCGTGGAAATGGCATAAGGCACATCCGCAGGGATATGCAGAATAAAATAGCAGAAAGGGCATGAATTATGGATTACGGTTTAATTGGTGAGAAATTAGGGCACAGCTATTCTAAAGAAATACATGAGATGCTCACAGATTACACATATGATATACATCCTCTAAGCAAAGAAGAGTTTAAAGGTTTTATGGAAAAGCATGATTTTAAAGCAATTAATGTAACAATCCCTTATAAAAGGGATGTTATACCTTTTCTCTATGAGATGGATGATAATGCAAAAGCCATAGGAGCAGTTAATACTATTGTCAACAAAGATGGGAAGCTTTATGGGCATAATACAGATTTTTCAGGATTTATGTATATGCTAAACAAGCATAATATCAACCCTTCTGGTAAAAAATGTGTTGTACTTGGCGATGGCGGCGCTTCCAAAGCTGTTGTGGCAGTGCTTAAGAAGATGGGCGCAGGCAGCATTGTTATTGTGGATATTATAAAGACAGAAACAGCAATAACATATGATGAATGTTTTGCAAAACATACAGATGCAGATATAATTGTTAATACAAGTCCTGCCGGGATGTATCCAAAATGTGACGTAAGCCCTGTTGATTTACAGAAATTCCCTGGGTGTAAGGCAGTGGCAGATGTTATTTATAACCCGCTTGAAACTAAACTTGCCGCACAGGCAAAAGAACTTGGAATGATTGGTGTGAACGGGCTTGAAATGCTTGTCGCACAGGCACTCTATGCAATAGAATTTTTCCTGGAAACCAGTCTTGATGAAACAAAGATTGATGAAGTTTACCACAAAATTTATAATAGTAAATTAAAAGAACAGTAATTGTATGCCCCCTGTTTCTGCAATTTATATAAGAAACAGGGGGCAATTTCTGTTATTTATATATGGAAACAGGATGTTAATATGTTATAATATAAACTGAAATAAACAAAGGAGAGGAAAGTGTTTTGAAACGATGGGTAAGTAAAAGATGCAATGCTGACCTTGCTAAGATTGCATCACGTTATAATGTAACAGAAATATTTGCGGAAGTTCTTGTTAAAAGGGGATTGTATACATGGGAGGCAATGGACAAGTATCTTTTTCCAGATTTAGAGCTTATGTATAAGCCGGAACTTATGAAAGGTCTTGCCAGGGCGGCTGGCTTGTTAAAGGATTCTATAACAAAAGGCATAAAAACCAGGGTGATTGGCGATTATGATGTTGATGGGATAATGTCTACATATATATTAGTTAAGGGGATTTCCATGCTGGGAGGGAATGCAGATTACAGAATCCCACACCGTGTAAAGGATGGTTATGGTATACGCAGTTATATGGTTGATGAAGCATACTCTGATGGGGCTGGTACTATTATTACATGTGATAATGGCATTTCAGCAACAGATGCAGCACTCCGCGCAAAGGAACTTGGTATAACATATATTCTTACAGACCACCATGAAGTACCAGCAGAGGATGGAGTGCCTGTTATTCCTGTAGCAGATGCAGTTGTAAACCCAAAGCAGCCAGAATGTAATTATCCATTTCCACAATTGTGTGGTGCAGGGGTGGCATATAAGATTTTAAGTTATATATTTGAACAGGAAAATAATAAAAGTTATATTGAGGAACTGCTTCCATTTGCTGCGGTAGCTACAGTATGCGATGTGGTGCCACTGTCAGATGAAAACAGGATTATTGTCAGCAACGGGCTTAAACTGCTCTCAGACAGGAGTATTCTGAAGAATAAAGGAATGAATGCGCTTTTAAATGAACTGCAGCTTGACAGGGATATTTATGCAGGAGACCTTGGTTTCAGGATAGGGCCATGTATTAATGCAGCAGGCAGGCTTTCAGATGCAGCAAAGGGAATGGAACTTCTGCTTGCAGATAATGAAGAAGATGCTGTAACACGTGCACAGGAACTTGTTAATTATAATGAAGAGAGAAAGTCTATGACAGCCAGGGCTGAAATAGAAGCAGACAGGCAGGCTAGGAGTTTTGATATACAAAAAGAACCAGTGCTTGTTATTTATCTTGAAAACTGCCATGAAAGCGTGGCGGGAATTGTGGCAGGCAGGGTGCGCGAAAAATATTACCGTCCTGTATATATACTTACAAAAGCCGAACGGGGCTTAAAAGGTTCAGGGCGTTCTGTGCCAGGTTACCATATGCAGTCGGAATTAATGAAATGCCAGGAACTTTTAACTGAATTTGGAGGACATGCAATGGCAGCAGGATTTTCACTTCCAGAAGAAAATCTTGATAAATTCCGTAGCACTTTAAACAGACAGTGCAAACTGTCACCAGATGAACTTATAGAAAAAGTTGTATTTGACAAAGAAGTAAAACTGGCAGATGTAAGCCAGGAACTGGTCACGCAGCTTAAGTGGCTTGAACCGTTTGGTGAAGCCAACAGCAGGGCTGTTTTTGCAAAGCGTGGCGTTATTGTAAAATCTGTACATATGTGTGGAAAGGAAAACCAGATTGCCAGGCTTAAACTTGAGGACGGTGGAAGGGTATTTGATGCAGTTGATTTTAATGCAGAAAGATGTACAGGAAATGCAGTATGTACCCGGTATGGACATGATGCATGGCAGTCTATGAAAAACGGGATGTGCGGATATGAATTAGATATATTATATGTCCCTGATATAAATGGTATGTATGGAAACATACAATTTAAAATACTGGACTGCAGGTAGGACTGCCAGATGTAAATTGCAAGGTAATATAATTTTTTAGGATATGGAGGATAGTGTGAAAAATGATTATAAGACAGCAAAAAACGCTGTCTGACAATCATTACAATTTCACACAGAAAAAATGCAAAAACAGCATTTTTCATTACTATTTGTGCCG
>JAAWKM010000257.1 GCA_022797375.1 Lachnospiraceae bacterium
TTGCAGAATACCAGTCATTTTCTGTATGCATAAGTTTGCCATCTACATACCAGTTAATTTTTCCTGGTTCCCATTCTACACTAAATGTATGGTATTCATCAGAAAAATCACCCTTTTCCAATGTATGCTTGCCCTGGCTTTCACTGTGAGGGTTGCCATAGTGTATTGTACCATATGAAGTCTTGGTTTCATTACCAAGGACTTCCATAATATCAATTTCACCACATCTTGGCCACTGCCCATAAAGGTTCTCATTAGCAGGCATCATCCAGAATGCAGGTAAAAATCCCTGTCCTGCTGGCACTTTAACTCTTGCCTCAAAAAGACCATACTTAAAGTTATGTTTATTCTGTGTATTTATCCTTCCTGATGTATAAGAAACTTTGCCATCACTTCCAACAGTTTTTACAGGCTTTAATACAAGATTGCCATCTTTAACATAAATATTTTTTTCTGAATCCACATATTCCTGTAATTCATTATTTACCCATCCAGGCTCATGCAGTTCAACGTTCCAGTCATTCCTGTTTAATGAAGTGCCATTAAACTGTTCTTCCCATTTAAGTGTATATCCTTTATGGGTTTCATCTACTGGTGATGTTGTAGAAGACGGAGGAATTACCAGGCCGCCTCCTGGATAAGCTGTTGGTGCTGGTGTTTCTGTTGCTCCTGGCGTTCCTGTTGCCCCTGGTGCTGCTGATGCCCCTGGTGTCTCTGTTGCCCCTGGTGCTGCTGATACCCCTGGCACTTCTGTTGTACCTGGTGCCGGCGTTATGCCAGGTGCTTCTGTTACTCCTGGCTGTACTGGGATATCAGGTGTCTTTGTTGCATCAGGTGTATCTGTTGCAGTGCTGCTGTTATCCTTTACAGTTACATTTACTTTTCTTGTCCATGTTTTATTATAGCCTTTTATTTTTGCCTTAATTACTGCTTTTCCTTTGGATATGCCTGTAATTTTACCACTACTTACTTTTGCCACTTTTTCATCCGATGAAGTCCATTTAACTGTTAATTTTTTATTACCATATTTATTAACAGTTATTGTTTCCTTCTTGCCTGTTTTAACTTCCAGCTTTGTTTTGTTTAAAACAGGCGCCTTTACTACTTTTACTTTGCATGTGTACTTTTTACTGCCTTTTTTCCATGTTATTTTGGTATTTCCTGCTTTTTTCGCAGTTACAACACCATCTTTTGTAACCGTTGCAAATTTTTTCTTTGATGATTTGTATTTGCCGCTTTTTTCTTTTGCACCATTAATATCAATGTCAAGTTTATCCCCTATTGAAAGGACACAATCTGACACAGATAATTTTACTGCTGCCTGTGCTGGAATTGGGACAGATGGTACTGCCATTACCACTGCTAAAGCAGCGGCAGCACTTTTTAATAAATTTTTTCTCATATAAATCCCCATTTCTGCGCTGCTTTGTGCGCATAAACAGCTTTGTGCAAAGCAACGCACATACACAAAGCTGTCATGTGAAAAAACTTCCACATATAATTTTTCACATTAATGCCTCCTGTAAAGCCAAAGGAAATCTGGAATCTTTCTCCGTCATTTCCCCAAAATGCTGCTACCGCAGCCTGCCATACCAGGCCTTACACCTGTCTGGCGCAATAAATCTAATATGCAACTACATTTTAAGTATAATTAATTATAAACTCTTTACTTTTAACAGAATACAAAACTATGTGCAAAAATATCAAAATCATGATATAATAATTATACAAAAAAATAATTATACAAATTTTTTATTTTTTAAAACTGCTGACAAGGATAAAACTGAAAGGAAAAATACATGAATTTACGAAAAGAATGGTATGAGCAGGAACTGCTGAAAAATGAAGAAGCAGTAGCACACCGCCCATTAGAAGAGGAATATTCATTTTACCATGCTGTCAGTTCTGGTGATATGGATTTTGTACAGGAGAACTGCAGGCAGGACACATTTACAAATCCAGAAGGTATGGGGATTCTTTCTACAAATAATTTAACAAACCTAAAATACCATTTTGTTATTACAGTAGCCATGATTACAAGACAGTGTGTAACATCTGGGATGGAATTAGAACAGGCGTACCGTTTAAGCGATTTTTATATTCTAAAAATGGATTCCTGTACATCTGTAGAAGCAATTTCACAGTTACACCACAGCATGGCTCTTGACTTTACTGGAAAAATGGCTCTTGTCAAGAAAAGCAATGCCATATCGAAGCCTGTTGTTATCTGCATGAATTTTATTTACAGCCACTTAAATACAAGGATTACAGTACAGGTTCTTTCTGAATATACAGGACTTTCCGCAAGTTACCTGTCAAGGCTGTTTAAAAAAGAACTTGGAATTTCAATTAGTGACTATATTTTAGAAAAGAAAATAGAAAAATCAGAAAACCTGCTTAAATATTCTGATTACAGCCTTATTGATATTGCCAATTATCTGGCTTTCTCTTCACAAAGCCATTTTATACAGACATTTAAAAAAGCAGTAGGTATAACACCTAATAAATACCGTAACCAGTATTACCATTCTTCATGGTAATTTTTATAATTTTAAATAAGCAGGCAGCATAACGGATTACTGGTATCTGTTATGCTGCTTCTGCTTTGTCATCACGCCCGTTCCATAAAAATCCCCATGCCGTGCTTTGCATGGCACAAATAGTAATGAAAAATGCTGTTTTTGCATTTTTCTTGTGTGAAATTGTAATGATTGTTAGACAG
>JAAWKM010000258.1 GCA_022797375.1 Lachnospiraceae bacterium
TGCCGGCAACATTGCTTGAATCATCAATAATCGAACGTACCCTGGAATAAGAATTATTAACTTCTATAACTATGCCAACAAGCCCGTCACCTGCTATTACATTCATATTTACAGCAAGCCCGTCATCTGAACCCTTATCTATTATAAATGTACTGTACCAGTTGTCATTGCCGCTGCTTATAACACGTGCCGCCACCTTAGGATAACTTGCATACTGCTCTCCCAGGTCGTAAAGTTTCCTGAAATTCTCCAATTCATATTTATCCTGCTGTAATAGCCTGTTCTCAGCCGATACTTTGTCCAGCTGTGATTTAAGGTCCTTATTTTCCTTTACAAGCTCTTTCATAGTCGTAATATAATCCATCTGCTCTGCTATCTTTGTACCTACCCTGTTTATGCCATTCTGCATAGGTGTAATAATATTGCCCGCAACTGAACGTACAGGCTCCATTTTATCCTGGAATTTAAAAGAAACAACCATAAGCACAACACATACAGCAACTATTATTATAAGAATATATTTAGGGTCTATAGTAATTTTTGTCCTTTTACGCATTAATTCTGGTATCCTCCATTAGTCCCCATGCCATATTTTATATGGCATAAATTTCCGCTTATTTTAACCGGGATAAATAAGACGCTGCAGTCCTGGAATGCCCTGCAAGGTAACCAAGCCCTTCTGCTACCGTTTTCTGTGCATCCTTTGTTGTATTGGCTTTTATGTGCGTCTCCTTTTCAATAAGTGTATCAAGGCCTTTAATCCATGATGATGCACCTGTAAGGTATAAACCCGTATGTAATATCTCCTGTGAAATTTCTGGTGGTGTCCTTTCAAGCATTGACTTCACAGAAGAAGATATTATATAGAACACATCTTCCACCAGTGGATAAATCTCCTGTGATGAAAGACATATTTCCCCTGGAAGCCCTTTTAATATATCCCGGCCGGCAATCTTTAAACTGCCATCATGCGGAACTGCTGACACAAGTGCCTTTTTTATTATTTCCGCTGTTTTCCTGCCTATAACAAAATTGTATTCTTTTCTTGCATATTTAATAATCTGGTTGTCAAAATAATTGCCACCATAAGGAAGCAGCTTTGTAAAAACTATACCGCCAAGTGAAATTATTGATATCTCAGTAGTATCTGCCCCTATATTGACAATAAGGCTTCCGTGCGTTTTAGCCACATCTATTCCGAGGCCATATGCATCAGCAACCGGCTTGTCTACAAGGAAAATATGCCGTGGCTTAGATTCACCTTCAGATATTATCTGTGAATATGCTTTCTTCTCAACCTCAGTAATATCTGCTGGCACAGCAATATAAAACTCACCACCTTTAAACTTTTTATGCCCTGCAAGCGCTGAAAGCATAAAGTTCCAGAGTGCAGTCATATCCTTAAGTTCTGAAATCACCCCATGGCTTAGTGGAAATGTGACATTTATGCTTGGAGGTGCTTTTTCGTACATCTCATAGGCTTTCTCGCCTATTGCCACTGGTCTTTTCCCACTGCCAACAGTAGCTACAACATTCCTTTCAAGCAGTATTATGCCCTGCCCTTTTTTATATACTTTAATGGTACCTGTCCCAAAATCTATACCATAAGTCTTTTGTGACATTAAAATTCTCCTTCCAGGCGGGGCTGGCACTAAAGCCCATAACCGCTCTCTTTCATGCTTACATAACGGTTATCCCCGATAATTATATGGTCAAGCAAAGGAATACCAACCATTCCGCCTGTATCTGACAGCCTTTTTGTAAGCAGGATGTCCTCCCGGCTTGGTGAAGGGTCGCCTGACGGATGGTTATGTAATACTATTACTGATACAGCCTTATATTTCAACGCATTATAGAACACTTCGCGTGGTGATGCCACTGCAGAATTAAATGAGCCATTTGATATTATAACTTCATGTTCAAGTACATTCCTGCCATTTAGTACAAGCAGCCTGACCTGCTCACATTCGAGAAATTTCATTTTAGGCATAAAATATGCTGCTATCTTCCCTGGCTCTGTACATAAAAGCTGCCCTTTTGAAATTCCTTGTACCATCATACGTTTTGTTATCTCTGTAAGACATTTAAGCTGCACAGCTTTAACCCTGCCGATACCACGTATTTCTGACAACTGGCTTAATGACATATGGAAAAGCCCGCCTATCCTTTTGCCAGGTGCACTGTTAATAACCCGTGCTGCAAGTTCTGTAGCCCTTTCACCTCTTCCGCCTGTACGTATTACAACCGCAAGAAGTTCTGCATCTGAAAGCGATTCTGCACCATATTGCATACACTTCTCATATGGCCTTTCTGAAAGTGGCAATTCCTTCATTGTAATGTTTATTTTGTCCATACTGCCTCCTGTTTTAAGGAAGCTCCCCGGTATGCACTTATAGTTTATGTTATCATAATTTTTTTTTTTTGTATATAATCCTTTATAGAAAAACCTGTGTATTTTTCGCAATTTTTTCTAAAAAAAGACTAAAAATTTTATTCGTACATCAATATACCCCATTTTAAATGAAAAAGCAAGCCTGCCAGTGCCTGTATCCATGTCCGTTTCATAAAAATCCCCATGCCGTGCTTTGCACGGCACAAATAGTAACGAAAAATGCTGTTTTTGCATTTTTCTTGTGTGAAATTGTAATGATTGTCAGACAGCGTTTTTTGCTGTCTTAGAATCATTTTTCACACTATTTCCAGTT
>JAAWKM010000259.1 GCA_022797375.1 Lachnospiraceae bacterium
TTTTTTCAGTATGCTTTTGCCAGAATGGTACAGGAAAAGACAGGAGGAGAGTTGATTATTGATTATCAGTATGTACGCAGGAATTCAATTCTGTGGGCAGGGAGTGATAATCTGTTAAAAGATTTTAATGTTGTCCCTTATCAATATCTTTCTCGGCCGAAAAATCCCAAACTGGTATGTATTTTGGCAATCAATCTCATAAAACGGCTGTTTCGACTGCACAATTTTGAAAAAAGGACTTACCATTTTTATCTGTGGTTGGCAAGACATTTGGAACGATTTGGCATTTACTATTTTGACACTGCATTTTATCCCTTCCATTTTTATAGGAATAAGAATATAATCATACGGGGATACTTTGAGTCGCCTCGTTATTTTGAGGAAATAGATGAAAAAATCTGTAAGGAACTGATGCCCAAACATCCGTTATTGGAACAAAATATTGAGTTATATAAAGTAATAACAGGCAAACCATCTGTTTGTATCACGATAAGGCGTTTGAATGTGGAAAATCCTGATCTCCATGACGTATATCAATATGAGATGGATTATTTTTATCATGCGATGGATTATATCAGGGAAAGGGAACCGAAGGCAGTTTGGATTGTTTTTTCGGACAGTATAGAATGGTGTAAAGAAAATTTTCAGCCTGTTGGAGAGGTCTATTATGAAACGCCAGACAATCCTATATGGGAAAAAATAAGATTGATGTCATCTTGCAAGCATTTTATTATTCACAATTCCACATTCAGTTGGTGGGCTCAGCATCTATCCCAAAATCCAGATAAAATTGTGGTTGCGCCTGCTAAATGGATGCAGCGAGATGACCAGCCAATTGATATATATGAAGACAATTGGATTTATATGACGAATAATGGAGAGGAGAAATCATATCATGATTAATGTATTTCAGCCATCGTTGGGAAAAGAAGAAGCAGCGGCTGTGGCAAAAGTATTGGAGTCTAATTGGTTGGGAAAAGGAAAGTTAACAGACCAGTTTGAAGAGAATTTTGCAAAGCATTTAGGGGTAGGCAAAAATCATGTATGTTCTGATAATTGCTGTACAGAAGGTCTGTTTTTGTCTATGGAATTGTTTGATATAGGTGTTGGAGATGAAGTAATTCTTCCCACATGTAGTTTTGTAGGAGCTGCTAATGCGATACAGAAGTGTGGTGCAGAGATTGCATTCTGTGATGTGGATAAGCGAACACAGAATGCAACAGCGACAGATATTGAGAAAAAGATCACATCAAGGACAAAGGCAGTGCTGTTAATGCATTATGGTGGTGTACCTTGCGAGATGGATGAGATCATGCAGATGGCAGATGCCCATCATATAAAGGTGATAGAAGATGCGGCATGTGGCGTTGCATCCAAATATAAAGGAAGAGCGTTAGGGACAATTGGAGATATGGGAATGTGGTCTTTTGATGCCATGAAGATATTGGTATGCGGTGACGGTTCCATAATTTATGTGAAGGATGAGGAGCTGTTACAAAGAGCTTCTAAGCTGTTATATTTTGGACTGGAGAGCAAGAGTGGCTATTCCAATTCTGTGGATCAGAAGTGGTGGGAATTTGAAATATCGTGTCTTGGCCGCAGGAGCATTATGAATGATATAACGGCGGCAATGGCGTTGGAACAATTGAAAAAATTGCCAGGATTTATTAAAAGAAGAAAAGAAATCGCGGAAATGTATACATCTGGTCTGCAGAATCTGGAATGGTTGACTGTACCGGAACCTGTACCTGCAGATTGTGAATCTTCTTACTATTTTTATCATATTCAGCTAAAAAATGGAAAGAGAGACGAGCTGGCCAGATTTTTACGTGACAGAGAAATATATACAACCTTCCGTTATTTCCCTTTACATCGAGTGAAATATTATAGATGCCATGAGCGATTTGAAAATGCCGATTGGGTGGCGGACAATACCCTTTGTTTACCGATACATCAATCATTGACAGATAAAGAAATTGGTTTTATTATGGACAAAATTGTAGAGTTCGGAGAGAATCAGTAGAGGAATTGGGTAAAGAATGATCTATTTAAAAATCGACGGAGCATGTGGCAACCAGTTTTTTCAGTATGCTTTTGCCAGAATGGTTCAGGAAAAAGTTGGTGGAGAGCTGGTAATTGATTATCAATATGTAAGGAGCCTTAAAACCTTATGGGCAGGAAGTGACAATCTGTTGGAACATTTTAATGTAGTTCCATATCGATATGTCACAAAGTCGGAGAATTTTAAACTTATTTGGCTGCGGATATTAAATTTTATTAAAAAAAGATTAAAACTGCATGATTATGAAAAGAGGACATACCGGTATTTTCTGTGGGCTGCCAGACATTTAGAGTGGTTTGGAATTTACTATTTTGGATCTTCATTTTTTCCATATAAGTTTTATAAAAATAGAAATATTATTATTAAAGGATTTTTTGAATCGCCGCGTTATTTTAAAGAAATTGATGAAAAAATATGCCAGGAGTTGACGCCTCGGCATCCGCTTTTGGAACAGAATATTAAATTGTATAAAATAATAACGAATAAGCCATCTGTATGTGTAACCATAAAACGGCAGGATGTAGAGCGACCGGATATATCATCCGTATATCAGTATGATATAAATTATTTTTATCATGCCATAGATTATATAAAGG
>JAAWKM010000260.1 GCA_022797375.1 Lachnospiraceae bacterium
TGCTCAGGATAAAGAAAAAACAAACGTTTCAATAAATAATGATCTCAGTATAACAAATCTATGTGAGATTTACTAGACGCCATCTTTTGAAGCGCTTACTTTTTTGTATGTTATGTTTATAGGAAACACTTATCTTTATTTGTGTGGTGAAGATCAGAATAAAACACAGGTAGAGGAAGAAAATAAATCTAACTATTTGGAAGCAATGAGCCAAACAGAAATAGGAAAATATTTTTTATTAATATGTATGGTGAAGTCCAGAAACTCCTTTGCAGGCATGTAATCAACGATGCGTCAGGGCAGATTATTAAACTGAATAATAACTATCTTGCATCATTTGGTTGGATAGGAGATACATCTTCAACAGTCGATGAATTAGAGAAAACGTATTTGGAACTAGACAAAAAAGGAATATCTGTTTTGTATATACAGGCAAGAGGCATTTTAAGCAGAGAGGGAAAAGAGTTACCTATTGGAATACAGAATAATGATAATATATTACTTGATCAGTATATAGAAGAAATAAAATCGCGAAATATTTCTTGTTTAGATTCCTATGATATATTATATAAAGATACATGTGGTTGGGAAAAAAATTTTTATAAAACAGATCATCATTTTATGTATATGCAAATATATGTGAAATTCTAAATAGTGATTATAACTTTAAGATCAATGAAGAATATTATGATATAAATTCTTTTTGCAAAGAAGTTTATAAAAATAGTTTTTTGGGAGCAGAAGGACGAAGAGTTGGAAAATATTATGCAGGATTGGATGATTTTGAATTAATTTTTCCGGATTTTGAAACAGATTTTACTTTCTATGTCCCTGACAAAGGTATTATAAGAAATGGCAGTTTTAACAATGCTATATTGGATGATTCTCAAACATTAGGAAAATATGGTTTTGATAGAAATGCGTATTATAAATATATTGGTGGAGATTATCCATTTGTAAAAATTGAAAATCATATGCAAAAAAATAAAAAAAGATTATGGTAGTCAAAGATTCATTTGGCATTCCAGTTAGCTCTTTTCTATCATTGGCCTGTGAAGAGCTTAATATTGTTGATGTGCGATATAATGAAGAACAATTAAGAAGTATAATAGAAAAAGAGTGTCCTGACATTGTATTATTTTGTTATGGAGGTGGATACATTTCGTATCCTGGTATTGTAAGTCTTGAAAAAATATAATCAAAATTTTGTTTCAAAATTTTTAATAAGTAATAAAAATATCGAAAATAATGCATATTTATGGAACATGATTGGAAGTATGCTGATGGCATTTCAGTCTGTTTTTATGCTTATGATTTTGACAAGGACGGTGGGGCTGGAAGAAGCTGGGTTTTTTACAATCGCTAATGCCAATGCAAACCTTTTTCTGACAATAGGAAAATACGGGATGCGTAATTTTCAAGTCTCTGATTTGAATAATCAGTTTTTATTTTCAGAATATAGAATGTCCAGAGCTGTGACTACTACAATAATGATTGCAGCAGCAGTAGTATACTTACTATTTGCGGCTATTAATAATGGCTATTCTATGGAAAAAACACAGACTATTTTGTGGATGTGCCTGCTGAAAGCGATAGATTCCATTGAAGATGTGTACCATGGGTTATACCAGAGATATAATAGACTGGATATTGCATCGAAGGCTATGACATTTCGATTACTGATTACTGTCGTTTTGTTTGGAGCGGGACTCATTTTAATTCAAGAGTTATTAATTGTTCTGATTATATCAACAATTATAAGTACACTGCTTTTTTATGTATTTACAAAATGGACAATGGTGGAATTTAAAGTTGATCAAAATAAGACGGCTTGGAACAATATTGGTTTACTGCTGAAAATTAACTTTCCTTTAGCAGCAGTGGCTTTTTTTTCATTTTATATCGGAAATGCACCTAAATATGCAATAGATGCCGTATTGACAGATGAATTACAGGCATGTTATGGATTTATTGCAATGCCTGTTTTTATAATAGGATTGCTAAACAATTTTATTTTCAATCCAATGCTATATAAAATATCTCAAATGTGGAATGAAAAAAAGGTCAGAGAATTTGTGTGGAAAATAGTAATACAGACAGGTATTGTCGTAATTATCACGATTACGTGTATTATAGGGGCATATTTTATGGGGGTACCTGTTTTATCTTGGATTTATAATACTGATCTGCAATTGTACAAAATGGAATTGTTGATTTTATTGATTGGAGGCGGTTTCTTAGGGCTGTCAGGATTGCTTACTGCGGTTATTACGATTATTCGATATCAGAGAAAGCTGATGTGGAACTATGCTGCTATGGCAATATTAGCATATTTTTTTTCCGGTTCAATTGTTGAAAAATATGGTATGATCGGGGCAGCAATATTATATGCAGTATTAATGGGTGGTTTATGTATTGGACTTATAGGAATATTTATTTATGGGATTTATAAAGTAAATAAAGAAAGAGAAGCTATAAGTTCTTGATTTT
Organism: Lachnospiraceae bacterium; assembly: GCA_022797375.1. Taxonomy (GTDB): domain Bacteria; phylum Bacillota; class Clostridia; order Lachnospirales; family Lachnospiraceae; genus Butyribacter. Next base: position 2,491 of record JAAWKM010000260.1, read on the forward strand.
GTGGATTTAATCATGAATTTGCTACAAGTAAGTAAATGTCTAAATCAGGAACATAATATAAGTAAGAGAGGTAAGCGCTTCAAAAGATGGCGTCTAGTAAATCTCACATAGATTTGTTATACTGAGATCATTATTTATTGAAACGTTTGTTTTTTCTTTATCCTGAGC
>JAAWKM010000261.1 GCA_022797375.1 Lachnospiraceae bacterium
GTAAAGTACCTGCGTACCCCTGACGGCAAGGAAATAAAGCTTGACAAGGAGGAAATCCTTATTACAGCAAAAGATGGCGTAACATATGTAAAAATCAATTAAACCAGTGGTGTGGACATTATTACAGACAAAGAAGTGCAGGTTACAAGCGGTGGCAACATAACCGTAAGCAGCGGTGGTGCAGTTTCAATGTCAAGTGCTGGCAATTTCAGCATCAATGCAGGAGGCAGCCTGTCCGTAACAGCAGCAGACTCTGTTTACAATGACATGCCATGAAAACAGTGTAAAACTTGAAACACCAGCAACAGGTATTGAAATGTCCGCCTCAAAACCAGTAAAAATAACAGGCGGTGATACAGTAGACATAACAAGCAAAGGGAAATTTACAGCAAAATCAAGCAGTGAAATGCAGATAACAGCAGACCAGAAACTTGGGACAGAATCAAAACAGACACTTGAAATCAAGTGTAAAGACAATGCAGTAAAACTTGAAAGCGGTGGCAAGGGTGTGGACATATCCTCTGGCAAGGCAGTTTCCATAAATGGTAAAAACACAATGGATATAAAAAGTACACAGGCAATGAACCTGTCATCATCACAGAATGTCAGTGTATCAGCAGGACAGGGGCTTTCACTGTCAGCTAAAAGCAATCTTATTTTGTTGGAGCAGCGATGGTTTATGTACATAATAGCCCAGGAGAACATATTGGAAGCTTGGAGTCTATCATTAAGAATGGGAAAGTATCAATAGATGACTTAAAAGCTAATCCAAAAGTATTCAGTGGAAAATCAGTAGATGATATAGCACATGCTCTTACAGATTCTGGTTATGATGTTACAATAAAGAAATCTACGAGATCGAAAAGTGGAGCACAAAATATAATAATTAACAATCCAGGTAATGGAAAGAATATTGTAAAAGTACAGGTATCACCAGGTGGAGGAAGGCATGGAAAAATCCATATGTAAAAATTAGCACTATAGACCAAGGCAAGATAAAAATGGTTGATGGTCCAAAAAGTCTTTACAAAACAGATGGAAAAGAAACAGCAACAATTATTTTTTCAGGAGGTAACTAATATGAAATTAGACATTACAGCTTCAATTATACCATTCATAGGATTGGGAGAATTAAGATTATATAGTACAAGGGATGAACTCAATGATTTATTATCATTAAATAATGTTGAAGTTACAATAATTAATAAAAATTGGATTAGATATGATATACAGAATGCAATAGAGTTATTTTTTCATCTTGGAAACAATAAACTGTTTCGGATAACAACACTAGATAATTATAAGGGAAAGTTATTTGAAAAAATAGGTGTTGGAACGACTGAAGAGGAAATGTTAAAAATTGAACCATCATTTGTATATGATGATTTTGAAGAAGTATGGGAGTCTGATAAAGGCGTATTTATTGAAATGGATGCTGAAACAAATAGGGTTAGATGGATTTCAGTATATATACCAGAATTAGTTTTAGAAGATTTTGAAAAATGTAAATGGTGAGAGTATTCAATAAAAAAATAAAGTTAATATATATAGCAATTTTATTATAAAGAAATATTCAGGTGTTATCCATTTTATACCAGTCAGATACATAAACTTATAAATGAAATACGCAAAGGTGATGAAGTTTATTCCAGAGATGAAAAAACAGGAGAAACAAATTTTAAAGAAGTAATTGAAACCTTCCGCACAGCAACCCATACAGTTTATCATATATGGGCTGATGGAAAGGAGGAATTTAAAACAACAGCATACCATCCTGTTTATGTACAGGAGCAGGGATGGGTAACAGCAATTAACCTGCGTGAAGGTGATACGATAGAAACAATGGATGGTTTTGTGCATATTACCAGGGTGGTAAAAACAAGGCATGAAAAAGCAGTATCAGTATATAATTTTCATGTTAAGGATTGGAAATCATACTTTGTTGGAAAAGCAAATTGTTATGTACATAATGGTATAGGAAAACATCCTGAAAATTTAGAGAATATAAATGTTAATTATTCTGATATGATGTATAAAAATCTTAAATCCTGGGCAAATGATGAAGCAGACAGATTATCGAAAATTTCTAAAAGACAAAGAGAGAAATTTAATACAGCAAGTATTGTATATGATAAATCTACTGGAAAATGTTATTATGGAAGAAATAATGGAATATGCATTAATAATAAATTTAAAAATCCTATTTTGTTTGGAACTGATAAGAAAAAGGGACTATTGCCCAAGAAATCCTTCAATAGATATGCTGTTGGTAATTGTGCTGAAGTAGATGCTGTTAATAATGCATTAAATGTTGGAGCTAAATTGGAAAGTTTATATATGAGTACAATTCATACTACAAAATCTAGTTTTGGATGTTTAAAAAGTGCATGTGAAAATTGTACATATATTTTTAAAGGGAAAATAATTGAAAATTTTGCTGGATAGTTTAAAGGGATAAAGTGATGGTTAATTATGATTTTGAAAATATATCATTTACAGGAAGAATTGCCTATGGTATAATGTGTGCAGAAGAATATCTGGTATATAAATACCCAGATAAAGACTGGATAATAGTATTTAAAGATTTTTGGGAAATAACTAATTTAGAATTGTGGGATGAGTGG
>JAAWKM010000262.1 GCA_022797375.1 Lachnospiraceae bacterium
GCATAATGGTGCTGTAAAACCATTACAGGCATTAAATTTATACTCATCGGACTGTGGTTTTTGTATAGGGCAGGAATTTATAAAAGAAAAAACAAATGAAAAAGAACATGGGCATAGTATCAAGGGAATATTACCAGACAGATGAAACATGTTGGTATGAAGACAAAAAGAAATGGAAAGGCCTTGTAACGTTTGGAATGGTAAAAAAACTGGAAAAACCAGATGGCAGGACAACAGAGGAAAAAAGGTATTACATAAGCAGCCTGCCAGTTGATGTGGAACTTTTTTCAAAAGCAGCCAGAGGGCACTGGGGAGTGGAAAACAGAATCCTTAACATTGACCATCAGCTTCAGCGGACTGCCAACATGAAATTGGTGATTGAATCTGCAAAAACCAATACAGATACACGGAAGATTCCGATGACGTAAGACGTTGCTGAGTGCTTCCGGGGCATCATTGAGGACAGGGAGCCGCCGAGGTTTGAAAAAGTAGTTGACGGCTATACCAGGTTTCTGTTTCTGGATAAAGAAGGGCTTCCGCTGGTGGCCATGCATTGGGAACACCGGTTCAACCATATGGTCAAGCGTTACAATGAGATTTACTGGGTACAGATGCCGGACATTACTCCCCATGTCTGCCGCCATACCTACTGCAATAATATGGCAAAGCCAGGTATGAATCCAAAGACGCTCCAGTATCTGATGGGACATAGTGATATCGGCGTGACACTGAATACCTACACGTATCTTGGATTGGAAGATGTTGCGGATGAACTGAAGCGTATGGAGGATTTGGAGATGGCAAGAAAGGAATTGGAAAAAACGAAAGGGGAAAAGGTAGTATCGCAGAAAATGTTCCGGGCAATTTAATAGGGGGATGGTAGGGCGCTCTGCTTCGGCGAGCGTTATTTTTTTATAATTTCGTCTCCAAATATGGGCAGTTTTATGGTAGAATGATATTTGGAAAATTAGCATAAAGTAGGGAGATGTCATGAACGGATTTGGATTTTATGAGAAATATGTTGCGTTAATGGGCAATTTAAGAGATAAACCAGATAGAGCAACACCGTATAAAATAGATTATTTGAGAAAAACAATCAAAGATGGAAAGGTATATAAATTTATTTCATTTGACGGGGAGCCAAGTCTGGTAAGGACGAAGATTGATACATTAAAACAAGGAAAAATATGGTTCTCTTTTTACAAAACATTAAATGATGAAACAGAATTTCAAATTAATTATGATGTAAATAAGATTGCAATGGAAACAGGCTGAAGCGTCAGTAATGTGCATTTGTTGATAAACTATTTTACGCAAATGTATGATGTGTATTCTCTCACATATGAATGTCAGGATTATATGTGGAAAGATTATGCATCCAATGGAAACGGAATCTGCATTGAATTTAGTGTAGGGAATTATGATTATTTATATCCGGCAGAGTATTTGGACAAAGGAAGTATTGATTTTAACAAAATGATAATTTCAGGGATTAACAATGGCGATTTTGCATTTGCTATTATTCCATGGGTAATTAAAAATCCATACAATATAACTTTGAATATGGATTCTACAAAAGAGAAGGAAGTAAGGATGCTTTATTGCCCATATGACCTGGGAGAAGTGAATGGTGGCACAGTTGAAATGGATATTAAGGAACGATTAGGCTATAAGGGAATTGAAATCGTACCTGAATGCAAATGGGATAGGTTATACATATTTATAAAAGTAAGAAGACAAATAAATGTAGTAGTAAAAACTCCCAATTCCTACTACGTTTCATGGCTTCAACTTGCCACATTTTGCTCCGTTTTGCTTTTTCTGCGAAATTCTTAACAATTTTTATAGTGCCGGAACAGTCGGCAAAACGTGCCAAAACACGGTAAATCAACGCATTTTAGGAGGATTTTTTATTATGATAAAAATATTATTCGTCTGCCACGGCAATATCTGCCGCAGCCCAATGGCTGAATTTGTTATGAAAGATTTAGTTAATAAAAGCGGATATGGTGAAGATTTTTTTATTGCTTCCAAAGCAACAAGCACAGAAGAACTAGGTAATAGCCCGCATTATGGTACTAGAAGTAAATTAAAAGCCGAAGGTATACCAATGGAGGCACACAAGGCAACCCAGATGGACAGGAGTGACTATAATAAGTTTGATTACATTATAGGTATGGATTCATGGAATTATAAAAATATTCTACGGATTACTGGTACTGACCCAGAAGGAAAAGTGTCACTTCTGCTGGATTTTACAGGGCAGCCACGTGATATTGCTGACCCATGGTACACAGGAAATTTTGATAAAACGTATGAGGATATATGTAAAGGATGTGAAGCACTTTTACATAATCTTATCCTTGAGAATAAATTATAAACCAGTATATACTGAATACAAGTATATATTAAATATAAATATTACTAAATATAAGCATTACCAAATATAAATATGAATAAATATAAACATGAATTATTATAAACATAAATAAACAGGCTTATCTTATATTGGAGCTGTTTTAAAGTTACTATTCACAGCCACTCCACAGGACAATCCACAGACCGCTGCAAAAACAGCAGCTAACAGCCACAAAAACAGTGTCTGTTGTCTGAGGCTTTG
>JAAWKM010000263.1 GCA_022797375.1 Lachnospiraceae bacterium
AATTATAAATATAGATAGATATTCAAGCATAAATGCCCCAAATGAGAGCAGGCTCAACCAAAAATATTTTGTCCATCGTATTTCTTTAACCATTATCTTTACCTCATTAGATACTATTTTTTTATCAATCAGCCCGGCAAAGTGCGATTTGTTAAATTGTCTGCCGTTGTTATTTTACCACAGGCACACTCACAATTCCATTAAATTTTGCTTAATCTTTCTTTGCCTTATTCTGTTCAATCATCATTTATCTTGCCCGTTCCCTCTGCCCGGCGCTGACTGCCTCCGGCTTGCGGTAACTGACATAGGATTTTGGAAAGAAATATGTTTTAGATACTTCGTCCTGCCCCCGTAACGCTGTATGTGCCGGCTGTTTTGCCTGTTCCTTTGCTTTCGCCAGCTTCGCCCTTATGGAGTGGTCACGCCCGGCAGCCTTGCGTCTTTTGGTGGTGTCTGTGAGTTCGTAGTTATCCCTCACTGTGATTATTCCATGATTGCCGGTCTGCCTGTCCTCTATGATTGTTCCAATGTTGCCTTTTTCTACCTCGGCGGGCATGGCTTGAAGCCCCTCACGCTCAAAGGCCGTACCTGGTATTCCGTCATCAGTAAAATGACATATGCCCGTAAAACTGTTTTTTTCCGCATAGTCCTCTGACATTGCCTTTTGGCTGGATATGCTGTGGCTCTTTTGTATTTATTTTGATTAAGAAGTCTTTTACATTTTATAATTCCAGATACGGAACTATACAAAATGGCGCAGCAAGGCTTATTTTTGCCTGCCAGTGAAAAGGAGCATATCCATGAAATACAAATATTAATCAATAACTTAAACATATGTACACATTTATTTGCAAACACAGTTTCAAATTATACATCCATAACGGCATATCTGCCTTATGGCTGTGAAAAGGCCACAAAGGCGCTGTAATATGTCTTAGACAATGTTGATGAAGCAGAAATGCAGGAATACTGGAAAAATTTAAAGTTATTGGGATAAGGCCTGCAAAAAACAGCTTTTGCCAGGTGGCTTTACCATGGTTAAATTTGTTTTTTGATTTAATAGCACAATAGTGTATTTTGAAAATAGCTCTTGACGTTTACTGGCATAAGGTGTATTCTATATATGACCGAATCGGTATTTTAAGTCATAGAAAGGAGAGGGCTAAATGTCAAGAAGTTTTACAGAACGGGAAAAACAAAATATCAAAAAAAGTCTGCAGGAAGCCTGTAAGCAGAGCTGGACACAGTATGGCTATAAGAAAACCAATGTCAGTGACCTTTGCAAGCAGGCAGGAATTTCAAAGGGGGCATTTTACCTTTTCGTTGAATCGAAAGAAGCTCTCTTTTGTGAAGTATTGTGTTCTGTGCAAGAGCAAATCTGTAATGCAGCATTGGAAGTAATTAGAAAGCACAAAGATAAGTATGGTGTTGCAGAAGCTTTAAAGCTTATTTACCGCGAATATGATAAAAATAATTTTTTGTATAAATCGGACAGTACGGACTTCACAATTTTGATGAATAAGTTATCAGATGAACAAGCAAAAAAAATCGAGGAATCTAATAATATGAGCAGGCAGCTTTTTTTAAGCCAGCCATATTTAAAATCCAAAGTTGGTGCGGATTTGGCTGTGTCAGTTATTTACTCTTTAATTATGAATATCAAAAATAAGGATATTCTTCCTCACAATCATATAGAAACCTTTGATTTTATGGTTGACAATTTGATTGATAGTCTGTATGAATAGCAGGAGGCAGAAAAATGCAAAAACAGCATTTTTCATTACTATTTGTGCCATGCAAAGTGCGGCATGGGGATTTTTATGAAACAGACGTGTTGGTATTATGATACTTCTTGTTTAGCAAAACTGCTATTACAAATTACCAAGACACCCGATGGGTTTTTTCCGGTTGCTATTGATTCTTGTCTGGGATGGTGTGTGGCAAGTGCTATTGTAGTTATGGGATACAAGGGAATAAGTGGCATTCAAAAGCCGTTGTTAAAATAATTCAAAATTGATGGAGGTACAGAATGAAGATAGAAGTTATAAAGAAAAATAATACAGAGGTTGCAGTTATTAACAGTAATGAACTGCTGGTTACAGATGTCCAGTCAGCATTAGACTTGATTATGACAGTAAAATACGAAACAGGCTGTACAAACATTGCCATAAACAAAGAAGCTATTATAAATGATTTCTTTGTCTTAAGTACTTGTCTGGCAGGGGAAATATTGCAGAAATTTATAAACTATGGTGTGAGGTTTGCTATATATGGTGACTTTTCAAAATATACAAGTAAACCATTAAAGGATTTTATGTATGAGAGCAATAAAGGAAAGGATATTTATTTCCAGCCTTCCGTTTCTCTTGCTGTTGACAAACTCTCAGGATGTGCCAAGAGGAAAAAAGCAGACAGTTAGTTACTATTCACAGTCAATGAAATTCGAGGATTTTTGGCATGTTTTGTGCCAAAAATACGGGTTTTATGGCGCCATTTTGCATGATTTTTTGCAAAATGTGTGCATTTTCAGCGTTTCCCGCGCTGCTTGTTACTATGAACAGCGTAGCTGTGAATAGTA
>JAAWKM010000264.1 GCA_022797375.1 Lachnospiraceae bacterium
GTAAAGTACCTGCGTACCCCTGACGGCAAGGAAATAAAGCTTGACAAGGAGGAAATCCTTATTACAGCAAAAGATGGCGTAACATATGTAAAAATCAATGAAACCAGTGGTGTGGACATTATTACAGACAAAGAAGTACAGGTTACAAGCGGTGGCAACATAACCGTAAGCAGCGGCGGTGCAGTTTCAATGTCAAGTGCTGGCAATTTCAGCATCAATGCAGGAGGCAGCCTGTCTGTAACAGCAGCAGACTCTGTTACAATGACATGCCGTGAAAATAGTGTAAAACTTGAAACACCAGCAACAGGTATTGAAATGTCCGCCTCAAAACCAGTGAAAGTGACAGGTGGTGACACAGTAGACATAACAAGCAAAGGGAAATTTACAGCAAAATCAAGCAGTGGGATGCAGATAACAGCAGACCAGAAGCTTGAAACTGAATCAAAACAGACGCTTGAAATCAAGTGTAAAGACAATACAGTAAAACTTGAAAGCGGTGGCAAGGGTGTGGACATATCCTCTGGCAAGGCAGTTTCCATAAATGGCAAAAACACAATGGATATAAAAAGTACACAGGCAATGCACCTGTCATCATCACAGAATATCAGTGTATCAGCAGGACAGGGGCTTTCACTGTCAGCTAAAAGCACACTTGAAGAAGAATGTAAAGGAAGTTCTGTAAAACTGGACGGGGATATTAACCTGAAAGCAAAACTTATAAAAGAGAACTAATATACCAGAAAAGCTAAGGAGAAGGTAAGAATGGGGTTTCTAAGTGGAATAACATCATTTGTAAAAGAACATTCAGAAGTTATTCATGGGGTATTAGATGTAGCAGGGTTTATACCAGGTGTGGGTGCGGTAGCAGACCTTGCAAATGCAGGGCTTTATGCTGCGGAGGGTGACTATCTGAATGCAGGTTTAAGCCTGGTATCAGCAATCCCTGGGATTGGCGATACAGTGGCACTTGCAAAAAAATCTGTAAATGCTATAAAAGGTGGTTTAAAAAGTCTAAAGGGACTAAAAAATATAAATGCACTGAAAAAGGCAAAAGGAATTAAAAAGGCACTTGCAGGTATGCGTGGAAAGGCAAAGACAGGTGCATCAAGACTGAAAAAGGGCAAAGTAAAGAAAAAAGGAAAGCTAGAGCCGCCAGATGAAGCAATAGATGCTATAAAAAAAGACCAGAAAGGTTTATGTGTTGGTGATAAATGCTTTACGGGTGATACACTGGTTTATACAAGATATGGTTATAAACCTATAAAGGAAATACGCAAAGGTGACGAAGTTTATTCCAGAGATGAAAAAACAGGAGAGACAAGTCTTAAAGAAGTAATTGAAACGTTCCGCACAACAACCCATACAGTTTATCATATATGGGCTGGTGGAAAGGAGGAATTTAAAACAACAGCATACCATCCCGTTTATGTACAGGAGCAAGGATGGGTAACAGCCATTAACCTGCGTGAAGGTGATACAATAGAAACAATGGATGGTTTTGTAGATATAACAAAAGTTGAAAAAACAAGACATGAAGAAGCAGTGGCAGTGTACAACTTCCATGTGAAAGACTGGACGTCATACTTTGTTGGGAGGATAAAGTGTTATGTACATAACGATAATTGGTTAGGACATAAGATTACCAGTGAAGATATTGATAAAATGTTTACAGATAAATCAATTGAACATTTAGAAAAAATAGATGGTTTTGAAAAGAAACATGGAGGAATTAAAGGTGCTCATACATTAGATAGTTTTAATAGATTTTCTAAAAATGAGAGACCAGTTCAAATACTAAGTAGTCAGAAAATAGCTGATGGTATATATGAACTAAAATATAAGGTTGCTAAATTAAATAAAGGGAAACCAGTTTTAAATGCTGATGGAACATATGAGTTGGTAAATAATGAATATGTAAAAACTGTTATTGATACAGCTAAATTAGATAAGAATAAATTAATATCTATGGCAAAAGAAGCATTTACTTCAAGAAACATGTATATAACACCTGGCAAACAAATATATATTAATGGAATTACAAAGAAGGGGGTTAAATTTGAGGGATGGATTAATCAAACAACTAAAGAACTAGAGTCATTTTACCCAGTAAAACAGTGGAAATTTAAATATTAGAAAGGTGAAAAATGGAAGGAAAATTTGAAAAATTATTCTTTAATGACAAAGAGAAATATGCTGTAGTCATCGCTTTCTTTGATTGGATAATTAGAAGTGATTTTAAACATATATTAAATACCTTGGCAGAGGATACTAGTTATGGGGATGAAGTTTTAGGATGTAATTTACCATCACTTTTTGATAGTGAGGATGAAGATGGTTATTTTGATGATGGTGTTGAATTTTATTTAAATGATATTGATATAAAAATAGATTTTCAAATGTATATTAAGTGCCTGGAATTAGCATGTAAAATTTATATAGAAGAAAATGGAGATGACAAAGAGGTTAAAAGTAATTTACTCATTATTCAAAGAAGGTATTCATGAGATTTGATTTAGGATTTTTGACAGAACAACACATATGATTTAACATGTCTGAGTTGCTGGAAA
>JAAWKM010000060.1 GCA_022797375.1 Lachnospiraceae bacterium
TTGTGGAGTGGCAGCTTCCGCAGTCCAGTAAAAGATATATACATTCCTGCAAACAAGCTTGCGGAATGATATATCTTTTACTGGACTGTGAATAGTAACATTATTATATTATTGTATGCATACTTAAGGAATGTGGTGTAGAAAATTATCTATATATATGTTAAAATATAAAAATACTATTAGCGAAAGGCGGTAATTATATATTTATGGAGAAACTAAAAATCAAGTATTTTACAGACAATATTACCCATCTTGAATATATAGATGGGAAATCTGACTGGATAGACTTAAGGGCATCAGAGGACATAGAGCTTAAACGGGGGGAATACAGGCTTGTTCCTCTTGGTATTGCAGTAAAGCTTCCAGAGGGGTATGAAGCCCATATTGTGCCAAGAAGCAGTACATATAAGAATTTTGGCATAATACAGGCTAATAGCTGTGGGATTATAGACAGTTCTTATTGTGGTGATAATGATATGTGGATGATGCCAGTTATTGCCATGCGTGATACAATAATACATGTCAATGACAGGATTTGCCAGTTCAGGATATTTAAGAACCAGCCAAGGCTGGTATTTGAGGAGACAAGCCATCTTGAAGGGGATGACAGGGGAGGATTTGGAAGCACAGGCAAAAGTTAGCCTCATAAACAAGCCATTAAAAACACTCTTTTTAAGCGGCAATGAGGTTGTTTTGCCATCAGGCAGCGGAGCGGATATCATTTTACTAATATAAAAAGCAGAAATGGGGATTAACATAATGAATAAAAGAACAGCTAAAAGATTAAAAACCGTGCCAGGCATTGTAATGGCAGCGGCTGTATTTACTGGTATAATGGCAGCAGGCAGCATAAGTGCAGATGCAAAACCTTCTGTAAAACTTGATGGTGAATACCATGCTGCACTTGGCGTCAGGACAGGTTCAGGCAAAAATATATACCGTATGGCATATTATCATAAAAAAAGCGCTGGCACTGATAAATGGAAACATCTTGCAATTGGTGATTACAGTTCTGAAGAATATCAGGAAATAAAAAGCACATTTAAAGATGTAGTAATAAAAGGCAATGGAAAGTATACTGTTTCCTTATCAAATGCTGATTTCCAGGGGGAAACAAGTTTTAGCAGGATGCAGGTTTCAACTGATATCCCGGATACAGGCAAGATTAAATTCTCGGATATGTCAGTGAAAATCAATGGCAGGGAACTTGTAAAGTATGATGAACCATATATTGACAAACACAATGATGCAGACGGGAACTGTTGTCTGCTTGTAATCAATGAGGACAGGGAAGGTTTTGACAGCCTGGATGGCAACTGTGTGCCTCAAGGGACAGAAAATAAAATTTCAATTACATTTACAGTAAGTGGTTTTAATTATAAAAAGGGTGAAAAGCCAAAGCCAGCAGTAACACCTTCGCCAAAGCCAACAAAGACACCAGCACCAGAAGAACCTGAAGAAACGCCAGAACCTGAAGAAACTTCCAAAGCTTCAGCATTTCCAGATACATCTTCACAGCAGCCAGTAGTTGATGAGGAGATAAGGCCAGTTGTAATTATTTCAATAATTGTAATAGCAGTAATATCTGTAATTGCAATTACATTTAGTGTAACAAAAAGAAAAAAATAAATAACAGGAGTTAAAATAAACAGGAATTAGTTTTGGGCAAGACAGTATTGGCCAGATTATGCTTGTGGAAGAGGAATATATGCCAAAATAAAGGAAGACGGGGTATAAGTATGGGGAAATTTTTTAGAAAAGCACTTGTTTTTTTATTAGTTGTGGTTATTATATATGGAAGTGTGCCATTTAATTCTTATATGGCAGTCCATTCAATGGCAGCAGTGAAAAAAACACCAGGTAAAAATGTACCAGTTCCAGATATAATTGTAAAGCCAGCATCAAAAACATTGTATATTGGCTGGAAAGAGAAGAAGAAGTCCACATCATTAAAAGTGACATATAAAAATGTACAGAAAAAAAGTGTTTCTTTTAAGTCATCCAATAAAAAGGTACTTAAAGTATCACAAAAAGGCAAGGTAACGGCAGTAAAAGCAGGGAAAGCATATGTGACAGTTACATTAAAGGAAAATAAAAAGGCAAGTAAAAAAGTAAAGTTTACTGTTAAGAATTATCCAATGGCATTCGCTTCAAAATCCGTAACTGTAACATTGCAAGGCACATCTGCCACAACGCAGGAAAATCTTGTATTATATGGTACACAAAAGGATGTAGCATATTCTTCAGATAACAGGGATGTGCTTGAGGTAGACAATACTGGCAAAATCCAGGCGAAGATGTTTGGCAAGGCTGTTGTAACGGCAAAAACACCTGATGGAAAAACAGCAGAATGTACAGTTAAAGTAGTACATCCTGACATGGCAGTACATGACCCGTCTGTATACCATGACCCGGTTAGCGGGAATTATTATACATTTGGTTCACACCTTATGGCTGCAGTTTCAACAGACCTTAAAGGATACAGTGTAGCGGCGTCTTCTGGAAGCAATTATGCTTCTTCAAGCAAGCTTTTTACAAAGAAATATACAGAAGAATTTGCAGAAGCTTATGCATACACAATGCCTGAAGGTGCAAGCCAGAACCTATGGGCACCTGATATTATTTACAACACAGATATGGAAAAATACTGTATGTATGTTTCAGTTGTTGATGGCAACACAAAGTGCTGTATTGCAATGGCATCATCAGATAAACCAGACGGGCCTTATAAATATGAAGGGATGATAGTCTGTTCTGGAATGAATAAGGATGGAAGTGATGTGGATAAGACAAACATAGCAGAGGCACTTGGCATTACAGAAGTACAGGCAAAAGAAAGCAAATATGTAAAACTTGGTGCAAACAGTCCTGACTGCATTGATGCAACAGTATTTTATGACCACAACGGAAAACTTTGGATGGTCTATGGTTCATTTACAACTACAGGAGGAATACGGCTGCTAAAGCTGGATAGTAAAACAGGGCTGCGTGGCAGTAATTATAAAGACAGCGGGGATGGCACAGATACAACACTTTCTATTGATGACCCTTATTACGGAAAGAAGATTGCTAACAGCAATGGTGAAGGTCCATATATACAGATGGTGAAGAATGAAAAATCATCCACAGGATATTATTATTATCTATGGATTTCTGCTGGCAACCTCCAGAATTATGGTGGTTACAATATGCGCCTTATGCGTGCTGAAAACCCTGAAGGACCTTATTATGACCCAAAAGGCAATGAAGCTGTAAAGGATATCCAGAAATATGCGCTTGGAATGCGTGTAATGGATAACTACCAGTTTTCATTTATGGACACTGCATATGTGTCACAGGGAGGCAACTCAGCAACAGATGACGGAAACGGTAAGACATTTATACAGTTCCATACAAGGACAGCACGTTCAGACAGTTATACATTCCGTACACACCAGACATTTGTTAATGAGGATGGATGGCTTGTAACTGCACCATATGAATATAATGGTGAGAGCATAAAGGACAGCTACAGCATACAGGATGTAGCCGGGGATTATGAATTTATATACCACAGGGATACATTTGCTAAGACTACAACTGCAAATATGGATTACATACAGCCTGTGAGAATCACATTAAATGAAAACGGGACAGTTTCGGGAGCAGTCCAGGGCACATGGGAACTGTCAGGCCATTATTTTAATATAAATATTAATGGAAAAACTTATAAAGGTGTTGTATTAGAACAATATGAGCAGACTGTTGCAAGAAATAAAACACTTGTATTTACGGCAGCAGGAAATGATAACAGGGCAGTCTGGGGCAGTAAGATGCATAAGACAGATGCAGCATCAGTAAAATATGACGCAGGGCATATTGAAGTACCAGAAACAGCAGACAGCAGCTTTGTGCTTCCAGCAGAAGGGCTGTTTGGCAGCAGCATCTTATGGTCATCAGACAGCGGGGCTGTTACATTTACAGCAACATCTGGTGCAGTAAATGCCAGTATAATACGTGGCATCAGCAGTGAAAATGTAGAATTGACAGCAATAATTTCTAAAGGAAACAGTTCTGCTACAAGTAAATTTAACATACTGGTAAAGGAGGCTGTATTAGAAATTAGTAAAGTAGTGCAAAATGATTATATAGAACTTCCGCAGGAATTTAATGGAAAAAGCATAAAATGGACTTCTTCTGATACAGATACAATAACAAATGATGGTAGGGTATCACTGCCAGAACAAGGTTACAAATCTGTTATAATGGAGGCAGAAACAGGGGGAGGAAAACAAAAGCACGAAGTAATTGTACTTCCAGCCACAACAACTGCATCTGGAACTGTACTTTATACAGAAGACTATAGTAATATGGTTAATGATGCAATGATTGCAACCACATGGAAATCAAAGGACAAACAAAATTGTCTTTATGCAGAGTCTGACGCTGTGCATGAAAGCTTTATAAAATTTGCAGCAGGGAATACAGGCTCTTCGCAAGGTGCAAATACAGACTTTGGATTACAGGGCAAGATGATTAAAGACTATACTATAGAATTTGATGTTGCATTAGATGCAGGGACAAGGGATATAACAGAATTTGCAATAACAGGACAGGATGCCGCATATAAAGATAATGATACAAACGCAGGCATTGAAAGTGGATATATATTAAAACTTTCTGCTGATAACAGCACAACATGGCAGGTAAATAATACGGAAACAGCATGTGTACTGCCACTTGGCTGGGTTCATGTAAAAGCTATAGTAAATAGCAGTACAAACAAGGCAGCGGTTATAATAAGCAGCAAAGAAAATATATATTTTGCAGGAGAAGTTAATATTAATGGTACAGGAGAACCAGGAGGGCTTTACTTGAAATGGGGATGTGTACAGGCACTGGTTTCAGTTGATAATGTAAAAGTAACAGGTGCAGTCAACATATGATTTTTACTGGTAAAAACCAAAGTAAAATATTAAATAATAGTTAAAATATAGAAAGCAGAGGGATATTTTATATACCCTCTGCTTTTTAGGGAATTAGGCTTTTTTATAATAGCAGTAATGTATAAAACAGAAAGAGAGGATTAATAGTATGAAACATATTATTACAGAGCAAATACTTGATGAGTATAAAAAATATTTAATAAAAGAAGAAAAAAGCAATGCAACAATCAGCAAATATATAAGGGATATAAAGAAACTTATGGATTATGCTGCAGGAAAAGAAATTACAAAAGAACTCATGGCTATGTATAAAAAGGATTTATATATAAACAAAAAATATGAATTATCAAGTATAAATTCTTTTATAACTGCTGCAAACGGGCTGTTCGTGTATCTTGAATGGTATGGCCTGCGTATTAAAACATACCATATACAAAAGGAAGTTTTTTTACCTGAGAACAGGGATTTATCTAAAAAGGAATATAAAAAACTTGTAAATTCAGCACTGCATAATGGTAAGAAAAGACTTGCAATGATTATAAAAACACTATGTGCAACCGGAATACGTGTAAGTGAATTGTCTTACATTACAATGGAAAATATAAAAAAAGGAATGATAGATATTTATTGTAAAGGAAAACAGAGAAAAGCACTTATACCAGGAAAGTTAAAAAAACTTCTGTTACGTTATGCCAGTGAAAATGGTATTGAAAAGGGGGTCTTGTTTTGCACATCTAGTGGTAAGGCTGTTGACCGTAGTAATGTATGGAAGGAAATGAAAAAACTGTCAGAAAAATCAGGAGTTATAAAAAAGAAAATTTTCCCACATAACTTAAGGCATCTGTTCGCAAAAACTTTTTATGAAATAAATAAGGATATAGTAATGCTGGCGGGGCTGCTTGGACATAGCAGTGTAGAAACAACAAGAATTTATACAATGACATCATATGGTGAATATATGAAACAACTTAACCAGATGGAGCTTGTATAAATTTAATACAACATAATATTTATTATGTGGTAATTATTATAGGCTACATAACTAACAAAACAGTATTAAAAAGGTGAAGCCTTCATGGAGGAAAAATAATGACACTTAAAAACCGGCTGGATGAATATAAAATTGCTTTATGGTATTACATAAACCGTTTCCATACAATAGACAGGCATAAGGCAGTTTTTTGCAATTATAATGGAAAGGGGTTTGGATGTAATCCTAAATATATAGCTTTAGAAATGTTAAAAAGAGATTCTGGATGGGATATTGTATGGGTAGTGAAAGAAGATAAATATAAATTTCCAGAAGGGATAAGGACAGTAAAATGGGACAGTAAAGAAGCAATATATGAACTTGCTACAGCAGCTGTGTGGGTGGATAACCAGCGTAAATTATGGTATCACAGAAAACGTAAGAAACAGTTTTTTATTGAAACATGGCATGGCGGTGCGGAAACATTAAAAAAAATAGGCGCTGATAATCCAGCAAATTTTGACAATAAACCTTATGAACATACATCATACCCCATATGGATAAAATTGTAAACATTATGGTTTCAAATGGTACATTATGCAATGAAATATATAAAAGTGCATTTTTATACAGTGGCAGGATACTTGAATGTGGTTCTCCAAGAAATGACATTTTAGTTAACTGTCCTGAAACTTTTGTTATAAAAGTAAAAGATTATTTTAATATTCCCCATAGTGCAAATATAGTTATTTATGCACCGACTTACCGCAATGGAAGAAAAACAGACAAAATGCAGTTAGATGGACAAAGGGTATTAGAAGCATTATCAAAGAAGTTTGGAGGAGACTGGTATATGCTGAAACGTCTTCATCCTACAATGGTACAATGTGCCGGCGGGCTCGGTTATGGCAAAAATATTATTAATGCATCTGAGTATGATGATATGCAGGAACTTCTTGCAGCATCTGACGTACTGGTTTCAGATTATTCAAGTGTAATAGGTGAATTCTCAATAATGAAAAAACCAGTTTTTCTTTATGCAGAAGATATTAGCAGTTATAGCAGGGAGAGGGATTTCTATGTAGATTATTTTGAACTTCCATATCTTATTGCAGAAGATGAGGACAAGTTTGTAGAAAATATTTTTTCATTTGATAAGAAAATATATGAAGATAAAGTTTGTGGTTATCATAAGAAAATAGGTTCTGTCGAAAATGGAACAGCATCAAAAGCAGTAGTAGATGCAGTTTATAACCATATAAGAAAGGAATTTGGATAATGGAAAAATATGGCACAGAAATTATAGAAGAAAATGGTAAGAAGAAAGTCCTTATTGTAACTGCCTGTGATTTATCAGGCGGAGGAGTACCAGTTTTCTTATATAATATGCTATCCAATATGGACCTGGAGGCGTTTTGTATTCATATATATTTTCCAGGGGAAATTATTTTACAACAACTTGCAGATAAATTTTTAAATATGGGGTTAATTTTATACATTGGTGGATGCAGTACAGGAGGACCAGTAAGGGAAATTGCATACCATGATTTAGATTATCTTACAAGTTTATATAATTATGATGTAATACATTCAAATTCAGGCAAAGTATGGATTAATTATTATTCATGTTACTTTGGCATAAAAAACAACATACCCTTAAGGATAGTCCATTCACACAGTGCCTTATTGCCAAGGAAAAATCCAGAGATACAGAAACAAGATGATATCTACCGTAAATTTATAAAAGAAAATGCAACTGATTTTCTTGCATGTTCTGCAAAAGCAGCAGAATGGCTGTATGGGGCAGGTTTTAATGAATACATGGTCTTTAAAAATGGAATTCATTTAGAAAAGTACCAGTTTAGTGAAGATACCAGAATAAAATACCGCAAAGGGCTCAGTATAGGCAACAGGTTTGTAATTGGGCATGTGGGAAGGTTTGTTGAAGCAAAAAACCATGAATTTTTACTAAATATATTTAGAGAAGTTTTAAAAACCAGCAGTAACTGTGTGCTTCTTATGGCTGGTGGTGGTGAACTTCTGGAAGATATAAAAGAAAAAGCAGAAAGAATGGAATTATCCAGTAATTGCATATTCTTAGGGGAACGTATGGATGTGCAGGAACTGCTGCAGGCAATGGACGTATTTGTTTTTCCATCTTTATTTGAAGGGCTTGGTATTGCTGTAATAGAGGCACAGGCCAGTGGCCTGCCATGCATAACATCAGATGAAATACCAGAAGAAGCATGTGTACCAGGCGGGGTTTTGAGAATACCTTTGGAAAAAACTGCAAGTTACTGGGCAGAGCAAGTCTTAAAATATAAGGCTATAAAAAAAGAGAGAAAGGCAAACTGCATGGAATTAAAAGCAGAGGGTTACAATGTACAGGACTCTGCCAGGAGGTTGTGGGAGCTATATAAAAGGAATCCATGATTATATTAGCAGATGCATTATTAAACTTTAAAAATATAAAAGATTTTGTTTATGTTATATGGAGGTGTGTATTTATGTCTGCATATATTACACCAAAGCAGATATCGTATTTTATTTCTGTTCTTCACAAAGCTGGGAAAAGTGATAATACAATTACATCTTACAGCAGGAATATAAAAAAACTTGTACTTTTTCTTGATGGTTCTGAATTATCAAAACCACAGATGGTAGCATATAAAAAATGGTTACAGGATAAAGGATTTAAACACAGGACAATTAATACGTATATAGCAGCGGCAAATTATTTTTGTGAAATAATGAAGTGGCAGGATATGAAATTAAAACTTGACCCTCTTGATTATGAAGAATTGCAAGAACGTAGGCAGATTTCTTCAGAAAGTTATAAAAAGCTGGTTTATACTGCCCTGCAGAATGATAAGGAACGTCTGGCAATGATGATACAGGTTCTGTGCCATACAGGCTTACGTTTCTGTGAACTAAACAAGCTTACAGTGGAATCATTAAGAACTGGTTATATAGAAGTTATAAGAAAAAAACAAAATGTAAAACTGGAAATACCAGAAATAATAAAAAGTGATTTGTCAAAATATACACAACACCAAAACATCATATCAGGAGAAGTTTTTCAGACGAAGAATGGAAATACAGTAAACCGTTCTAATTTCCGCAGAGAATTAAAAAATCTTTGTATATTGGCAGGAGTTGATGAAGAGGCGGGGTCTATACAATGTGTTAAAAATGTAGTACTGGATGCTTATCCATATTTGAAATTGAAAAATGATTAGATAAGTCAGAATAGATGTTTATATAAACCAAAAGGGTATATATTTTATTGTTTAAGCATTTATTATACATAATTAGAAATGGAGAATTTATATGAAAGTGATTGACTGGCAAATATTGAGTAGTGGCATTAATAATGAAGTTATTGATGGATTTGTATTGTATGGAGCATCAAGTACAGGCAAAAGAATGATAATGCTTTTACGTGAGTTGAATTTGTATGGAAGAATATTAGCTGTAGTAGATTCAGATAAGAAAAAGTGGGGAAATAAATGGATGGGGTATACAATATCCAGTCCAGACATAATAAATAGTTTTCTGAAGGATGCAATAATTGTCATAACTTCAGTATATTTAGATGAGATATATAAATTTTTAAAAGATAAGGTAAAATGCCAGAACAGAGTATGTAGCAGTTTTTCACTTCAGCATGCATTTCACTATGAATTAATGAGTGGCAAATCTAGTTATTTTACGGAAGATATAGCATTAGAATATAAGAAAAAATATGAATTATGGAAGAATAATTTAAAATCCAGAAATTCTACCCTGCAACAAAAAGAATATTTTGAAACAATAAAATGTATTATAGAAAATCCAATAAGTATTTTACTATGCGGCATACAAAAAACAGGAAATACATCATTAATGGATTCTTTTGAGGGGAAAAAATGGACAAATGTAGCATTCACAAGGCATGCATTATATTTTGACAAACATACATTAAGCGGAATAAGAGAAAATATATGTAATTTCAGCAATCATGAGATAAAAATTATTTCAGGAATAAGAGAGCCTGTAGAAAGAATTATTTCACAAACCTGGGAACATATTAGCATTCCTTTTTTATATAATGATACATTCGTTCCTGATATTTTGAATTCAGATGATGGGCACTTTATTACAGAATTAACTAAATATGAAGAGATAAGTGGAAGAAAATATGATTGTACAAGTTGTTTTTATATAGATATTGCTGACTGGTTCAAAGACCATATTGAAAAAGTATTTGGAATTAATGTATTTGATTATAATTTTGATAAGGAAAAGGGCTATTCTGTTATAAAAAAAGATAATGTAAGTATTTTTATATACCGTCTGGATAAACTTGATAAATTAGAAAAGGAAATATGCATGTTTACAGGCAGTAATACTTTTAAATTAAAAAGAGGTAATGTTGCATCAGGAAAAAAATATATATTTGCATATAGAGAATATTTAAAACGTATCAAAATTCAACAGAGCTTTTTTAATGGGCTTATAGATAGCAAAGGAATGACACATTTTTATACAAAAGAAGAATGTGAAATATACAAACATAAATGGCAGGATAAATTAATTTAAAAGCCAGTATTAGTATTATAAAAAATATTTCATGGATTATTTAGGAGAAAAAATATGGAAGATATAACGAATAACCGAAGAGAAGAAATTAATAAATTAAAGCAATTACCATTATCAGGCAGGGACAAGGACATTATAAATAAAATTGAAGGATTGTATATAAAGGGTTATGTAAGTAATGAGGTACTTGCGGAGTATTTAAAAAAGAATTTATCCAATAAGGAAATAGCAAACAATTTTGAGAACAGTATTAGGCAAGAAAATAAAATATATAATGATGAAAATTTGCCTTTAGTAAGTGTGATTATTCCTACATATGGCGGATATCTGCCAATTGCCCAGACAATAGACAGTGTTTTAAAACAGAATTATGGAAATATAGAAATTATTATTATGGATGATGCAGGAAATACTGTCACAAAAGAATTTATACTAAATAAATATAAAGAAAATAATAAAATAAGATACTTCCAGTCCAAAACTAAAATATTTTCAGGTGCTGATAAAAGAAAATTTGGATTTCAGAAATCACTTGGGGAATATATAGTATTTTTAGACCATGATGATTATTATATAGATTCCAATTTTTTCAGAAGAGCTGTTTATTTTTTTGAAAAACATAATAAATATGGAAAAAAGATAAAAGAAACATTTTCGGCGTATTGTTCTAATGTATTTTTATATAATCAATTTGAAGATTATTATGATATTAAAGGTTTAAATGTATCTGGGGGATATACAGGAGAAGAATTTTTATATGGATTACAGATTAAATATGATAAACCATTTTCTGTCCTTCCATCTATTTTTGTAAGAGAAAAGTTATTAAAAAGCAATATATTAAAGTCAAATGTTTTAAATGATTCAGTAGTGTATATGTATGCTTGTTTATCTGGTAATTTATTTATTTCGGATTATGTTTGTGGGGCATACAGAATTGGAGCAAATATTTCTAGTAAATTTTTTACATTTGATAAAGTAATGCCTGTAATGGAAGAAAAAAGGAATATAATGCTACAAGCATCTAAAAAATATCCTAATAGAAATTGGAATGAATGGTTGTTAAAACAAATAGAACTTACGTTAGACTTTGCAGAGAAACATAAAGGAGAATTTAATATAAAAGAACTGTGTAATATAGAATTATGGGGGTTTTGGCACTGTAAGAAGGAATTTAAGGAGTGTGGGAAGTATTTCTTAGCAAAATATATAGAATATAATACCTCTTATAGCCGTTCAGAAAATAAAAAAACAGAAAGATTACAAGGATATTATGAACTTTTAAATAAATGGGTATCTGTTAAGAGCAGGGGGGCAGCAATTGATGAATTTCTTATAAAACAGGGCTGGAAGAATGTTTCTATTTATGGATATGGTGAAATTGGCAAAAGATTATATGAGGAAATAGGGCAGAGCCAACTGGTAAATGTAGTGTCAGTTATAGATAATTCATATAAAAGTAGTGATATATTTAATGGTATTAGTATCTGTTCTTTATCAGATGAACTGCCTATAGCAGATATTACAATTATTACTCCTGTTTTTGCCTTTGAAAATATCAAAAAAGATTTAAATAAAAAGGGTATTATTTGTTGTATTTCTATAGAAGAAATTCTTAATAAAATATAGAACTGATTGTTTTATAAAAGAAACAATAAAGATAGTATTTGTTTATGATACGTATTTACCAGAAGAATTATAATAACCATGAAAATTTTAAGGAAAGATGTAAAGGCTGATAAATAAGTTTTTATAAAATAGGAAAATTTAAAAGATTTTTGGAAGGAGTTATATGCCAGAGAAAATATTTGTTACAAGGTCTTCTATGCCTCCTATTGAAGAATATATAGAAGAAATAAAAACTTTATGGAATACACATTGGCTTACAAATATGGGGGTATTACATAAAGATTTAGAGAATAAATTGAAAGATTATCTAAAGGTAAAAGAGATATCTCTAATGGTAAATGGACATATGTCTTTAGAACTGGTTATTGCTGCCATGAAGTTTCCCAGGGGAAGTGAAGTTATTACTACGCCATTTACTTTTATTTCTACAACTCATGCTATTGTACGGAATGGCTTAAAACCTGTATTTTGTGATATAAAACCAAATGATTATACAATAGATGAGGAAAAAATTGAAGAACTGATAACAGAAAAAACGGTTGCTATTCTTCCCGTACATGTTTATGGAAATGTCTGTGCAGTTGAAAAAATACAGAAGATAGCAGAAAAGTATAACTTAAAGGTGATTTATGATGCTGCCCATGCATTTGGTGTTACTTATAAGGGAATTGGAATAGGTAATTTTGGAAATGCATCGGTATTTAGCTTTCATGCCACAAAGGTATTTAATTCTATAGAAGGAGGTGCTGTTACATTTAATAATCCAGAATTAAATATTGCTCTATACAATTTAAAAAATTTTGGAATACGTTCAGAAGAAGTAGTAGCAGAGGTTGGAGCAAATGCAAAAATGAATGAATTTGCTGCAGCTATGGGTATTTGTAATCTGAGACATATAGATGAAGAAATTAGAAAAAGAGAATGTATAGTTAAAAAATATAGAGAACTTTTGCATAATATAGATGGGATAGATTGTTTAAAGATACCACCTGATATTGAATGGAATTATTCTTATTTTCCTATACAAATTGATGAACTAAGGTTTGGAAAAACTAGAGATGAGGTACATATTTTATTAAAACAAAATGGCATATTTAGCAGAAAATATTTTTATCCATTGACCTCTGACCATGCTTGTTTCCGAAATAAATATATGAATATTTCCATAGAAAATGCAAGATGTATTGCAAAGAGAATATTGGTTTTACCACTTTATGCTGATTTAAGTTTAGATAATGTGTCAAAAATTATAAGTATAATATTAAAAAAATAAGCGATTAGAGTATTTAGTGAAGTTTTAAAATTATGAATATACTTTTAGATGTATTGTTGCAATTTAGATAATTATTAGAAAGGAATAAAATGTTTAAGAAAGTAATTGCTTTATATGGTGTACCACGCTCAGGTACATCTTGGTTAGGAGAAATTTTAAATAGTAATCCAGAAGTTATATATCGTTACCAGCCATTATTTTCATACCGTTTTAAAAGCCGTTTAACAGCTGAGAGTACTTATGATGATATTAATGTTTTTTTTAGAAAATTATATAATGAAAATAATGATGAATTTTTAAATCAGACTATACAAAGAAATAAGAAAATGTATCCTGTTTTTAAAGAAAAGCCAAGTAACCTACCAGTGCTGGCATATAAAGAGGTAAGATATTTATATACAATCCCAATGTTATTATCAAGATATCCAGATATTAAAATTGTGACTATATCCAGAAATCCTTATGATGTGCTGGAATCATGGATGAATGCACCATCAGAATATAGACAAGAGTGGAATATTTATGAAGAATGGAGAATGGCAACAAAGAAAAATGAATATAAACCAGAAAATTATTATGGATATTATAAATGGAAGGAATTTATTAAATTAATTTCAGATATGAAGGAAATGTATCCAGAAAATTTCATTACACTAAGGTATGAGGATTTGGCAGAACATACGTTTAATGTTATTAAAAATTTATTTTTATTTTTAAATATTCCTTATACAGACCAAACAAGAAATTTTATCGTTGCTTCACAAAATAATGAATATGATGATGCATATAGTGTATATCGGAATAAAAACAAGAAAAAAAAGCAAATACATATTCCAGAGGAAATTAAAAGTAAAATTTCGCAAGATTTGAAAGAATTCAAAGAGGCTAAAATGCTTGGTTATTTCTAAATTTTTATTCTGTTTGGTATAAATTTATATATTATAATTATTATATTATAAAAATAAATCAGAAAAGGTGAAAGAAATGCGTATAGGTATTATGCAACCATATTTTGTTCCATATATAGGATATTGGCAATTAATGAATGCTGTAGATAAATATGTTATTTATGATGATGTAAATTATATAAGAGGTGGCTGGATTAACAGAAATAGAATTCTTATTGATAACCAGCCAAAATATTTTAATGTACCTCTTATAGGCGCCAGTCAAAATAAATTGATAAATGAAATACAAGTAAATGTTGACAACGCATTAGTAAGAAAAAATTTAAGAACAATTGAAAGTGCTTATAAAAAAGCGCCTTATTTTGACACGGTATACCCATTATTAAAAACAATTTTAGATTGCAGAAAAGATAAAATTTCAGAGTATATTGAAGAATCATTTAAAGTATTATGTAATTATCTTGATATTACGACAGAATTAATAATGTCTTCTTCAATAAATAAAAATTGTAATTTGAAGTCTCAAAAAAAGATTTTAGAGATATGTAAAATACTAAAATGTACAGAATATTATAATGCAATTGGAGGAAGAGACTTATATTCATATAATGATTTTAGAAATAACGGAATAAAATTAGTATTTTTAAAATCAAATAAAATTAAATATAAACAATTTAGCAATAATTTTTATAGCGATTTATCTATTATCGATGTTATAATGTTTAATTCTAAAGACGAAGTTAAAGATATGCTTTTAAGATATGATTTGATTTTTGATTAAAATATTTATTAATAAAAATATGGTATAGCCAGAGAGCTGTACCATATTTTTGTATTACAGAATTAGTTTAGTATAGCTATAACAGCAAAAAAGAAATTTTATAAAACGGACGTGGCAATTTAATCCATTAGTGTTGCCTTTTTTATGTCAAATGTGGTATGCTAAAAGTGTATATTGCATTTATAATTTACCTTAATAGAACATATGATAAAGTTATAAATGTTACCAGTATGAATGGAGGACAAAATGGTTTTTGATAATATTTTAGATGCTATGGGGAATACGCCTGTTATAAGGCTGAACCATATAGTGCCAGAAAATGCTGCAGAAATTCTTGTAAAGTTTGAAGGGCTTAACGTAGGAGGCTCTATTAAGACAAGGACTGCTTATAATATGATATGTGAAGCAGAAAAAAGGGGAATAATACATAAAGATACAATTATTGTTGAGCCAACAAGTGGCAACCAGGGCATAGGCCTTGCACTTACAGGTGCTGTAAAGGGTTATAAGGTACGTATTATAATGCCTGATTCAGTAAGTGAAGAGAGAAGGAAGCTTATTACACATTATGGGGCAGAGGTTATATTAGTCCATGATGATGGCAATATTGGAAAATGTATAGAGGAATGTTTAAATACAGCATTGAATATGGCAGAGAATAATCCAGATGTATTTGTACCACAACAATTTGAAAACCCTGCCAATCCACAGGCACATAGAAACCAGACAGGAGCAGAACTGCTGGAGCAGGCGGGAAAAGCTATTGATGGTTTTTGTTCTGGCATTGGGACAGGAGGCACAATTACAGGTATTGGCAGTGTGTTAAGGGAGGCTAACCCTGATATAGTTATATGGGCTGCAGAACCTGAACATGCAGCAATCCTTTCTGGAGGATCTATAGGTACACATATACAGATGGGGATAGGTGATGGTGTAATACCTGGAATATTAGACCAGGATATTTACAGTGATATCTGTATAGTTACGGATGATGAAGCAATAAAGACTGCCCAGGACCTTGCTTCTAAAGAGGGCATTATGTGCGGGATTTCCAGTGGGACTAATGTTGCGGCAGCAATACGCCTTGCAAGGCTGCTTGGGGCAGGCAAAACAGTTGCAACTATACTGCCTGATACTGCTGAAAGATATTTTTCCACACCATTATTTGAAAACTGGTGAAGACAGCCAGAAGCATGGCTGTTACCAGGTTAAGGAGGTTTCCAGTCTGTGGTTAATGAAGAAAAAATGCGTATTATGATTAAAATTGCACAATATGAGAGTGAATCTGGGGGAAAAGTTATAAATGAAGGCGGATATTATAAGACAGATTATGTCCGCCTGCATACATTATCAGTTTTGCTTAATATTTCTATCGCTTATATATTTGTGCTGGCACTAATAGCTTTATACAATATGGATTATATATTCCTGAATTTTGTTACAATAAATTATGCTAAATTGTTTATTGAAATTTTTATGCCATATATTTCTATTATTATTATATGTACGCTTGTTTCCAATATTTATTTTACTGGCAAATATAAAAACAGCCGTGAGGAGATTAAGAAATATTATACAGAACTAAAGCGTCTTGAACAGTATTATACAGACAGCGGGAAGGAGACAGCAGATGATACAGTTACTAGTGTTTAAAGAACACCTGCAAAAGTTTTACCAGAAATATTCACTGGTTTTAAACATGTTATTACGGTTTGCTGCTGGATATATTATCTTTTATGCAGCAGACAGGGTTATAGGTTACAGCCCGTTACTGAACAGGACATTGGTTGAAGTGCTGGCTGGATGTATATCAATGGTATTTCCTGTACAGATGCTTTTATTCCTGGTATCAGTATTTGTTGTGCTGCAAATTGCATATGTATCAAGTTATTTGGCAATTACAACTGCATTAATATTTGCGGCCCTGTATTTTATGTATATAAGGTTTCTTCCTAAACATGGTTTTGTAATATTATCAATGCCTGTGCTGTATGCGCTGGATATACCATATGTAGCACCATTAATTATGGGGCTTATATCAGCACCTGTTTCAATTATGCCTGTCAGTTTTGGCACAATAGTATACTACCTTATATCAGATACGGCTTATGTAATAAATACATCTACAGATAATTCAATTAATATGTATAAGCTTGTTATACAGCAGCTTGCAGCAGATACGCAGATGTATGTATCAATATGCATATTTGCTGTTGTAATAATGGCAGTTTATTTTATAAGGAATATGAAAGCAGACTATTCATTTGAAATAGCAATATTAGCAGGGTCATTCCTTAATTTAATACTGTTCCTGGGTGTTAATTACCTTATGGATATAAATGTTAATGTAGTGCAGTTTTTAACTGGGATTGCCATATCATGCCTTCTTGCCTGGATTATACAGTTTTTCAGGCTTCCGCTTAATTACTCAGGTGCAGAAAACCTGCAGTTTGAGGATGACGAGTATTACTATTATGTAAGGGCAGTGCCTAAAATGAACATTACTGCTGCAAGAAAGAGAGTCCAGCGTTTTAATTCCCATAATGGCAGGGATGGGAATGTTATAGAAACGATAGCTGAAGAAGATGCGGCAGATATTCCGCTTGAGGGAGATGGCGGTTTAAAACAAGATATGGATACAACGGCCAGGCATGATTTTGAATTTACAGTATCACTGGACAAGGAAGACCTTGAGGAAATAGAAAAAATGGAAAAAAAGGATTAGGCAGCAGGAGGGGCAATGGGTACATTTTTTGAAGATTTGAAAGAATACATCTATTTTTTATCTATACCAAAGATGACGATAGTTGATTTGCTTGAAATAGTAATAATTGCATTTGCAATATACAGTATAATTCTCTGGGTAAAAAATACAAGGGCATGGAGCCTTGTAAAAGGAATACTTGTACTGTTTTTATGTTACCTTTTTGCATATTTGCTTGATATGAGTGTTATACTCTGGATATTTGATAAGACAATAGCAATAGGTATTACTGCTGTTATGATAGTGTTCCAGCCGGAATTAAGAAGGGCACTTGAAGAACTTGGAAGAAAAAATCTTGTAAAATCGATAATACCATTTGATGACCAGAAAGATAAAAATAAGCGTTTTACTGACAGGACAGTCAATGAAATAGTAAAAGCAACTGTTGAACTTGCCAAAGTCAAAACAGGTGCACTTATTATTATTGAAAAAGATATAACGCTTGCTGAATATGAAAGAACAGGTATAAATATTGATTCTGCTATAAGCAGCCAGCTTCTTATCAATATATTTGAACATAATACACCGCTGCATGACGGGGCAGTGATTATAAGGGGCAACAGGATTGTTTCAGCAACGTGTTACCTTCCGCTCTCAGATAACCTGGGTCTTTCTAAAGAACTTGGTACAAGACACAGGGCAGGGGTTGGTATCAGTGAAGTAAGTGACAGTCTCACAATTATAGTTTCAGAAGAAACTGGAAAAATATCTGTTGCAACTGGCGGAAAGCTTTTAAGGAATATTGATGGGGAACTTCTGAAAAAGAAAATGGCAGAAATGCAGGGAAATCCTGCAGATGACAAAAAGAAGCGTTTCAGCTTTAATTTGAAAGCGAGGGGTTCAGGTGAAAAAGGAGAATGACAACACATCTTCCAGGGAAGCGAAAAACCAGACAGATGACAATACAGTACACAAATTTTTTGTAAATAATGCTGGAATGAAATTAATTTCAGTTATTATTGCTGTAGTTGTATGGGCTGTTATTATAAATATAGATGACCCATATAAAACAAGGTCTTTTAATGTCGAAGTTGAAACTATTAATGAAAACGCACTGAATTCTGTTAATAAGGTTTATGAAATAATTGAAGGCAGTACAGCAGTTGTTAAGGTTAAAGGCAAAAAAAGTGTTGTAGACCGTCTTGGGGCTTCGGATATAAGGGCGACAGCAGACCTGGCAGACCTTTCAGCAGTAAATGCTGTTGCAATACAGCCATCACTGCGTAAAATACTATCTTCTGATGTATTTCTTGAGTGCAGCCAGGTACTCAGGGTATCACTTGAAAATAAAGAAAGCAAACAGGTCAAAGTAAATGTTATTGCGAGTGGTGAGCCAGCAGAAGGGTACACCCTTGGTGAATGTACTGCAAAACCTAATATGATTGAAGTAGCAGGTGGTGAATCGGCTGTTGGACAGATTGCATCTGTCAGGGTTTTCCTTAATGTAAATGGGGCCACAGAAGATTTTACCAAAAAGCTTATACCTGTTGCATATGATGAAGATGGTAATAAGGTTGAATCTGCAACGCTTTCTTTCAGCAATAGTGTTGTGCGTGTGTTTGCCCAGATACTTGAGGACAAGGCAGTCCCTGTCAAGGTTAAAATCATAGGAGAGCCTGCCAGTGGTTATGAATATGTGTCTACAGACTGCCTTCCGGAAGAAGTTGAGATAGCAGGCACATCAAGAAGGCTTTCGCGTATTTCTTCAGTGGTTATACCTGTAGATATATCAGGAATGACAACAGCATCATCAAAACTTGAACAGGATATTTATATATCAGACTATCTTCCAGAAGGAATAACGCCTGTTGCTGGTTTTGAAAATGTTTCAATAAGGATTACGCTTGAGCAGGTTATTAAAAAGAATATTGATATAAGTCTAAGTTCCATAGGTTTTTCATCACTTGCTGATGGTTTGCAGGCTGAAATTACAGGCGATACAGACAGGGCAAGCCTGCTTGTGTCAGGAAGGGCTTCAGTCCTTAATAGCATAAACAGTACTAATATTAATGCATATGTAAATTGTAATGGTCTTACAGAAGGTGTTTATACACTTCCTGTAATTATTAAAGATTTAGATGAATCATGTGAAGTAATTGAGACAAGCAAACTCAAAGTACGTATATACAAAGGAGACCAGCAAAACCCGGATGATGGTACCCAGGAGTTCCCTGTAACTTCTGCATCTATGCCGCCAGAAGAGGCAAATACGCCAGTACCAGAAGAAGGCGGGGATGAGGAAGGGACAGAACCGCCAGATGAAAGTATATATTAAGTGATAAAGAATGAGGTGGAATAATGGATACATTGCCAGTTGAAAAGTCCATTGTGCCATGTGTTTGGTGATGGTGTAAAATACAAAATAAGAAAGTAGAAGCTGCAGAATACTGGCTTGCTGGCTGGAAGAAAAAGCAGGTGGAAATCAAATGTAACAATTAATTTTAAACAGTTATTTTATTGTGTGGACTGGTTATTAAAAAATATTATTTTTAAAAGGCAAGGTTTGGTTTTCCTTGCCTTATTTTTGTGGATTTTTATAATTTTTGGCACATGTCTGGCTGCCTCCATGCCAGGCATAAAAAATTACCTTTAGTTCTTATACAAATATAAAATATTATTCGTAAAATATTTTTTATCAATGGAGGAACTTATAATGAAAGAAACATATGGATACGTGCGTGTATCAGCCACAGACCAGAACGAAGACAGGCAGCTAATTGCAATGTATGAAAAAAATGTGCCCAAAATTAATATTTATACTGACAAGCAGTCTGGCAAAGATTTTAACCGTCCACAATACAACAGGCTTTTAAAAAACATAAAGAAAGGGGATTTGCTTTACATACTAAGCATAGACCGGCTTGGACGTAATTATGAAGAAATACAGGAACAATGGCGCATGCTTACAAAGGAAATAGGCATTGACATATGTGTAATGGATATGCCGCTTTTAGATACAAGAAATGGAAAAGACCTGATGGGTACATTTATTGCAGACCTTGTATTACAGATTTTATCATTTGTTGCTGAATCAGAACATGGAAATATAAAAAAACGCCAACAGCAGGGGATTATCGCAGCAAAGGAAAAAGGTGTCAGGTTTGGCAGGCCAGAAATAGTACTGCCAGATGATTTTCCCAAAATCATAAAAGAATGGGAACGAAAGAAAATTACAACAGCAGAAGCAGTAAGGAAATGTCACACAAGCAAGTCAACATTTTACAGGAAAGTGCGTAAATACAGGCTTAAAAATAATAAAGCCAGATAAAAAAGCGGTATAAAACCATGACATCTTGCTATTTGTGTGTGCCAATGATAAAATTGTGATATAACAATCCCAGAAAGGGGTGTAATGAATGGGAAGATTTGTAAATCCAGACGGGCATTTTGCCAGTTAAAAAGGAAAAAACACAATCAGCACTGAATAATTTTGAGGAGTTTACAATGCTTGACCCAAAGATACTTGCAAAGTATACTGGGTTTACAGAAGAAGTCTATAGACTTTGCTGTAAATATGACTGTGATTTCAATGAAGTAAAACACTGGTATGAAGGCTATTTCCTGCAAGGATTTCATATCTATAATCCAGAAGCAGTTATTAATGTTTTAATTCACTAAGCAGTGTACTGGCAATTACGTATCTGGGCACAATGCAGTATTATTTTAAACCTGTGCGGGAACTTCCAACAGGCAAAGGCTTTGTTTTTATTCCAAAGGCAGAATATGTCCATGAATATCCAGTACTTGTTATAGAACTTAAATGGAATAAAGATGCAGAAACAGCAGTACAGCAAATAAAAGAGAAAAAGTATCCAGTTTCTATTGAAAATTATACTGGTGAAATTTTATTAACTGGTATTAGTTATGATAAGAAAACCAAAGAACACAGGTGTGTAATTGAAAAATATAACAAATAAACAAAACGTATGCCCATCAGCGTACAGTAGATTATTACATGGTACATTGATGGGATTTTTAATTTATGTTTTCATAGCCTGGTTTGTAGTATTCAGATTTATAAGCACAAGATTAAACAGATTAAATATAATAAAAAAGGGTTAAACAAATAAAGGAGCAGTACCAAAAAGTGTACT
>JAAWKM010000265.1 GCA_022797375.1 Lachnospiraceae bacterium
ATACACTTCTGCTTTATACTTTATTTCTTCAAAAAGCTCTCCATCTCCTGCCATTAATAAAATACTATTTTCATTGCATATGGTAATTTCTTTAAATATATCAATCAAAAATGTATGGTTTTTTTGTTTGACAAACCTGCCTGCATGTCCTATAACAAATTTATCTTCTATCCCAAGTTCTTTACGGTATCTTATACGGATATCTTTATTGTATTTATACTTTTCTAAATCAATGCCATTATTTATAATGGTGTAATTTCTAAATTGCAATCCGTACAGCCATTTTGCCGCCTTTACTGAACATGCAAGAAAATTGGTTGCATTTTTTAATATATATTCACGGTAAATATCATCCTGCTTCTGTACTTCTGGTTTTATCCTTGGCAGTAAGGCATTATGTGAATGCACAATCCTTTTTGGTATATTGTTCTTAACTCCCAAATAACAGGCATAGTAATTAATCCAGACTTTACTGGTATTAACATGAATTACATCATATTTATGTAAACCAGTAAGATACTCCAAATCATTCCATACTATTTCCCTCACAGGTTTTCCCTCTTCCCAGCCTCCTGTATAAATTACTGCTCCAAGTTTTATAAATTCATCTGTCATTTGTTTTGAAACTACTTTCCCTGGTGCATAAATATGCATACAAAATGCCTGGCAATCCATATGTGATAACATGTTATATAAAAACACACATGTGCCTCCTGCAGACGTAATGTCATCAGCAAAAATAGCCAAAATATTTCTTTTTTTTAATTTTTTCAGATTTTCTTTTCCATATTGTCTCATAAACCCAAATGCCTTTCCAGTGACCATAAACTTTTAACCACAGACACAAATCTGCCGTGTAAAAAACTTCCGTATATGTTTTTTCACACTATTTCATTACTGCTTCCATCATATAATTTCCAAAGATATCTGGCCGCATCCTGTGCATCATATCCCAATGCTTTTAATTCCAAATAATGTGATGCCCTTTCTCTTCCTGTATCCTTATATTTTAATATTTCTTCTGCCCAGTATTTTGCATTTTCTATTTAATGGTATTCTTTTTACTTCTTCACAAAGACATACTTCTTCTGTTATTTCTTCAGATATGATACATGGTAAACCAGACGCCTGGGCTTCAACTAAATAAACAGGAAATCCTTCAAATAATGACGGCAAAACAAATACATCCATAGCCTGTAATAATTCTGGCACATCCTCTCTTATCCCCAGAAACATACATTTATCTTTCAGCCCACACATTTCTGCTTTATACTTTATTTCTTCAAAAAGCTCTCCATCTCCTGCCATCAAAAGAATACTATCTCTATTATGTCTGGTAATTTCCATAAATATATCAACCAGGAATTTATGGTTTTTTACTTCTGCAAATCTTCCTACATGCCCTATAACAAATTTATTTTCTATTTCAAGCTCTTTGCGGTATTTACTACGGATTTCCTTATCAAATCTATACTTTTCTAAATTAATTCCATTTTTTAAAATTATATATTCTTGAAATTCCGGACCATATAGCCATGTGGCAGCTTTTTGAGAACATGACAGAAAATCTGTTGCATGTTCTAATATATATTTCCGGTATATATCATCTTGTTTCTGCACTTCTGGTTTTATCCTCGGCAATAAGGCACTATGTGAATGTACAATTCTCTTGGGAATATGGTTTTTAATACCAAAATAACAGGAATAATAATTAATCCAGACTTTTGCACTGTTACAATGTATTACATCATAATTATACAAACTTGTAAGATATTCCAAATCCTGATATACCTTTTCTCTTAATGCTTCACCCTCCTTCCAGTTTCCTGTATAAATTACTATTCCATATTTTATAAGTAAATCTGCAAGATATTGTGAAATAATTTCTCCAGAAGTATATATATGTATACAAAAACCACTACAATCCATATTTGATAACATATTAAATAAAAACTGGCTTATACCTCCACCTAAATTAATATTAAAAGCACCTGTAATTAAAATTTTTCTTTTTCTATCTTGATTTATATTTTCTATACCATATTGCTTCATTAAATATTCTCCTGTCTCTAAAAAAATTTATATTTAAAACAAATTTTATTTAATTTATACACTGAGGTTATATAGATTAAAAAGATAATCTGCCGTATCTTGAGCATTATATCCCAATTCTTTTAATTTTAAATAATGTGATACTCTTTCTCTTCTTGTATCCTTATATTTTAAGATTTCTTCTGCCCAGTATTTTGCATTTCTATTTAATGGTATTCTTTTTACTTCTTTGCAAAGACATACTTCTTCTGTTATTTCTTCAGATATGATACATGGTAAACCAGACGCCTGGGCTTCAACTAGAGAAACAGGAAATCCCTCAAATAATGATGGCAAAACAAATACATCCATAGCCTGTAATAATTCCGGCACATCCTCTCTTATCCCCAGAAACATACATTTATCTTTTAGTCCATACACTTCTGCTTTATACTTTATTTCTTCAAAAAGCTCTCCATCTCCTGCCATTAATAAAATACT
>JAAWKM010000061.1 GCA_022797375.1 Lachnospiraceae bacterium
GATAATTATATATTATCCTCGGTTTCTAATATACCATAATTCGATAAAAAATACCAGTACTTTTTCAGAAAAATATTGAAATATTTGTCATAATTCGTCATTTCTGTAATCCATATAAATTAATTTTAATAAATCACTATATATATATATATAAACACACAAAGAAATTACAAAACACCCATAACTACATCTGCTTAATCCCATACACTATAAAACATTTAAAGGGGAAGCCGTACGCTTCCCCTTCCTAACTATTTGCATTACCAAAATCATTTAAAATGCTATTATTAATGTGGTCTAATTAAAGACTCATTACAAGAAATTCTAGCCAAGCAAACAAATCTTCTGTTAGGCATTTGAGCAGTCCTGCTTACTAAACAGCTGTCAGAAATTCATTTCAGAAATCCCCACTTATCTCACGTTTTTTTGTCATATGAAACCGTTGCAACTGAAGAGCTGTTATTACAGAAGAACTTTCCATTACGTTCTTATATTCCTACTCTTCCAGCAAGTATCCATATAAACGAGGCTGTATAAAGTTCACGTCCAATTCCCCAGTTAAAACATGCACGTTTGAAAGAATCTGATGCCTGTGGTTTCTCTTTGTCTTTTTCTGATTTCCTGCATTTCCTGTATTCTGTTTTGAAACCAATATACTTGTTTCTTTATCAAAGATTTCAACCATACAGTATAAATTGCCAGCAATGTTTTGGTGGCTTCTTTTCAGCCAAATATCCCAAAGGTTTCATCAAGTATTCTCAGGTCTGCCCTTGCATCTTTGTATACTAAAAGGCTTACATCATTTTTATTTATAATAGATATCCTGCACTCAATCTCCCCTGCCCTTAAAGGCGTATTTTATCTGCCATATATTATAATACCACCATTCTGTTATATCTACAAAAATAGAAACGTCAGTTAAATCTGGCGTTTCTATTTTTATATCTTCTATTAGATAGACGTTTTACAGCCGTCACGCTATGCTCAAAAATTGTTCTGGTGTTACTGCTTTTACTTTTGAATTTTTAAAATCATTTATATTCCTTGTAATTATATAAGAGGAATTAACACTACAGGCACATTCATCTTGCAGACAATCTTCAAAATCTGCAAAATCTTTCCTTTCCAGGGCATTAACAACTCCCTCATGTCCTATACCACATACATGTAATACTTTTAATACACCAGACAAAAGTAAACATCTTTGCTCTGTGGAATACTGTTTCCTAAGTATAAAATAAATATTAGAAACAGAATGTAATGCAATATATCCTTCTGCCTCTCTTCTTCCACATAAATCTAATATCTTCTTTGAAGCTTCATAAAATGGTATCCTTTGCTGTAAAATATCCTGTAGTATATTTGTATCAATTAACAGAACCATACTTTTCCTCCAGTGCTTCTTCAAGTTCTTTTTCATAATTGAAATTTTCTGGCAACGTCCCAGTGAAACCTTCCAGTATTTCCAAGCCTTCCAGACCTTCTTTAATGTGGTTTTCTTTCTTTTGGTTTATTTTGAAGTTCCTTAGAACTGCAATTACTTCTGGCATTTCAGAATCCTCAATGCTGTCAATGATACTGACTGCTTCCATTTTTAGTGTTGTCATTAAAACACCTCCCTGCATCTGTATTATAACAAAACACATAATCCAGTTCAAGCATTGTTTTTATACAGCTTTTACTATAAACCTCCTGTGTAATTTTTCATCAAAGCCTGAAAGTGGTATGTAAAAATTCTTTAATGCTTTCTTTAGAACATCTATTTATAAATGTTTCTGCTGCATCTGAACCATCTCTGTAATAATAATATAAATTATCTGACAGGATTTCATCCAGTGTAACTTCTGTACTATTTACTTTCAATAAGTATATTTTTCAAATCCTGTGGAGATACATACTGTTATCGCAGATAACTATCAACTCATGTATGCTTGATGATATAAGAAACATTCCTGTGCTTTTTTCTTGCATCTTTACAAGGCCAAATTTTTACAGCCGTCCCACATGTTCAGGAACAAGACATATAGGAACAGCTTCTTCTTACAGTTTATCCAGCTTCCTTGGTATATTTCCAGAAAAACTGGTTTTAATAAAGTATACAGGTTATTTATAGCACAATTTACTTACCCATCATAACTCTCAAGTTATGACAAGGAAAAAGAAGTTGCCAATATGGCAACTTCCCTATTCATTAATCTTTATAATGCCCTTTACAGCGTACAATTTTTATATTTTGCTGTTTATCAATCAAATATACAAGACGGTTCGCCTCATCAATTCTTCGGCTAAATAATCCAGACTTATCATGTTTTAATGGCTCTGGTTTACCTATTCCTTGCATTGTTCCATTTACGTTTTATATCTTCCAGTAAAGCATTGATTTTCTTTAATGTTTTTCAGTCCTGGCTTTGAAAATAAAGATATTCATTCCAAGCATCATCATCAAAAGTAAAGTCATTCTTTTTCCATAGCCCTCAATTCTTCCATAGTTCTATGAACGCCCTCACCCCTCGCTAATCTTTCTACACGTCTGTCTATTTCAGCCATATATTCAGCATTATGTTTTGCTTTTACCATTTCTTCATAACTTTTCATGGAAATAATAACAAGGTTCTGTGAGTTATCAAGAACCGGTTCACCTTGTAAAACTATTCTACGGTATTCCTCGTTTATATTTATAGGTCTTTCAGCTATCATTAAAAATTTCCTTTCGTCCCACTTTGTATAAAATGTTATATTTTTATTCTTCCTTATTGTCAGTTATAGTAAAAAGGGACGTTCTGCCATTGCGGACAGCTTGTATCTCTTCATTAATTTCATCAAGTGACATATCCGCAACTCCATTTTCTTCTGCTGGCTAGCTCATCTGTTGCATCGCCAAAACTGCCTTATTGCCACT
This sequence comes from Lachnospiraceae bacterium, assembly GCA_022797375.1. GTDB lineage: Bacteria > Bacillota > Clostridia > Lachnospirales > Lachnospiraceae > Butyribacter. The sequence continues at coordinate 2,900 of JAAWKM010000061.1, forward strand.
CTGCATGGCTGCCATTGTCACATTTTTCTTTAATTTCTCATCTACTCTAATTTGCACCAAAGAATTTGCCATAATAACTACCTCCAATATAACTAAATACTTTTTATACTTCTATTGCATGACAATAATGTATCTTTTTCAAATATTATATAATATTTTTAGTTACTATCTGTCTTTTTCTGCCTTACTAAAATCAATAACCGGGTATCTGGACACTTTAAAATACTGGCATGTCATATTTAATTATATTTTCTGCAACTTGCACATTGTAAGTTCCAGCTTTCTAGCCTTGTGAATGTATTGCATCATTTCGGGATAAGAGATACAAACAATACTGGTTCATGCTAATTCCTTCCTGTTTGGAATGTTCAGATAGTTGCCGGTGCAAGCTTTTGGGAATCTGTAGTTTAAACTGGCCTGAATAATTATCCAGACTACCTGGTACAGGAATCTCCTGCCCTTCTTCCATTGTAGCCAAAAGCCACGCTTTTTTTGCCTCCTCGGCATTACTGACTGCTGATTCCAAAGTTTCACCACAAGTCACACACCCCGGCAGTTCTGGGAACATTACAGAATAGCCTCCTTCTTCTTGGTCTGGCACAATTTCCATACGATAAGGCAATTTCATATATTCATTTAATGTCATCATTGTCCACCTCACTCTCTATTACATCCTTAACCATTTCCACATATATTTTCTTTATCGGTTCATGCTTTGGAATCGTAATTGGTCTGCAACCATCCTTCCGAAAAGTACAATGGCTGCTACCGTTTTTTGGCTGGTGCATTTCATAGCCAAAACTTTCCAATACTTTACGTAATTCATTAAAACGCATATCTTTTGGCAAGGAAGATATCTTTTTTAATAATTTATTCCACTTTGACACCAGAACGCCTCCTGTAACTATTATTTCTTTTTTTAGACACCAAATTCCTGATAATTACTTTTTGCCTTTTTCAATGTCTATCCCTGCCTAAATAAACATTTAATGCTATAATACCAAACATTCTAAATTATTCCCTATTGTCAGGTATGGATAATACACATTAAAATACCTCAAAAATATCTATGCTTTTATTTTATTATATCCCAATACTTAAAAACAGGCAACCGCTTTATTAGTTAGTTTACAAATACTTCGTTCTGTTCCATTTACTATCTTATCTTGTAGTTCTCCTTACTATAGCAATCCAATAAATTACTAAAAATTAAAACATGCACTAAACCAGCTCAAACAATCTAAATACACAAACTTTTAAAAACAACTGTTAACAAGAGCTTTAGGCAGGCACAACGCAAAACTACTATGCCATTTTTCTACAAAAACTCCCCAGCTTTCACAGAAAATATTTTACAATTAGTAAGTACAAAAATAAAAAGGAAATTTTAATTATGGATACCTTAGAAACAATTATTAAAGACTACCTGGCTTTCTGCCAGTACCAGAAAAGGCTTGACACCAAAACGTTAAAAGCTTACAGAACAGATTTAAAACAGTTTAAAGAATTTGCTAACACGCAAATAAACACGAAGGCAATTGAAACATTTATTTACATGCTGCACCTTAAATGCCTGGCACTCAGTATTTCTGTGCCAGGCATTCTGTCTTCAACAGTAACAGACTTTTGCGTTTTAAAAATTTTATAGCCAAAATGGATTCAGTCATATAAGAATTATAAACTGACAATTTAAGATAAAATTATTAAATTAATTGTCATTAAAGGCTTCTTGCATGGCTATTGTTCCTAATATTACTGCTAATCTTCTCAAATCGATTTTGTTTTCCTTGTTTGTTCTCCTATAAAACAAATAGAAAAATTTTTCTCTAGAACTTTTTTCAGCCTTAAGTGTATTTGTAACCTTTTTAAAACTCCTTTTTCGGAAAAGTGTTCCCGATGATTAAACTGTGAAATACAATGTATATTCTTACATATGGTTATTAAATTTGCACTCACTTGGCAATTCTTCAAACTTGAATTTGCCCAGTCAATCATCACCTATAAGCCTCTTTATACATTCACTCCTGCTTCCATTCCAATAACAATGTATGCATCTTCCATTTTTAAAAATATGGTTACAATTCGGATAGCCATATAAAATGTGCGCACATTCTGGACACAATGCCATCATTTTAGAGCTTATTCTAAGAAATTTGCTTCCACACTCATCACAAATAGCAAATTCATCTTTTTTCATAATGTATTTTCCTAAATTTCGATTTTATATATTTGATTATATAATATTTGCCTGTTACTTACAATGTATATTTATAAGTCCATTTTTCGTAGACACACAATTCCGAAAAGGGAGTTTCCAAAAAGCATGGTTTTTGCAAAGTATCAAATTCTATTTGGATTTTTGCAAACGCCTCCTTAGCAAAACCACTATTAAACTGGTTTGCTTTTAAAATCACGAAATCAAAATCTATCTTTTGTTCTGCTGTAAAGTTTTCAAGGAGCAGAAATTTTCGGAATCGTTTCGTGACAATAAAAAAGATTGGGAGGATTTGACCTCCCGCCCAATAGCATCTAAGGAAGCATGATTTAGGACATGGTGTTCTAATTTTTTAATACAAAAGCACCCGATACTTAACCCTTTTCTTTCGGTTAATAACGAATGCTCAAAATATATCATATATTCTACCAACTACTTTTCTGCAACAAAACCATATACAAAATCACTACCTGATAAATGTGCTTCTGTTAATATAATTATAGAATCAGCATCTCCAAAATCAACACTAAACGGAAATGCTGTTACAGTATCCCCTCCAATCTCTCCCGTAGTAAATACTTCTTCATTATTTATAAGAATAGTGATAACTCCTGTACTATTAGAGCCATACATAGATTGATCCAATATAAATACACCACTAAATATCGTTTCATCATCATCACCATCTAATGGAATTGTTATTCTTGATACAACATCTTTACTTCCATTAGAACCCATTTCTATAAACATATCAGATATAATAACTTTTATCCCGCCGCCATATCTTTTTCCATCAATTCCCATATCCTCATCAATATTCCATTCTGGCAAAGATACAATCGTCGCAGCATCATTAGGTTGATGATGTTCGGATACTGGTATTTTTTCCTTCGGTGGAGTAGAAAATTGTATTTGCAATGGATTATCTATGTCACTAACTAAATATTCACTCTCATACGTTTCATCATCATAATGCAATGTTATCTGAAACCCTAAATTGATTGGCATACTAAATGTGTATGGCAATTTCCCATCAGAATTAGATATAATATCATTAATTTCATAATCCATATCTAGCACTTTAAAATCACAAGTATATCCCTTTAATATCTCATTATCATTATCTAAAATTATTACTTCAAAATTTTTATATTCACTATCTGATTGAACACAAATTTTTCTATTCCATATATTATCTGTCAATTCATTTTCTTTGAGTTTTATTGTGCCCGAATATTGTGAAAATCCTTTTAATTTTATTTTTATATCATATGTACCAACTGGAATATTTGAAAATTCAATTTTGTTTTCATGTACTTTGTAGTTTTCTAATACAATATCATAATCAATACAATTTAAAACAACTGTTTCACATAATTTTTTTGTAATATCTATATCAGACGTAATTTTTTTGTTGCCACTTTCATCATTGTATCCTACTATAAGTTCCTCAACATTAACCTCAAGATTTCCCAGAATTGCATCTTCACTTATCTTATCTGAAAATTCATCTATTGGCTTTTTTAATATTTGATGTATCATCAGTACCATCAAAAAACCCGAAACCAATACACCTATAATAGCACCAACATAACTATATTCTTTCACTAACAATGCAACTAAAATTATACATGTTATAATTCCTAGAATTAATGAGAGAATTTTATAACTTGAAAGAACAGAACCAAATGTCGCTGTGATAAGAGCAATTACATCAAACAATATTAACCAAATACTTCTTCTATCATTTTGATTGTCCCCCATAACATTTCCTCCTGTATCTATAAATTTATTCAATAGTAAATTTGCTATTAAATCTTCCTGCTTACAGATTTCATAAATCTTTGCTAAAATATTATAAAAATCATATATGTTAAACTAAATAATTCAGTCCACTTTTTCTAAAGTTATATATTAATACTAGTACAAATCTCCACATTCTCTGATTAAGGTATATCTTTCTCTTTTACAAGAATAATATATTTCTGTATGCATAAAACTAAATACACTATTTAGAATCCCTGCCCTTTTGTAATATTTTGTATAATTATAGCACCATATTATACAAAATACAATTACTTTTTGTAAAAAAGTCAAAATAAATGTCTATACTCATAATTAAAGTAACAAATATACACTAATTACAACAAAATATGTCTATTTTCAACTAATAAAATTATGTTGTATAAACACTAAGCTGCTAACCAGCCCAAAACATAATTACTTCTATATTTTTTAATAAATCTCTCTTAATAAACCAATATACCATTTTAGCATTAAAACCTGTGATATGATAAACTATTAGAGGGGAAGCTGTTACACTTCCCCTCTAACTATAACTTTTTGGACTTTCCTGCTATTAAATACTGGTTTATTATATCTACTACAAAATTTATGTTCTTACTCATTACTTATACTTTTACTGTTTCATTTCCATGCCGTACAAATTTTCCTCTTTTATTTTTTCATAATACTCTATAGACATTTTATTATTATGTTTACACTATTAAATTCTGCAATATTCTGCCATGTAATATTCTTCTATATTTGTTTGGTATATCTCAATTTTATACAAATTTCCACTTTGTACTTCAATCTTGCTTCATCGACACATATAAAAACAGCGGACAGGATATCCAAAACTTTCAGAAACCTGTCCGCTGTTTTTATATTTCTATGTTTATTATATATATATATAATTTAACTCATGTCATCCTACAAAAAATAGATTAAATTCATAATTGTTTTAAGCTATTCTTTTGCTGTCTGTTTTTCAATTCTTCTGTTTCTCTTCTTTTCATTTCCGAATTTGAAAATAATTCATATCCTATTATTTTCAATCCGCCTTTAGTTACACCATATATATATAGCATTACCACGCGAAGGGATATATTTTTTTTCAAAGTACAAACTGTTCCATCAATATAACGGTAAAATGTATATCCAAGATATTTTACTTTACTGATATGTGCCACACCTGTTTTATTTCGGTTCACTTTCAGAAAAAGTTTTTCCTCAATAAACGGAATGATATTTCTAAAGGTTCTCTCTGCACTCTTCCTGCTTTTACAGAAAATCATACAGTCATCCGCATACCGCACAAATCTGTGCCCTCTACGCACCAGTTCCCTGTCCAGTTTATTCAGCATGTTTGGAAGCCTTATCCCCAACTATAGCCTAATGTGATTTCTGTTCGTTAGACCAGAGCTTTGCCTCCAGATTTCTTCAGATTACAACTCACGATGGACACCCTTGCTCTTGGCTATACACTTCCCACTACTAGGGCGTGTTGCAGATTTTCACCGATTAGATTGCACCCGTACTGAGCTCACCAAATAAAGCACAAGAAGAACTTTTCCTGTGCTTTTAAAAATAACGACTTCTTTCAGACCAGCAATTATAACAACCAGATACAACAACAGGCAAACGGCAGTAAAATGAAAAGATTCCAATTGTCACAAATGGTGAAATACCATTTTTACAAGAAAGATAGGTAAACAGCTTTAAAAAGCTTTATTCTCAGATTGTATATTAATTTCATCTTCATCCACAGTACTGATTATTTTAATAAATAATTCCAATTTATTATTAATTTCATTTTGTAATTTTAAAGAATATTTCTTCCAAAGCAACCCTTCATTCTTTAAATATTTTTCCCAGAAAAGTGAACATTTATCTTTTGGTATACCTATTCTATAATGCATATGGTAATCTGCTTCATCCCTAGAAGTTTCTTTGATAAAAATCAATTCATAATACATATTAATTAGGCCTGCCATTACTTTAAGATTATCTTTATTGTATAATTCTTCTCCCCTTCTTTCGTTTAATGCCATTTCAAGCCCAATATTGTGTAAGATAAGTTTCTCTAAACAATAATCGAATAATTGTTCAAATTCTTTTAAATCTAATTCTTTTATTTTCTTTGTCATTTGATATACATCACTTATTGTTTTAGCATATTCGTACAACCATAGAAAAAAGTCTTCACAGTTTTCGTATCTTGAATTATCTTGAATCAATTGTGAAAAATATTCTTTACCATTATCAAGTACAATTTTGGACACCAATCCGAAAAATTCATCCAATACATTATCATCTACTTCTAAGTTTCTTGAATCAAACTCTCCGCCATCTATAAAAGGATTTAAATTATAATCTGAGGCTTGCAAGATTTTTTGTAAGCTCTTCTGAAAATTCTCTAAGTTTTGGGATTCGCTGTTCTGCATTTCCTTTCCTCCTTGTTTCATCATAAAATTTACTATTAAATGAACTTTTAATATCATCTATATGAAAAATTTGTTCAAAATTTTGCTGTTTTATTTCATTATAAACATACTTAAATTCAAAAGACAAAGCATTCTGCCGCACATCAGAAAGTGGAATCACTGTCACTCTTCTAGGCAAATATCCATTCGGTTGCCTAAACATATTAATTAAACGATGGGAATTCATATAAATATAATTTTCTAATTCGTCCTGCGTATAACGTTTTTCCTCTGTACATTTAATATATTTTTGTATTCTTCTTCCTTCAGGTGCAAGACTCACGAATCTTTGTTGTCCAATAATTCTCACATTAAAATATGCCCTGTGGTTTAAAATACCATTCATTTTTTCTTCATTCATATTAAAACTTTTACATAAAGAATCAAATGAATTATTATCTTCTGTTATTTCTTTTAACAATTTCTTTAAACCATTAATCTTTTCTATACTTTTTCTATATTCCTGGTTTTTCCTGATTTCTTCTTGCTTTTTTATAAACATAGAATGCAATGTGCCAATCTTACTAAGAAACACTGCTTTTTCAATAATTAAGTTTATTTGCTCTTCCCTCTGCATACATTTATCATTATTTTTTAATATATCTAATATAAATTTCACAAGCTCATCCATATCCAATAAATCTACATAATTATTACAATACTTATCAATTTCAGCCTCCATCTCTGTTATTTTATTTGTATCAGCTCCATCTTCCAAAAATTTTTTAACTGCTTCTTCATACTCCTTATAGATTTTTTTACTTTTTTCTTTCCATTCTAAATAACTTTCTTGGTCATTTTCATTTAATAATAATGAATAAAATAATCCCTTATCCATAGATATTCTCTCTTTCCTTATTTATATTATATTCTATGAGATTACTGCTGTTTTTGTAATCTTCATGGTCAGCAAATCATCTTTTTCCATTTTATTTGAAAAGTCCACTGTAAATAAAATTCCTTTACAAACACTTCTACATTCATCCACACAGCTTAAATTCCCATAAATTTCTTTATATACACTTCTGGTGTTTCTTTTCTTTGCAGGCACAACAAGAAATCCTATCTCAGCAGCAGTATTTTTATTATAACAAGCAGAGCAAGAATTTGCTAAAACCACTATACATTTCTCTTTTTTCGCCAGTTCCTCTGCGCCTGTATAAATATCCATAGACTCAGAAAATGCTGGGACGATTAAAATATTAGTTTCTAAATAAGCATGTAAGTTATATACCTCCTGAAAAGTCAAATCCCTGCATATACAAATACCAACTCTTCCAATTCCTTCTATATCAAGAACATCGTATGGAACCTTCTTTATCCTTTCTTTTAAATGTTCCAAATAAATCCTATCCCCTTTTAAAGCAAAACCTATTTTCTTATCATAAGATAAAATTTCTGTTCCATTTGTACCAGTAATAACACTTTGATTTTTCATATCTTCCCATATGCTTCCCCAAAATGTTAAACAATTTCCTGTTCTACATTTTTTAAAACTATTCAAAATATTTTTTGTCATCAACATTTCAGGAAAAATCAAAAAATCTATATTATCGAAATTACAACTATTAAGAAGTTTACAATATCGTTGTTTTAATGCTTCTTCTTTTCCTTCGTGCATACCATCTATTTCAAAATAAGATATTTTTTCTGTTTTAAATTTATTAAGTTGAAAATATTCAGAAATATCGGAATTTAATACAGGAAAAATTGCAAACGAAAGAGTTTGCTTATCTATTGTCTTACGAACAAATCCATTCCCACAACCTAAATGATGAATCCGTACATTATAATTTTTAAGAAAGATTTCGTCTAAAATAATGTACCGGCAAATAATATTATTATAAAAAACTTTCCTGACAGGATAATCCTTTCGGAATGCTTCTTGTCCCTTTTCATCCGAAAATATACTAGAAAAATCGTCAATCCTATTATTTATTCGTGGAATAATACAGATTTTATTATTAAATTGACTATTTAAAGCCTCATACGTACAAATTCCGTCATTCTCATATTCTGGTTCATAATTATTATCAATCCACATAATAATTTGTATACATATATTTATAATATTTATATTTTCTGAAAGAACATTGCATAACTGGATTTTTAACTGTTCTAAACATTTATATTCTATATCAATTTCTTTTCCCTGTTTATACCTGCTCAAAGAATCTATAATTTCTGAAGATTTGCTATCAAATGAATTTAATATGTTAATAGGGTCAAACTCAGTTTCATCAATTTTATTTAATGTATAACTAATACACAATGCCATTAAATCAAACAAATTTTTAATATTTCCAATGTTGTGTAAAAACTCATCATATAAAGACTCTTGTGGGATTTCTTCCATTGTACTCTCATCTCCTGCTTACTATATTTTTACAAGTACACCATTCATAAAATAATCCATAATATTTGTATTGTTATATTGGCTAATAACCAATAAATAATGCTATAGTAAAACTATGTAGTTATTTGTTATTAATTATTCTATACTCTTCTGATTGGTATTTTACTTTTTATACTATACAGCCAGTACACTTTACTCCTTAAATATCCGATAAAACCTGATATACTAATTTTAGGTATATTGTACATTTAAGGAAACATAGTCTGTACATACTAACCCTGCTATAATTTCCATACCCTTATATTTATACAATATACCCCTACATGAAATATTTTTATAATTATACACCAATAAAAAAACATTGTCTATAAATATTAGATAAATTTCAAGGTAACCCCATAAAAGTTATTACCAATAAAGACTTTTATTCATTAATGCATTTACCTTGTAACAAGACCTGACCTGGCGACTGCCTTAGATGATAAAGTGTAACCTGTCATTGACGCTTTAACAACTAATTTCTGGTTAAACCAAAAAGCCAGAAAAATGTGGAAGAATGCGCTATACTAACAACATTGCCATTCTAAAGAAAGCGGACGGGCTGTATGCCAGACACACTTATTATGCTGACAGTTGCCGTTTTGTCAAATATAATCGCAAACAGAATTTGTAAGTATCTCGATAAGAGATAATGACAGTATTACAGAAAGCTTGTTATTACAATCGAGTAGAGAGAATTTAATCCCCCTCTCACACCACCAGTATGTGCCGTTCGGCATATAGCGTTTCAACATGACTTCAAAGCATGACACTCATTATAATAGTCAAGACAGCTTATACGCCCTGCTTTAGCAAATACATCTTTAGAAATTACTCGGACTACACATGTCTTTGTAGCAATCCAGTAATAACGGTCATCACAGTACACTGTCAACAGTACGAGGTCTTTCCCTATTCCTAACTTCTGCAATCCCCACTGTCGCTTTTTGGGTGCTTTCCATTGTTTCCAAATAATTACATTCAGTCGTGTGCGCAAATGAGCATCTATATTATTCATTGCTGTTTTCATAGAACTTATGGCAAAGTAGTTTATCCACCCTCTTATTACACAGTTTAGTCTTTGCACTCTCGTAACAAATGCTATTGATTGACTTCTATTTGTCAGTTTCTTTAGTGTTCGCTTAAATTTTGTTATTGAATCTTTGTGCGGTCTGCATTTCCATTTCTTTGATTTTGAATCTTTGTAAAATCCAAAGCCCAAATATTTTAGTTTACTTGGTCTTGTAATTTTTGTTTTTTCTGCATTTACTTTTCACTGGTTGGAGTTTATGATTCCTCTTCTTTATCTGTTCTCTAATATTGCTCTAATTTTCTTGAATGTATCCTTTAAGTTCTTCAAGTTCCATGCCATCAACACCGCCTGCACTTTTGTTAGCACAGACTTTCTTTGTATACTTCATTCATGTTTTGATTGTCCAATATCTTGTTAAGTAATTCTGACATACTTTGTGTGCTTCTTTCCTTTCCGCTCCCTGTGGTAACTCTTACGTTGTACGTTTACAGTTCATATACATTTCACCTACATCTGTTGTCAGATATCCATAAATAAATACATTTGTTTTGCACTGTTATATTGTTCAGCTCCTCAACTTGTCCTTGCTTTAGGAATTTATCTACTATGGCTTCTGCTGGCTTCTTACAGTTCGTTGTTACTACGACTAATGAAATCGCCTGTAAGACCTCACAGGATAAATTTATGCTTCTTCCTCGTCTACCCTCCTGATTTATACATATGGGTTACGGTTACCTTTAGTGCTTTGTTGCTTGTGGCCAACTTACCCACAATATGCACCTTATTATCAGATTTCTGTTCGTAGTGCTACGATTTCGCTATCTCTTCTTCCCGCCTATACTTCACAGCATAAACCTTGAGAATTGCTATAAAGTCCGTTGGTAGCTACGCCTAAGTGGACTTTCACCACAGAACATGAGCATGCCCATCATACCACAAAAGGAGTGTCTCGTTAAAAGACACTCCCAAAATGCTAATCTGTTCTACTATTCCCAATCTTTTATTTTCTTCGTTGGAAAATCTGAAATATAATCTTTTATATTTTTACTATACTTCCACGTAGTAATCTTTTCATAATAGTTTTATATCCCATTTCCAAATTAAATCAAATTCATAAACTTGTGGAAACAACCACTCTTACTTTTTTCTCTATTAATTATGTATAATTTCTTGCCTAAAGAAACAAAGGTTTGAAAGCATGTACTTTGTAATCTTGCACTATCTTAAAAACTATTCCGAGATGAATAATAACTCAAACACACCCTGCTGACATTAGTTTATCTCTACACAATGTTACAAATTACGAAACTTATTGACTAGAAAATATCCATCGCTTTGGTTAAACTTTGTTCTTGCCCATCTTGTGAATAAATATATTGTAGTATACTTCCACTAAAATTATTATTTAGCTTAACATATGTATATCTTATAGCTTTAGAACTTTCAATAATTATCTCAGGATTGGTACAAGCCTGGTTAAAACTAAGCTTCATACCACCAAACATTGTGTATGATAAAATCATATGTACACCTGAAAATGCACGGTTTGTTACAGCAACATTTAAATTTTTCCAAATTACTTGTTCTTCTTTTGCGGTTAGAACAAACTCTGGTATAGAGTATACATCTGCAAAATAATTTTGAAATTCACTAGCATCTGGTTTCTTTAAAAAATTAATCAATTCCGCTTCACTTCTGCCAAATCCTGTTAGCAAGAATTTATAATTCATTTTCTTGGCATATGGGAATTTCTTTATAAAAGAGTTTACACCATAACACCATACAGGAGTTGAAGCACCAGTATCAAATAATAAAAGCATATTATTGTATTCTGTTACAGAAATAATTTTTTCCGATAAAACATCAAATTTAAGGTTCATCTTTTACCCCCATTTCTGCATTTAAACACTCAATTACCCCCACATTAAAACCAATAGTTGTTCTACGTAATTTATCTTTTGAGTCCTCATCCCACATTTGTATTTGTATGGGCTCTACGTTGTCATCTGTATAAACCCCTGCTAAAATACCATCTATTATACCTAAACCTATTGTTAAATTACAGTCTGACATCCTTACCCACATACCTGGATAAGCTTCTACTACTTCTTCCCATGTATATCTTTTTCCAATCTCTAACTCTTTAGACATGATCTCTTACCTCCATTCTTACATTTAAACACTCAACCAGTCCTATGTTAAAGACAGTATTAGTTCTGTCTAATATATCTTTTGATTTTTCATTGTGTATTTTAATCATAACAGGCTCTACATTATCATCTGTATAAACCCCTGCTAAAATACATCTACTATACCTAAACCTATTGTTAAATTACAGTCTGACATCCTTACCCACATACCTGGATAAGCTTCTACCACTTCTTCCCATGTATACCTTTTTCCTTAATTCTTTACCTATAATTTACCTCCAACTCAACATTGGAACACTCAAATAAAATCCAATCACTTAAATTGTATAAATAAACCTCGTACATTTCTAAACCAAATAACTGATATTTAAACTTGTCAGCTGATTGAAAGTATGAGTATCCGTTATCACTATTAAATTTTCTACTGTTACCTATCAGTTTACAAATAACTATGTTAGTATATACAATATAAACCAATACTATATGTGTTACTTTAAAGACTTGTTTTCAACTGTATACATAATAGTTTAAGTACAGCATTTTGTCAGGTTTTTGCAATTAATAAAACTATAGAAATAATTTTGTAGGTACAAATTTCTACACACCCTGCTAATAAACCAGTAAAGTATTTTGCTCCACCAACTAATAATAAAAATAATAAACTTATTAAGAAAGAAAGTTGAATTATGATGCCTGCGAAAGTAGTAATGTTTATAGAAATAGTAATAACAGTAAACACTATATTTTAGCCATCTGTTATTATTACAGATTATTCCGTTTTTTGAAGTACAGTCCAAACAGTGATGAAACGTATTTTAACACCATCATTACTACTAGTACCATCTGTTTATACTTTTTTGTCCGTCCCTTGTAATGGCAAGAACAGCTCTTTATTAACTATTACAATTACAAACTATTAGAACTTCCTGTAATTAGTTTTAACTAAAAGTGAGTTTTCATTAGCAAAAAAGGAAACTGCCTTTTGACAATTGCCATTCTTTAATCTTCATAATGCCCTTTACAAGACAATATTCCCAGCTTCTCCTTCAAATTCATTAATAGTTATACACAGCAAAACCATCCGAAAACCATTCTCTTTGTTTTACACCAGCTGCGCTTCTAGACTATATTTACCTTACGATAATTGTTCCTTCTTTATGATATAAAATTTCATATCATCAGGATTTGTACATGAAAAATCGTTCATTAACTTTCTGGACTTTTCTGCTATTAAATACTGGTTCATTACATCTATTACAAAATTTATGTTTTTACATATTACTTATAATTTTACTGTTTCATTTCCATGCCGTACAAATTTCTTCCCATTATACAAACTCGTTTCACCTACATCCTTACTTCTTAAAATTACTAATTCAACCCCATGGTAAGTAAACAAATCAAAATTTTCTAAAATATAATCTTTAAGCTTCTGGTTGACTGGTTCAGATTCTATAGCTTTCCTTAAAGCTTTAATATAACTGTCAATACTATTAGTATCTGTTTTACCAAACAGTTTTACAGCTTCACAGGTTATACCTGGAACATAATGCTGGTTAATAACTACAGATGGTTCTTTAAATCTTGCATACCAGTTATCATATGCTTCCTTACTATCCGCAATCCCAATAAGTACATAGCCTGTCTTATCCCTGGTATTATTTGTATTTGCCATAGCTACTAAAGTCTTAACTATCTTATGTATACATTTATAATTAATGCTGTCTGATGCAAAATCTGAAATACCTATCTTAAATTCTGTCATCTGCATTTCAATTTTAGAATAGCTAAGCCTTTTATCAATATCTTCTTCTAATTTATCCAGCTTCTTTGGTATCTTTTTAGAAAAAGTTGGTTTTAATAAAGTATAGAGGTTATTTACAGCTTCACTTGCTTTATTATAATCAATTTTCCCTCTTTGGGTAAATGGGTTCAATATACTGTCTGCACTTTTTATAGAATTGGCAACAGTTTTATAACCAGATATTACAAAACCCTCATTTAACAGTCTGTATACTGCAAGAAATAGAATTTTAAAACATTCATCTTTATTACTAACACGTTCATTATTAAAAAGAAAAGATGAAAAATCAGAATTAACGGCATTAAATATCATATCTATGGTATCAAATACCTTTCTGAATTTATCTTCCAGCATATCTTTACCAAATTCAAGGACTTTATTTTCTACCTGGTTATTGAGTTTTGTGCCTTTTTGGTATAGCTGGTCTAATTTGTCTTTGCTTTTCTTAAAATCTTCTAATAACACTATAGCAAGCAATGTTTCAATTATTTCCTCATCTTTTGACTCTTTAATATGCTGTGAATCAATTAAACCATGTCTCCTCCAAAATATAAAATTTAAACCTATACCATAACCATGCTGTTTATATCCGATACTTATTTTAGATTTTAGGAATATCACAAAGGAAGATGTGATCACTATAAGTATGGTCTAACCGTACATTGCTTGCTATACGGCGGACTAAATCAGGAAATTCGCCAACTGCCATAGACTGCCTCAAATCCTGTGAAGAAATTTTCCTGCCAGTAGAATTAATCCTGCTAAATATCATATCAACCGTTGTGTTATCCTGCCCTGTTATAATTGCAGGCAGCTGGTAACGGCAAAATTCAAGACATAAATCTTTTGGAAGAGTATTGTCTTTTTCATGTTTCCTAAGCCTTTCATCATTATTCATAGACAGCTGGAAAGTTTCATTATTTGCCATAAAATCAAAATAACATCTATTCCCATTATATTCTATACCAAATTCACCTAACACAAAAGAAATAATTGCATTAAGGCGTTGCATACCATCTACTATTTCAAGTATGTTTTTCTTTCCATCTGGAACATCATATTTAACGATAAGAACTGCAGGTAACGGAATTCCTTTAATCATTGAATCAATAAGAAGACGCTTTTCTTCAACTCCCCAGACAAGTTTTCTCTGATATCTTCTATTTACATAGAACTGGTCTTCTAAATAATTAACTATTATATCGTTTACTGTGTAACGTTCAACTGTTAAAGTATTACTCACTGTTCTTTCCTCCCAATTCATATAAAACCAGCACCTCCCTAATTATATTATATACTGTAATATATTTCAACTAAAACATATTTTGTATATAATATTCTTTAACAGTAATTATTATAAAATATCGCATGGATATACTTAGCTAATCCCATATGCTATAAAATATTTAAAGAAAGCTATAACTTCCCACTTTATATGACAATCTACACATGGATTACAATAACGAAATTATTATTACATTTCTATTTTGCAAGAAACTCATATGCTTCTATATTCTGTTTTATCAAACGTTCAGATGTTCCAAAACATCTTCACTATCGGTTATCTTTTCTTTTTCTGCTTTGCTGAAATCAGTGACCAGATATCTGGGGTACATTATTTTTTTAAATAAACGCTGTTCCATATTCATCGACTATTTTAATAGCTTGGGAAAATTTTGATTTACATCTGTAATTGAAATCATCATATTGTTATTTATTGCCATTTATAAACACTTCTTTTTCAGTTATGGTACATACAACTATAAAGCAATCTATTTTATAAATGTTATTAAAAGAACCAGCAAATTCCATGGAATTTATGAAACCACATGGAATTTATGCACCCAGTTTTCTACTATCATCTGAACAATTTATATATCAACAAACTCCTATTATTCATAAAACTACATTTTTCATTACATATTCTTGTTACCCCTAAATATTTAAAACTATATCTTCTTTCTGTTCCTCTGGTATCCTACTTTGTAGTTCTCTTTATTAATTCATTAAAAGATGGAGAACCTATTTGCACTTTCTCAGTGTTACTTCCCCGTCTTTCATAAAACTCACTATCATATGTAAATGAGTGTCCATTATTTTTACATTTAATAATAATTATAATTCTTTCTTCATATTCTATTATTTTAAAATTATTAAGAATCTGGCTTTTAACATCATCCTGTATTGGTTGCCTGGAAATTTCCTGTTTTAGATATTGCACATAACTTTCCAGATTTCCCCAATATTTTTTGATTTCATCGTTAATACCAGTAATAAAACACTTTCCGTTTTCAATCCAGCTGGAATTATAATGTTTTTGATAATCTTTTGCAGCGTTAGCATCATCTGCAACACCAATTATTATTACACCATCTTCATCTGGATTTGTATTAGCCATAGCTGTCAGAGTTTTTACAATCTTTGATATTATTTTTGGATTTCTAGTACCATCTTTTAACACTGTAAGTCCAAGTTTAAAATCATACATTTGTTGTTCAATTCCTACAGCCCTGTCCAGTAAATCCTCGAATTTCAACTTCCATTCTATATCTTCATTTTTTAACTTCTTCAAGACCATTTTAGGTTTTAGGTATAAGACAAACTGCTGTATTGCTTCATTTCTGATTTTTATAGTCCAGTTCCTGTCTTCTGTTATATCCCTGAATTTTGATTTCCCAATTTTATATATAGCATTAGCTATCTGTTCATAATCACTAATATAATAATTACTGCTTCTGAGTTCATGTAAAGCAAGAAACAATGCCTGGAAAATTTTTGCTTTACCTGACTGGGTTGCCTTGTCAAAAAGCCAATCTGAAAAAGTAGAATTAACACTTTCAAAAATCTTTTTAAAATCTGTATAAATCTTTGAAAAATAATCAGATATCTGCCCAATTCCTTTTTCCTGGACTGCATTATCAAGCTCTTTATGTATACTACTGCCAGGTTCATAAATCTCATCTAATTTTTTAGAAGATGGTGAAATATTATTCCCTAATATAATATAGCTTAAAATTCTTGCAATTATTTCCTCATCTTGTGAAATCCTGATATTATCGAATGTACATATATCATGTACATTCCAAAAGACATTCTTTATTTTTATTTTATACTTTAATCCACTGTTACTAAGACTTATATCTGGCATTTCATTCAGAGGAATAACGTCACTTGTAGTATAATCCCCTCTCACATAGCTTGCTGTTTTTCGTACCAAATCTGAAAATGCGCCAACAGCTCCTGCCTGCCGTAAATCCTGTTTTGATAATTTCCTGCCAGTTGAGTTAATTCTTTTAAAGATATCTTCTACTGTAGTATCATCAGCTTCTGTAATAGTCACAGGTAATTTGTAAAGCAAAAACTCCCTGCAAGTCTTATAATCAATCACAGGTTTCATTGTATCAGATGGGGTTGTATTTTCGGCATACATGGCATCATAATTAAAATAACTATAGTGGTCATTATAAGAAACAGCAAATTCTCCTTTTATAAAGGAAAAAATTGCATTAAGCCTTTGTAACCCATCAATGATATCTTCATGATATTCATTATTCTTATCTTTGTACCCTACAAGCAAAAATAAAGGAATGGGATATTTATGTAATATAGTATCAATAAAATTCTGTTTCTCTTCTAATGTCCACACAAGCTTTCTTTGATATTTTCTGCTTACTAAAAATATCCCTTTTTCGAAACTGTTCCACATATCTAATATATGTCTGCCACCAACATCTAAATTATCACCCGTTGTCCTTTTTCTCCTATTCATAATTTCCTCCTTATTTTACCATTTAATAACTTTTCTTTCAAACAAAATCGTTTATAATATTGTATAGCATATAATCATAAAAAAATATTGTTTTTAATTTAATGTGCTCTGTAAATGGCAAAAATAATTTCTGACATACAGAATGAACTGTTAGTGCAAATATTCTTAGAAATGCAGGGTCCGGAATTTTTATTATTCTTTCATACAGCCACTGTCTGCAACTTGCATTTGTTAAATGTTATACTTTTATTTGTTGCTATAATATGTTATATATATAATTCATTATACATATAAACAACTCCTGTTACTTATTTCAAAATTACAGGAGTTGTTTATAAAAATTATCTTATTTATTTTATCAACCACTTATTTACTGCTTATCTCTTTTCTTAATGATTTCAAGCACCTCTGTTTCTGTAAGGTTTACTTTGTTAGCAATTTCATTAGTATTCATATTCATTTCATAATACGCATAGACCATACCTTCCTGTCTGCCTTCATGCCTGCCTTCATCTCTTAAACGTCTTGCTTCTGTTTCAATCAATGCTCCGCCCATAATATCATTCACACTTTTCTGCACATTTTCATATATCAAATATCCCGATTGTACCACGTTTTTCCAATTTATCAAGCTTTTCAACTATATTATTATTTTCTTAATTCATCAATGATTTCAGCAGAAAGACCAGTTACTTGCATAATAAATTTTGTTGCCATATTCAGCCCTATGAGCTTTTTAGCAATTTGCAGTTTTTCGGTTTCCCTGCCTTCTTGTCTGCCTTCATCTCTTAAACGTCTTGCTTCTGTTTCAATCAATGCTCCGCCCATAATATCATCCACACCTTTCTGCACATTTTCATATTTTTGTGCTATCTCTTTTACCACATCTCTGGAAAGCTCTATGATGGTACGCTTATCAAATGTCCCTATTGCACCCCATTTTTCCAATTCATCAAGCCTTTCCAGTATATCCTTATACTCTGCTTCCAGCTCTGCCAGCTTATTTCCATTATTATTGTACTCGGGAAAACTGCTCTCATGCGAAAAAATGTAAAATGGAAGGAGCATAAGAAGATGCTTGTCAAAAATATCATCCAGTGTATATTCCTGTACTTTCATAACTGGCACGTCATACTTTACAGTCCCGCCTGGTGTGACAATCACATACTGCATTTTGTCAGGTGTCTTTTTACGTACTCTTAAATGAAGCACTGCTG
>JAAWKM010000062.1 GCA_022797375.1 Lachnospiraceae bacterium
CTGTCTAACAATCATTACAATTTCACACAAGAAAAATGCAAAAACAGCATTTTTCATTACTATTTGTGCCGTGCAAAGCACGGCATGGGAATTTTTATGTCAACACCACATGAATTATGTTAAATTTACAAATTTTGTTTCTTAATTATTCTTTAAATATCTTTTAACACCATATTTCTGCTAAATTCCATGATTCCAGCAACCCCTTGAGCCACAAATATCCGTTGTGTTTCTGCACTTTCTTTCTTCTTATTTTCATCCCGCAAGTTATTGTATTCTCCCAGAATTTCACATATCATAAACTATTGATGTTTCTTTATATATTCTTTCTTGACTATATCAATCGTTTTCCCGCCAATTCCAAAGTTTTTGTCAGATACCTCTTTAATTGTAGTAACAAAAAACTCCTGTGGCACTTTCATAATCTCAGAAGACACTTCTGTCAGGCGCTTAATTAACAGCTCCTTTTGCTCGTCTGATAATGCTCCACTTTCGACTGTAATATATGGCATTTCCATTTTCCTCACTTTCACTTACAAATCCAACACAATTGTGGCAATATTATCTGCCCCTATGCTTCTCTTTCATTTTCTGCTGTTTCAGTTCAAACTGCCGCTGTTTCTCTGCTTCCCGTTGCTCCCGGTTTACATCCTTGCGTTCAGTTTTCAACTGTTCCTGCTACAAAAGGAAAGCGGACAAACCATAGTCATTGTGGATATCTTCCACCAAATGAATATGAGAAGGTATATGAACAGGAATTGACAAAGATTGAAAGACTGGCAGGGTAAAATATTCGATGTTATTAGAAAAGTTCACTTTTAACTTGTACTTTTTCTTAACATAGTACTACTCCCATAGAATGCCCCTTTCTAAGCAGGAAATCAAAAATTATCAATTTATAGCCAAGTACACTTAATCATATTTTTAATAATGCATTCTGGCACCAATTAAACAATGTAGAAAATACCATATCAAAGTCATAGCCGTTATAATTTTGTAACGACATGCTCAGTTCCAGAACAGCTCTGTCTTCACCTTGTAAACACTCAAGTAATTCCCGTTTTGTCAGAATAAAATCACCACTGCTTAAATAATACAAATGTTGCATAATAAAAAATACTGATTTACAGGTTACCGGCAGCTTTGAAATGTTGTATTCCCTGTCAGCGTGTACATAACGGTGACAAATCTCGTGATAGAGATTATTCAAACTAAACTTTACATAATTTCTTTCATCTTCAATGGTATATGCCGGGACAAAATTTTTTAATTCTCCATAATAATCTTTAGTCGTGTTCAATAAATGACATATTTCCAACGGATTCCAATGCTCTAAATCAGCTTTGCCACAAATAAAGCCACATGACTTATCAAAATTTCCTACTGAAACAAGTGCTTCTTGATAGGTTTTCAAATCCTCTGCCGATATATTGTCAATCACAGCCATAATATCTATATCGCTGCTTTTAGTTTCTTCGCCACGAAGATAGCTGCCTTGTAATCCTATATATAACAGCCTTTCGCTAAAAGAATTTTTTAACATATCTATTAACGCATCAATATATTCATCTATTCTAAACATTCAGGATCACCTGCCTCTTCATTTCCAAGATACTTTTTGTATTCTTTTCCTTCATAAAAATTCATTATAGGGCGGCG
This sequence comes from Lachnospiraceae bacterium, assembly GCA_022797375.1. Taxonomy (GTDB): domain Bacteria; phylum Bacillota; class Clostridia; order Lachnospirales; family Lachnospiraceae; genus Butyribacter. Next base: position 1,660 of record JAAWKM010000062.1, read on the forward strand.
GAGCTTTGACGGAAACAATGGTAATCTATTTAATTCAGACAAGTCTAGCCAATCAAATCCAATTTGATTGGTATCGTTATTAAGTATTGCATTTTTTGCCACCCCCAGGTAATCACATAAAAATACTAAATCAACTCTATGAAAACTCTCACCATGAACTCCCTCTATAACAAAAAGTAAGTCTTTACATTTAACCTCTATTCCTGCTTCTTCTTTTACTTCCCGTTCAACAGTCTGAGGAAGCACTTCCTCGCAGTCTTGCCCACCACCGGGTAAAATGTACCATTCCTCTTTGCCATCATTCAACTTTATTGCAAGCATTTTTCCGTTCTGGATTATAACTGCTTTTGCAGATGTCCGTATTTGCCTTGACATATTTGTAGTCCTTTCAAAATTTTATTTATAACAGGTTCTCATATATGTATCTCTTAAAATCATGATTGATTATTTGATTATACCACTTCCACTGGAAAGAACCAGCCGTCACTATTTATTGGCAATAGTGGCAGCTATTTCTTTTCCCTTGTAAAACATGATAGGTTTTTGAATAATTTCTAAAGTAAATATTTAAAGATAAGCAAGTTTACATGTTTATTAGATAATAGTTACCTTGATAAAAAGAGGTTATCCATATATTAATGATAAATATATTCCAATATAAATTAAATGCTTATAAATCTTTATACATTCTGCATTAATTCCTGTTCTATTTTAAGGATATCATCATCATCTAATTTAGAAAAAATTTCTTTTATTTCACCAATTGAACACTTGCCAGTTTTTAACAATTTTATAGCAGCTTTCTTTTCCGCTTTCTTTTCCGCTTCCCTTACTTCACTTTTTACATAAGTATTAAATACTTCTTCCTGGTCAAATAATGCCATCATAATACCAACTACCTCCTTCTCTTTGCTTTCAAGATATTCTTTAAGCAGGTTTTTATCCTTACATATACGTATTGTTTCCAGAACCGCTTTTTTATTCTTTCCATGCTTTTTAACCTGTTTATTATATACCTTTGTAAAATTTACATACTGGCTAATTATATCATTGTTTTTTCCATCATAAATTACCTTTGCTTTTAATTCAATACCTGTGTCTTTTCTGCCAAAAAATTCCTCTGAAAGTGATATATACTCCTGTTTCTTTTTTCTGCTGCCTGTATAGACGACATACAGCTCAGGTTCTGGCATTACAACTTTTTTACTTCCATAAAGGTTTGCACCATTCTCTTTGAAATACTCATGGTAAGTCTGTGCCAGGTATAGTTGTAGCAAATATTTTTTAATTTTAAACAGATTGCAAAAAATACTATCCTTGACAGTACCTTTAACCCTTTCCTGCATTGTATATTAGTCCTTTCTGTTTTGTAATATCCTGTTTTCATTATATTAAAAAAAGGTATTTTGTTCAAGGTTTAATTTGTATTTTTTATACATAAAACGTTTTAAAACAGATACTATCCAATTTATTAAATAAACATAGTAAATATATAGTAAACAATTGACAAAACCAGCACAATATCCTATACTTTATCAAAATTCATATATTAAAACTTTCTGTTTAAATATGTATTAATATATAAAAATGCATAAAACATATATGAAATTATTATTTTAAGAAAAACATATCTATTATATATATGGAGGGGCTAATGGAAAATAAAATAAAAATACAAGTATATTATAAACTGCCAGAGGAAGCTGTTTTAATACGCCAGGCAGTATTCGTTGAAGAACAAGGCTTTAAAGAAGAATTTGACAGTATTGACAATAACGCAGTACACCTGGTTTTATTTGATGGCAATACCCCTGTTGCAACATGCCGTTTTTTTAAAGATAAAGAGCCTGGTACATACATAATAGGGCGTATTGCAGTAATGCGCACCCACAGGGGGCAGAACCTTGGCTCTGCACTTCTTATAAAGGCAAGCCAGCTTATAAAAGAAGCTGGAGGAATTAAAATCTGCCTTCATTCCCAGAAACGTGTAAAGGAATTTTATGAAAAACAGGGATACCAGATATTTGGTGAAGAAGACCTTGACGAGGGCTGTCCGCATGTCTGGATGTACAAAGAAATAAAATAAATTTTTCTAAATACAAATTATATAGGGGGAGGAAAGGTTTTAATGTGTAAAATACTTTGTTCTACAGGGGCACTAATTGGTTTACCAAATAACAGGAATTACAAACTGCTTAAACCATTGTCAAAAAAACTTTTATGTGATGGCTTTGAGTTTATGATGTACAGTTCATGGTATGATAAAGCAGATGAAATAACAGATTATCTGCAAAATACCGGGCTATACACACCAGTAATGCATTGTGAAAAACATATAGGTGAGGCAATAAGCAAAAATGAAACCAGTGAAGCTTTAAGGCTTTTTAAAATTAATTGCAATATAGCAAAGAAAACTAATGCCAGTAAACTTGTTATACATCTATGGGATGGTATTACATCAGACAGGTATTTCCAGAATAACCTAAGAATATATAAAGAACTGGAAGAAATATCAAATAGTTATGGCCTGTGCCTCCTGGTAGAAAACGTTGTATGTAATGTAGAAAACCCTATGAAACACTGGCTCGTACTTGTAGAACGTTATCCTGGAATAAACTTTGTATTTGATACAAAAATGGCTGCTTTCCATAAGCAGCTTGAACTACTGTATACTGAAGAATACAAATGGTTATGGCAGGACGGACATATAAAACATTACCATATAAACGATTACGCAGGAGGCTACATGGAATGGGAAAAACTCCGCTCATTGCCTGCCGGGGCTGGAAATATTGATTTTAAAAAATTCTTTTCATTTATACATAAAATAAATTATAATGACACATTTACGATAGAAGCAACAGCATTCAATAAAACCGGCGAGGTTAATACAGATATGTTAAACAGCTGTTTTGAAAATGTACGGCGTTATCTTAATGAAAATTAATAAAAACCAGATTAAACCAGGAAGTCCCATATAATAATAAATAAAAATGACATGCATAAATACAAAATATTTATCCGCATGTCATTTTTATATTTCCACTAGTTTCCATTTCGTACTATTGTAATAATAAATTTCCTATAATTATTTTTTAAAATGGAAAAACACTGGCAATATATATACAAAAATGTTATAATATTTTTTATTATAATTTACTACAATAATTTAAGCGTAACCAGGTTAAAAGCAGATATTTGCAGCTTGCAAACAAATATACCTGGCAAATAAGTCTTTTTCATTTATAAAATATATTTTTAATAATTTGCTTAATGCAGAGTAAATTATAGACAAAATACACTTTGGAGGAAATGAAAATGGGAGTAAGATTTGGATTAGACATAGGAGTGGCTTCTGTAGGGTGGGCTGTTGTAAATGATAACTATGAAGTAGAAGAGGCAGGTTCAAATATATTTACATCAGCAGACGCAAACCAAAACGTAGAACGCAGGTCATTCCGCCAGATAAGGCGCCTGCACAGAAGACGTTGTAACCGTATTAATGATTTCAAGAAACTTTGGATAAATACAGGTCTTCCACTTCCTGCCAAAAATACGCCTGGTATACTTGAATTACGTACCAGAGGTTTAAATGGCAGGTTATCAGAAGAAGAATTATTCCATGTATTAAGGAATGAACTGCTTCACCGCGGAATTTCATATCTTGATGATGCAGCAGATAGTTCTGGAACTGTACAAGGCAATTACGCAAAAGGAATAAATGAAAACCAGAAAGAACTTGACAGTGGCAAATTTCCTTGTGAAATACAGTCAGAACGTTTGAGAAAATATGGTAAATACCATGGTAATATTTCTGTTGGCAACGGAGAAGAAAAAATCATTTTATCCAATGTCTTTACAACAGGAGCATATAAAAAAGAAATCCTTGCTATTCTGGAACAGCAGAAAAAATTCCTTGGATTTCTGACAGACAGCTTTTGTGAAAAATACATAGAAATATTTTTAAGAAAGCGTGAATATTACACCGGACCAGGCAATGAAAAATCACGTACTGATTATGGCAGGTTCACCACCAGGACTGATGAAAAAGGAGAATATATAACTGAAGATAATATATTTGAAAAACTTATAGGGAAATGCAGCGTATACAAACATTTAATGCGTGCAGCAGGTGCAACATATACAGCACAGGAATTTAACTTATTAAATGACCTAAACAATATAACTGTTAATGGCAGAAAACTTTCCAAAGAGGAAAAAGAAATTATAATTAATGAAGTAAAAACTGCCAATTCATTTAATATGAGAAAAATACTTAAAAAAGCCATCAGTGAAGATATAGAAACATTAACAGGTGCAAGGCTTGATAAAAACGAAAAAGAAGACTTCCATAAATTTGCACAATACAATGCAATAAGAAAAGAATTTGAAAAGAATGGCTGGAATATTACTTCCCTTTCCAGGGAAGAACTTGACAGCATTGGAAATGTGCTGACACTAAACACTGAAAAAGAAGCTATATTAAATGGATTTAAACGTGAAAAACTGTCACTTCCAGAAGAAATGCAAGACTGTCTTATATCCCTGCGTAAACAAAAAAGCACTTTATTTAATAAATGGCAGTCATTTTCATTAAACATTATGCTTGAATTAATACCTGGCCTTTATGAACAGCCTAAAAACCAGATGGAGCTGCTTACAGAAACGGGAATATTTAAAAGCAATAAAGATATATTTAAGAATTGCACAAACATTCCTGCCGATGCAATACTTGAGAATATATACAACCCTGTAGTATCACGTTCTATACGCATAACAATACAAATTGTAAATGCTTTAATAAAAAAATATGGATACCCAGACCAGATAATTATAGAAATGCCACGTGATAAAAATGAAGAAGAAATGAAAAAAAAGAATACTGAAATGCAGAAAAAGAACCAGAAAGAATTAGATGGTATTCTTAAAAAAATTTCTTCTGAATATGGAATTAAAATAACAGAACAGGATTTTCACCAGCATAAAAAGCTTGTATTAAAACTAAAGCTCTGGAATGAACAAGGCGGGAAATGCCTTTACTCAGGCAGGACAATAAATATACAGGATTTATTGTACAACCCTTCGCTTTTTGAAATTGACCATATAATACCAAAATCAATTTCATTTGATGACAGCCGTTCAAACAAAGTCCTTGTATATGGTACAGAAAACCAGAAAAAAAGCAATACTACCCCATATAACTATCTAAGGCATTTAAATGGAAGCTGGGGGTATAAAGAATATTTTGATTATGTATGCAGACTCAGAAAAGACAATATGATAAATAAACGCAAAATGGAAAATTTATTATTTACAGAAGATATAACTAAAATTGAAGTATTAAAAGGGTTTATAGCAAGGAATATTAATGATACACGCTATGCCTCAAGAGTAGTATTAAATACATTGCAGGGATACTTCCAGGCAAAAGAAGCACCAACAAAAATCAAAGTAGTACGTGGAAGTTTCACACACCAGTTCCGCAATAATTTATACCTTGAAAAAAACAGGGACGAAAGTTATTCACACCACGCAGTAGATGCCATGATTATGTGCTATTCACAAATGGGATTTGACGAATACCATAAATTACGTTCAGAAATAATAGATTTTGAAACAGGGGAAATCCTGGATACAAAAAGATGGGAAGAAGAAATAAATGAAAAGACTTACAATGAACTTATATACCAGAATAAAATGATACAAATACGTGCCAATATCAAAAAAGCAGAAAAAAATGTAAAATTCTGGCATAAGCGTGATTCAAAGCCTAACAGGGGATTATGCAACCAGACAATACGTGGCACACGTAATGACAATGGCATAATTAAAAAAGTCAACAAATTAAACATATATAACCCATCTGATGTAGAAACCCTGAAAAAAATGATTAGCAATGGTAAAGAAGACTGCTTTTTAATGTACAGGCATGATAAAAGGACATGGGAAAATATGCTGCAGATTATGGAAGACTACAGGGAAACTAAAAACCCATTCACCGAATACGAAAATGAAACAGGAGATTATTTAAGAAAATACTCCAAAAAACATAACGGTCCACGTATAACAAAATTAAAATACCTTAATGGAGAAGTTGGAAGCTGTTTAGATATCTCACATAAATACGGCTTTGAAAAAGGTAGCAGGAAAGTTATACTTGAAAATTTAAATCCATACCGTATGGATGTGTACTATAACGAAAAAGAACAAAAATATTATTTAATTGGTATAAAATATGCAGACCTAAGATTTGATAAAGATGCTTATATTATTAACGAAACAGCATATAACAAAATACTGGTTTCTGAAAAGTTAATCCAGCCCGGACAGACAAGAAATGATTTAGAAAAACTGGGATATAAGTTTATGCTTTCATTTTATAAAAATGAAATAATACAATATGAAAAAGATGGGGAATATTACACAGAACGTTTCCTTTCAAGAACTAAACCAAAACAAAGAAATTGCATTGAAACAAAGCCATTAGATGCACCTAAATTTAATAAACCACAGAAACGAACCAGTCTTTCAAAAACCACCTCTATTAAAAAAGTCCGCTTTGATATACTTGGCAACAAATATTATTCTGGACAGGAAAAATTTAAAATATATGTTGACATAAACTGACAGATGTACTATACTATTTATAGTGGATTTGCGATAACTCAATTTTTTCAGAATCTACTAAAACAAGGCTTAATGCCGAAATCAAGGACATCGACGGATGTCCTTTTTTCTTTGCATTTTTTAATAAGGAGGTATAATGGGATTTAGGATAATAATGATAGAAAATGAAGCAGCAATCAGCATAAAACTTGATAATCTTATTATAGAAAAAGATAACAAAAAACTCTGGATTCCTGTTGATGATATATCAGTAATAGTTATTGATAATTTGAAAACTACATTAACAAGCAGGATGTTATGCCTGCTTGCAGAGCATAATGTTGGTATTATATTTTGTAACCATGAACACCTGCCTATTGGCTTTTACTGTTCATATGATAACCACAGCCGCATTTCTAAAACAATAAATTACCAAATAAATGCAGGAACAAAATATTATAACCAGTTATGGAAATTAATTGTAAATGCCAAAATTACTAACCAGTACAAAGTATTAGAACTTCTGGGAAAAAATCCCGCCACTATTACACAGTTAAAAAATTTCTGTACAGAAATAACGGATGGTGACGTCACCAACAGGGAGGCACATGCTGCTAAAGTATATTTTAATGAACTAATGGGATGCAGCTTTTCAAGAGGAAATGAAGAACTGCTTTTAAATTCAGGGCTTGACTATGGATATGCTGTTTTCCGTTCATATCTTGCTAAACTATGTGTAGGCTATGGGCTAAACAGCCAGCTTGGAATACATCATAAAAACGAATATAACCGTTTTAATCTTGTAGATGATTTAATAGAGCCATTCAGACCCTTTGTTGATTATTCTTCATATTCTCTTCTTAAAGATGAAGAATATTTTAAACCCAGTCACAGGCACAGCCTTGTAAATTTATTAAATCATAAAATAATTTACAATAAAAAGAAAATGTTTATATGTAATGCTATGGAAGAATATGTTACAAGTATTGCTGCCTGTATTTCTAAAAAACAGTTTAATACAGAATTTCCAGATATACAACAGTATTTAGGAGAAACAGATGAAGTATAAAATTATGAGAATGATATGTATGTTTGATTTACCAGTTGAAACAAGCGAAGAACAAAGAATTTACCGCACATTCCGTAAGAACTTAATAAAAGAAGGTTTTATAATGATGCAATATTCTGTTTATATGCGGACATGCCCTAACCGCGGTTACTGCACACGTCTTGAAAACCGTATGCAGAAATTTATGCCCGAAAAGGGCAATGTACGTATTATTGTTATAACAGAAAAACAATATGATGACATGAAAATTTTTGTTGGAAGTAAAAATGAAACAGAAAAATCTATAGGAACGGAAAGGATGATTATTATTTGAAAGTTGGAATTACAAACAAAAGTACAGAATATATAATAAACCTTGAACCAGTCACCCAGCTATGTGGTGTTTCTTTTGAAAAAAAGAACTTTATTATTAAATCCCTATACAAGTATTTTTCTTCAAGTAAATATGAACAATTTGAGGAAAATATGCATGAAAATATTAAAATCAATGACGAAAAAACAGGCAGGAAATACTTTTCTACTTTTCATGTTTCCACACGTGAACAGTTAATACAATCTTTAAAGATTTCAAAATCCAGCCTTATGAACCAATACTTAGCAGGTATGTACTCTGAAATCCCATACCAGTGGATAATAGACCAGATACAGGAAAGCCTTGATAAATTATATTTAGAAATAAATAAAGAAATACAAAACAAAATAGGCTGTATGGAAATAGGACATTATACAAAAAACATACTTGAAATAATACAATCATCTGATATTTCTGGAACAAATGAAACTGCACTTGAAAACCTGCCAAATATGGAACTTCTTTCAGCGTATATAAGAACATTACAAGAAATACAAAGAAAATACCCCTGCAAAACATTAATAATAATTGAAAATGCAGACCATCTTGTAAGCTATAACGATTACAAAAAACTTTTAAATACAATGGAAGAATTTTGTAATAATTCTGACGTATGGTTTATTATCACTACAAGCACAGAAGGTTATGTAGTATTAAATGAAAATCTAATAGAAGGTGTAAATGTAATTAATGATTGTATTTTCTCATTTCCAGATATGGAACATATAATATCATTTATCAGAAAAAGATACCCTGTAGAAAATATTTTTACAGAAATGGAAATATGCGAAAATATAATACCAATTATACAGAATATAGGATGTGAAAATTATAAATATGATATGCGTAAAAGTGTAATGCTAAAATTATTACAAAACAGCCTTGGAATACCATTAACTTTTAAAAATATTATTAATTCAATAGAAAAAGCTTTCTTAAGTGACAAAAATATGTTATAATATTTTTGTTTTTATAGATGTGGCAGGAAAATGTTATATAGCAGGTGTGTATTGCTATTTGGCATTTTAGTACCTGAAAAAATTGAGTTATCGTAAAACATGAACAGATTTTATGGGCGATTGATGTGATTTTAGTACCTGAAAAAATTGAGTTATCGTAAAACCGCGTTTGAAAGTTGTATTAACATCTTAATATTTTAGTACCTGAAAAAATTGAGTTATCGTAAAACACATGTAAGCCGTAGTTATTATATGGATAGATTTTAGTACCTGAAAAAATTGAGTTATCGTAAAACCGATTGAAGAATTATCTAATGAAACTCATATTTTAGTACCTGAAAAAATTGAGTTATCGTAAAACGTGGTATTAATGCAAACAAACCAGGAAGTAATTTTAGTACCTGAAAAAATTGAGTTATCGTAAAACAGGCTTTTTTGTATGATACCCTTTAGTTTTATTTTAGTACCTGAAAAAATTGAGTTATCGTAAAACCATATGCGTTAATTGGAGTGGACAAGCTAATTTTAGTACCTGAAAAAATTGAGTTATCGTAAAACTATCAATGATAAGTTGGAGGACAAGTTAATATTTTAGTACCTGAAAAAATTGAGTTATCGTAAAACCAACAAGTTGCTTGCGGATAAGGACACCAGATTTTAGTACCTGAAAAAATTGAGTTATCGTAAAACACAGTGAAGTGCGTAAATATGCATCTTATATTTTAGTACCTGAAAAAATTGAGTTATCGTAAAACGCAACATTAAATCTTCTTGCATACATGGCTATTTTAGTACCTGAAAAAATTGAGTTATCGTAAAACTGGATGCTTTTGCACCCTATAAGCTGATACATTTTAGTACCTGAAAAAATTGAGTTATCGTAAAACTATAAGCCTACAGGACAGAAGATTATTTTTATTTTAGTACCTGAAAAAATTGAGTTATCGTAAAACTTATCAGGAGTGGCAGCAGTTAAATCGTTTATTTTAGTACCTGAAAAAATTGAGTTATCGTAAAACGCCCTGAAACCGACCTTGTACTCCATGACAATTTTAGTACCTGAAAAAATTGAGTTATCGTAAAACTAAGCTGGTGGGGGGCAATCTCACTCCTGAATTTTAGTACCTGAAAAAATTGAGTTATCGTAAAACGGATGGAAACCGCAGCCTGACAGCGGAGGAATTTTAGTACCTGAAAAAATTGAGTTATCGTAAAACATAGCTCATGAATGCAGTAAGCATCACTGGATTTTAGTACCTGAAAAAATTGAGTTATCGTAAAACTGGTACGGACAGCCAGGCATTAGCTGACTTATTTTAGTACCTGAAAAAATTGAGTTATCGTAAAACTAACTGTGCTAAATACTTTTTTGTACCTGGATTTTAGTACCTGAAAAAATTGAGTTATCGTAAAACACACAGCCATACGCACACCGCCAGTATACAATTTTAGTACCTGAAAAAATTGAGTTACCGTAAAAATCCAAGGAGAGGTATAACCTGCCATTTATACCTCTCCTTTTACTATTCTTTCATTTACATACATCCTAAATTCATCAATTTTTTTATAATCCGGCTTTTCTGGCAGTCCTGTATTGTTTTTTGCATATTCAAGTCTTTTCTCATATTCATCCAGAAGTTCATAAAAAGCACCTGAAGGCTGTCTGTTCCCATCCAGGTATTTTCCATTGCGTATATCCATAAGCAGTCCATGCCCATCTTCACGATATGTAATTATCTCCTCTTTCTCAAGGATATCAATACACATCATGTATAAACGGATTAAATGTGCCATATGCTTGCCAAGTTTATCATGGCTTGCTGCTTTTTCATTTCTTTTGCCAAATTTATTATAACTGCTGGTTATGGCTTTCATTTCATTCCACATGCCCGCCCAGTCCCTTAATGGATAATGTTTCAGGTTTATATCCATAAAGATTTCACTTTCATACCCATTCTGTACTGATTTATCTATATAAAGGTTAATATCACTGTCATTATATGGAAAAAACCTGTCTTTGAAGTAGTATTTTGCATTGCTGATGCTTTTAAGTATATATGCTTCATTCTGTGCCTGCCCTGTATACCTTGCTGCCTTGTTCTCCATGCGCCGGAGCTGGCTTCCGGCATAGCCTCCAAATGAATGTATACATATTTTTGATAAAAACATTTTCCTGTTTGCGAGCAGTTCTTTTCCTATGCCCGGTAAATACAGGTAATGCTCTGGCTTACATCCTAGTATTTCTATTGTATTAGGGTTGTTTGAAACCAGTAACTGTATTATTTTATTAAATGAATATATTACAGTATCGGTAACAGTTTCCACTACCTGCCCGAAATCTGTACCCAATAAAATATCCTCTTTGGAATTTGTGGCAATCCCTCTTATATCCAGGTCTGAACCTTCTTTGTCCATGCCATATGCATGGCTGCCGCCAAGGGTTAAAAGTATTATATTGCTGCCGAGGTTTTTGTCTTCCTTTAGGAAAGTATAACTATCTGTCTTTAGTTTCTCTTTAATCTGTAAAATATCCATTTTATCCACACCCCCGTTTTGTACTGGTTTACAACAAATCCCCATAAACTGTAAATTAAAGTGGTGTTATTACAAGTTCCCTGTCACCTATAGAACCAGCTAGTATATTTTTAATAATGCCTGCTGCCTGTTCATCTGCTTTCCTGGTGAGCCCCTCTACATTTGCATGTGCGGTTACATCTTCCTTTGAAATAGAAATTGCATCAACAACATCATTTTTGTCTGTCCAGTTAAATAATGCATGCCTTTCATCATAAAATTCTATGCTGGAAGGGTCTACTTCAATTGACTGCACTTCTGCTTCTGGTATTTCTACAACAACTTTGCGGTCTGTGATTTTAATATTTACATCAGAAAAATTTATTCCTGCACGTATATTTGCAGTATATCTCATTGAAAACCCTTTCTGTGTCAGAAACGGGATTTCCCCTTCTGTATAAATTATTAAACCACTGTATACCATTTCAGCAGTTGTAAGTTCACTTACACCATTAATCTTTTCACTAATATACGCTGTTGTAATTTCAGGCTGTTTATCTTTATAGACCATGCGCCCTGCTTTAAACCCTGCAAATACTGCCAAAAGAATTACTGCAATTACAACAAACATACCTATCTTAAACTTAAGTCCAATATAAACCCTTTTATCTTCTGCCATAAGAAATTTCTCCCTTTTGTATAATTACTTTCTTCTATTTCCGCTTAACCAGACCGGAACCAGGCTTAATATAAAATAATTATAACAGGGTAATAAAAGTTGTCAACAGCCTATCTCCCACTAACCTGGTATTTGCAGTATTTTCTTTTTCCAATAAAGAAAAATATAACACCAATGATAATATATGCCACAAATGCCATCTGCCATAATGTAAATTTTATGCCAAATATATTCCAGAGACGCAAATCAAAAAATCCTTCGTCTGCTTTTAGCAGGTTAATTGGAATCATATTCCATATTTTACCAATAAATTTAAAATCTGATGGAACAGCTACTAAACGTGCAAGCAGGAACGCAACAGCAGTTACTATAGCCATTGTACCTGTATTGCTTTTAAGCATCTCTGATAACGCCATAGTAACTATACAAAGGACAACAGAAGATAAGAAAAGCAGTGCTGTCATTATAAGAGCTGCCTTGCCAGCTGAAATGCTGCCTGGGTATAATGGTGACGCCACTACCTGCACCATTGCTGAAAAACTGCCTGTGCCATATATCCCAAGGAAGCATATTAGTGTTATGGCATATAAAATCAATGTTGCACTTGTTGTAACTATACATCCCGCCATTATCTTTGCAGAATAGTTCTGCCATCTGCCATATTTTGTGCATAAAACCAGCTGGTCTGTCTTTCTCATATGTTCATCTGTAAATATGCCTGTTATGCATATTGCTATAAAAAATGTTATAAACATGCAGATATAATAACATCCGCTCATATCAATTATATTACCATATATTCCACTATATTTATATGTGAAAACCTCTGGGAGCTTCTTTTCCTGTTCACGCCAGTATTCTTTTTCTGCTTTTGAAAGTTTATAACCGTCCCACACTATTTCTTGTGTTTTATGTCTTGCACTATATAACATTTCCTGTGCCAGCGCACCAGCATTTTCTTCGTTTTCCATACCACCTGCCATATAATGCACAAGCCGGTTTATTTCTTCATATGGCCTTACTTTCTCATTATATTTCTTTGAAGAAAGATACTCATAACTTTCACTTTCCCCTGCTTTTTCCGGGATATATTTTTTACTTTCTTCAATTTCTGCAAGCAATGCATCATCAATCTTTCTTCCTGACAGCCTTTCGGAGTTCCTTCTGTCTGTTTTAAACCATTCTGCTTTTGTTTCAAGGAATTTCCCATCTACATACCTTGATGAAATAAAGTATGAACCACATGTAAGAAAAAGCTGGAATGCCAGGAAAATGGCAAATGTAATCCATACTATTTTTTTCTGTAAAATCTTCTTTAACTCAAAACCTGTAAGCCTTATCATATTAATCCCCCATTCTAAATTCTAATAACAACCATAAAAATTAAACATTCCTATATTTTTAATCCTCAAATTCACCTAGGTAAAAGTCTTCCAGGCTTCCTTCTATCTCATCACTTGGTGCATTAAATACAAGCCTGCCGTCCTTCATCATAAGGATATAGTCTGCAATATGCTCCACATCAGATACAATATGTGTAGATAAAATTACAATGCTTTCTTTGCCCACATTCTCTATTACATTGCGGAAACGTACCCTCTCTTTTGGGTCAAGCCCGGCAGTTGGCTCATCCATTACAAGTATCTTAGGATGGTTTAAAAGCGCCTGTGCAATTCCAAGTCTTTGTTTCATTCCGCCAGAATAAGTCTTTATCTTTTTTCTGGCAACATCAGAAAGTGAAACAAAGTCCAGAAGTTCTTCTATCCTTTTATGTGCACTTTTCTTGTCAAAACCCTTTAATGCTGACATATACATAAGGAAGTCCCATGCTGTAAATAATGGGTAATAACCAAAATCCTGTGGCAGATACCCTAATATGTTCCTGTACTCCTCCTCACCTGAATCAATCCCATCAAATGTAACAGTGCCGCTTGTTGGTGCAAGTATTCCGCATAACATCCTCATAAATGTAGTTTTTCCTGCACCATTAGCTCCCAGAAGCCCATATACACCCTTTGTAAATTTAACAGATATCCTGTCTACTGCAATTTTATTTTTATATTGTTTTGAAAGCCTGTCTGCTATTAATTCCATTTTTATAATCCATCCTTTCCTGTTCCTGGTATTTCAAGTGTTTACATATGATGCTTTACTACTATGCCCTGCTGCCAATGGCATCTGCCATTTTATAACTTTCATAGCTGGCAGCCGCCAGAAGTGCTATAACCACAATTATCCATACACCTGTATACCTCACATCATATATCCAGCTGAAGCACTGTACACTCTTTACATTTATAAAGCTTATAACTACACCAAAAACACTGCTAAAATATATCCCTTCCCTGGCAGGGAATTTCCTTAATATTATAAAACCACCTGTTGCAGAGGATAAATACGGCACAAGCATATATAACAATTTTCTGCACATCCCTCCGCCAGATAAACCTGCTGTTGCCAGAAGCATAAACATATTGGCTGCACCAATTATAATAACCCTTAGCATAATAATGCTTTTAAGAGTAAACCTTGATGACATTTCAAGTTCACGCATTCCATAAATAACGGAACGCATGCTCTCTGAAAGTGAAAATGTCACAATAAAAGGCATGGCAGCAGATAAAAACCATAACATTTCTTCTGCAATATACCTGCTGGATATAAATACACATACAAATATAAATGCAGAAAGCGCCCACAGCCATTTGGAAATATAAGAGAACTGTACCCATGCCAGATATATAATGCTGGTCTTCCCTGGTACATGTAATGGCGTGCCAGATATCTTTTCCAGAAATTCCTGTTTCCTATGTGGCTTTTCCGGGACTTCAAAATACTTTCTTATATTCTGTAAATCTTTTTTGCCTGGTTTATTCATATGAAAGCCTCCCTTCCAGTTTTTTAAGAATTTTTTTAACTTCCCTGTATACTGCAAACCTGGAAATTCCATATATCTTCCCAATATCTTCTACAGGCACTTCATTGGCAAATCGGAGCAGTATAATTTCACGCTCCATGTCTGTAAGCTGGTCCAGTGCCATATGCAGGGAAATATTCTCTATTATTTTATCCTCATTGTTATATGCTGGTAAATCCTCTGGTATTTCAACTGGCTTCTTCCTGCGGTACTCATCAGTACAAAGATTTCTGGCAACAGTATATAAAAATGCCAGGGGATTTTTTATTTCCTTGTACCTGCTGTTTTCTATAAGCCTTAAAAATGCCTCCTGTGTAATATCTTCTGCTGCCTGTATATTATGCAGTTTAAAATAACAATAACGGTACAATTTGTCATACTGCCCGTCAATTCCAGCAAACATAAACCTCCTCCTTTCCATTATGTATTCTTGTAATAAATGTAAATCCTGTATAGATATTTACAGCCTGTATTATATATGACGTTTTACAATACAGCAATGTGCGCATTAAAACAAAAAAATAACAGCACAATTATAAAATGCTGTTATTTTCCTATATATTATAAATATATACCTGGTATATTATCCAAGCCTTTTATTATCTTCTACAAGTGTCTCAAGCCTGTCCTTTACATCATCTGAAGTTGTTAAAATAACCTCTGCTGAAGCCGCTATCTGCTCCGTAGAAGCTGCCAGGCTGTCAACCCTCAGGTTAATATCTGTTGTAATATCCATAAGGTTCTGGCTGTCTTCTATTATCTTTGAAACATACTGTAATATCTTGCCCTGGCTGTCATTGCTCCTTGAAGCAGTATCACGTGAACTCGTTGCAAGGTTATTTATTTCATCTGCGACTACTGCAAAACCCCTGCCAGCTTCCCCTGCCCTTGCTGCTTCGATACTTGCATTAAGTGCAAGCAGGTTTGTCTGCTCTGCTATGGACACAACATCTTCATTATTATGTGTAAGCTCCGCTATCATATCATTAATTTCATACATTGATTTATTCAAATCCCTGCAGAAATCAGTAATTTCATGCATATGTTTTGCAATTTCTGTACTTTCTTCTGCATTGCCCGCATTGCCATCTGCCATATTGTCAACTGCCTCATGCAAAATCTCAAAACTGTCATTAATTTCATTTACAGTTGCAATAATATTTTCTCCCTGCTGTTTTATAATTTCTTTTTCTTCTTCATTTTCCCTTGCGAGCACCATTGCATTCTCCCGCTGCTCTTCAACCTGGCTTTTAATATAATAGATACAGTTTTCCTTTTTATTAAAACCATTATGTATTGCTGTAACCATGTCTTCACAACTATCATAACCGCAGCATGAGCAGTTGATATGCTGGGTCTCATATGTAGTTTTATTCATAGTGTTAAATATAGCCTGTTTCTGTTCCTCAGAAGGTATATTATTCTGGCATTGCCCTGAAAGGTTTTCATAAGTCCTAAGATAGTCCTCCAGGTCCAGGTTCCTGAACTGGTGGTTAAACTTCTTTAACCTTTGTTTAGGTGAAAGTTTCTTAGACCATGCACTTGCCAGACCGTTTTTCTTTACATCCTCCCTTATCTTAAGCACACTATAAAGCGCATCATCTGTTTTAGAGATTCCAGGGTCTGTTGCTGTACCACAAAGACACCCGTCTGCACAGTTAAGGGCATCTATAAAAAGATATGGTGTACGGTCTTTTGCTATCCTGTCCTTATTCTTCTCAAGGAACTCATACATATGCTTTTCGCCCTCAATCTGCCTTACAAATACACTCTCCCCTAAGAACCAGTATACATTTTCTTTAAGCCCTCCTGGCATAGGATAGAGAGAACCGAGCCCATACTCAATCTCATCAGAACATAAATTCCCATATATATTATTTTTCTTCACATAATCCATAAGATGGGAAAATGTCACATTATATTGTATATACCCTTTGTTAGCTGGTTCTTCCATTTCAAGTTTCTTAGCTATACATGGGCTTATAAACGCAAGCTTGTCCGTAATCCCCATAACTTTCCTTGCATATATTGCAGCACACATCATAGGGCTTTGCACAGGAAAAAGTTTTGGTATCAGTTCAGGTATGTAACGTTCAATGTAACCTACAACAGCAGGACAAGGCTGCGAAATGCCTCCCTTAAAATTGTGCTTCTGTATATAATTCAGGTAACCCCATGTAGTGATATCCGCACCGAAAGAAACACTTATAATCCTGTTTACACCAAGGTTTTTTAACCCTCCAAGCACTTTTTCATATTCATCAGGGTAATTTGCCTTAAATGCAGGGGCAAGCAGTAATGAAATCCTCTCCCCCTTCTTTAGTGCATTAAAAAATTCCTCAGTATCATCTGTGAACTCCCTTGCATTATGCTCACATACATCAAAACAAGCGCCACATGCTACACATTTGCTACCATCTACATCTATCCGGTTCCTGCCGTCCATCTCCGACGACCTGCAGGCTCCCACACAACTACAGACACTTATGCATTTATTACACCCAATACAATTATCATTAGTAATTACAAGACCCCTGTTTACCATATGTGGACCTCCAATTGATATAGATTTTTAAATATTTTTAATAATTATATCATATATGCAACATGATTTCCACTATAAAGTTTATGGCAGATAACAGTTTACAGGCTAAAAATGTTATCACTTAATTATTACTCTCTAACTCATCTATAATAGGTGTTAATTGCGAAAGCATATTGTCTATATCTTCAAACATAGAACTTTTAGTAGTATTCAATTCACTTGCCTTGTCTATATGTTTTACAACCTCATTATATTGTTTCTCTGTATCTGCAAAAAGCTGTTTAAATTCCCTTAGTTTATCCTGTGATGCACTTACAGTTCCCTTTATCTGTTCATGTACTGTTCCCGCACTCCCTGCTGCTGTAATAATTGCATCAAACATGGCATGTGTTTTATCAACATTTTCCATACTGTCTGTCATTGCCTTATTTGATGCAGTAATGCTTTCACTCATTTTTCCAGTGCCAGATTCCACACTGCCAATCCCTGTATCAACAAGCCCTGCAAGGTCCTTAATTTCATCAGCCAGGCTTTTCACTTCCCCTGCAACTACTGCAAACCCCTTGCCATGCTCACCTGCCTTCGCTGCCTCAATAGAAGCATTCAGTGCAAGTATATTTGTCTGGTCTGCAATTTTAACTATCTGTTTCATTGATTTTTTAATGTTCTCAATTGCTTCCTGGAATCCCGCAAATGTATCCTGTATCTCGCTAAAGCAGTCCTGCACCTGGTTTGAACTAGATTTCAGGCCGTTTACCTGTTTCTGCGCCTCTCCTACTTTATCAGTAATCTCATCTTTAACTAATGCGAACTGCCCTGATACATTATCAACTGATGTGAAAACATCATTAAATGTATCAAGTTTCTCTTTAAGTGCCATATCTTCCTTAAGCACGCTCTGGAATGCCAGCCTTATACCTCTTAATTCATTAAGCGATTCAACCTCTTTAAGTACCAGTTCCTTCTTATAGTCCTGAAGGCTGCCTGTAACATGTTTAACCGGGTACAGCCCTGTCCCGTCCACTGTTTTATACCGCCTGTTCTTGTACTTAGGTAAAAACATCTTATATCCTCCTGGTTTTATTAATATGTATCCTTTTAGACACTACTCAAATACAACACATGTCATTGACTGGTTGACAAACTGGTTGTTGTAGTGCTCACCATACCCTACCAGCCCCGCATGGTTTCCAAGCCTTCCCATAGATTCCAGATAATTATTCATTTCATTATTCTGGCTGAACAAAAGATAACGGAACAGGCAGTTTACAGAAAACACTGCGGAAATACGCTGGAAATCCTGGTGTATTTTCTGGATTGTTCCGTCTACCACCCTTCTGTAATCCTGCAATTCAAGGAGTATTAATACATCTGAATCATTTACCTGCCTGTAGCATGTAAGCGCACCACCCTCTACAGCTTTTATGGATATAATACATACATCTTTGCCACTTAATTTACCAAATGGGTTTTTAAATGTCTGTTCTGTAATGTCACTCTCCTGTATATTAAGCAATTCCTGGTATACCTGTTTTGCTGGTCTTCCATTAAGCTTGCCAAGCAGGTACTTGCCCCGGTCTGTTTCGGATGCAATAAGTTTATTCATGTTCATTGGCCGGTAAATATTCTCCTTATACGCCTTAACCTTTCCGCTCTTGTTCTTAACTAATGCATATGCAGCAGCATCATTGTAGACTTTTCCATTAGCTGAAACCTTGCCAGCATCTCCCGTGCCGCCGACAAGGGAAATATTTTTCTTCTTAAGCATACTGTATGCTGTTGTCAGTACACATGCATCATTCCCTGAACAGAAATCAATACATATAGTGTTTTCCCCTGATGCTTTTATTCTGTTCATATCCTGTTCCATACGCTGTATGTATTTTACAGGCATGACAGATACCTGTTCAAGTACGTTGGCAACAGCTTCTACCCCGTCTGTATGTGCTATAATGCTTA
Source organism: Lachnospiraceae bacterium (assembly GCA_022797375.1). Lineage (GTDB taxonomy): Bacteria > Bacillota > Clostridia > Lachnospirales > Lachnospiraceae > Butyribacter. Next base: position 21,260 of record JAAWKM010000062.1, read on the forward strand.
CTCCCTCTTCAGTGACCCTCGTATCATAACCCATACCAATGCACCCTATGCTTGGAACATTTGGAAATAGTTTCTCTAGTTCCGCTACATGTTGTTCAAACTGGCTGCTGTTTGATATAAGCATGATAAATTCAGGATTTGATAATCCCTTTGCGGCTTCTGCCAGGTTCCCTCTCTGGCTCCTTCCAAAAAACTGTTTCATGGCTTATCTCCTTATAAATATGCTTCTGTAGTTAAATCCCCACCACAATTAGTTCTTTTCATATAGAATAACCTATAAATTAATTTTCTGCAAGTAAATTTATCAGTACCACCACGTCCGTTTCATAAAAATCCCCATGCCGTGCTTTGCACGGCACAAATAGTAATGAAAAATGCTGTTTTTGCATTTTTCTTGTGTGAAATTGTAAT
>JAAWKM010000266.1 GCA_022797375.1 Lachnospiraceae bacterium
ACATTACTTATTTGAGATACTTTGCTGGTGATATGCTGTTTTATTCCACTACATACCATTATGAAGAAAAATATATTTCGTCCCTGTCATACCCCCAGCCTGAACTTGCAAGGGATAAAACCTTTAAAATCACCATGGAAAATATTACACAGCCAGGCAGCACAAAATATACACCACAGGAAAGCCAGGAAGAAAAACTGTCAGACAAATATGACTGGGACAGCGCAAAAATTACAAATGATTACGATAAAATAAACATACCAGATTTGGGTATTGGTCCGGTTTTACAGAATGAAAACTATATTTTCTACCCTGAAGACGGTTGCAAGATTATAAGAATAAATAAAAAAGACAAAACAGTAAAACTTGTATGCAGGTTTGACCCTGCTAAAAAGAAACACAGTACAACAGACATACATTTCTGCCTGTCAGACAGCAGGCTGTTCACCTCATATGACGGCAGCATATACTCCTGCGGCTTTGATGGGGAGGATTTCCATAAAATACTATCACGTAAAAAACTAAAAAAACTGACCGGACTGGCTAATGTATATGCAATGCGTTTCCATAAAGGCAGCCTGTACCTGCCGTCTTCTTGGTCGTCCATATACAAGCTTGACCTGGAAACAAAAAAAGTCACAGAAACACCAGATGATGCTTATAACATCGCTGCCGGATGTTTATGTGGCAATACGTTGTATTATACAGAATATTTCTCTGATTCCCTCTACAGGATAGATATACATACAGGCAGGCGTACCCTTATTGCAGATACAGCCAGCTATGCAGTTACAGAATCAGAAGGGAAACCCTGCTACCTGGAATACGGGTGGTCAAGGAAAAAAGCTGCCATATATATGTGCCGTAAAGGAAAAAAGGATAAAAAAATATGGGAGTCTGGTCTTACAGTTACAGAAGCATACTGTACCCCAGGCAAAATTGCCATGCGGTATTGCAACAACAACAGCCAGAAGTATGGTTTCCGTGACAATAATGTACTTATATATGATATAAAAACATCTGCCATCACTAAAATAGAAAATATACCAGACTTCTACTCCCTTGTGGGTTTGTCTGGTGACATACTGTTTTACACAAAAAACTGGGACGATAAATACCTATCATACCTGGCATATTAGAAGCAGGACTTTGAATGACTTGTACTTAATGAAATTAAATACCAGGGAGATGTATAAAATGGCATTTACAAAAAATAAACTATCTTTTAACAGAAAACATAAGAAAATCCAACACATAGTATCTGCTTTCTGCCTGCTTGCCCTTCTTTTTACAGGATGCCAGAAACCTGCTATAAAAGAAACAGAAAACATTGTTGTCAAAGAAGAAACAGCACAGCCTGCCACAACAGCACCAGAAAAGCAAGAACCTGTACAAGCCAAAGAAAAAAAACTATCAGAGATATATAACTGGGAAAATGCAAGGATTATTATACCGTCTTACATTTGCCCAATGTTTGGAAAAGGCCAGGTCTTACAAAACCAGGATTTTGTTTTCTACCCTGAAGATGGATATAAAATTGCCCGTATAAACAAGGCAGATGGGTCTAAAAAGATTATATGCAGATTCAGCCCTGTAAAAAAAGATATATATTACTGCTGTTCAGATGACGGGCTGTTTATTGAATATAACGGCAATATTTATTCCTGTGGCTTTGATGGTAAAAACCTGCATAAAATAATATCACGTAAAAAATTAAAAAAACAGGTTACTGCCATAAACCCTGATGCATGGTACTACGGAAATGATAAAATAACTCTAATATTACACCAAGGCAGCTTGTATCTGTCTATTCATTCTCTTATATGGAAATTAGACTTAAAAACAAAAAAAATTAAAAAAATGTCAAAAGAAGCCTCTGATGTATGTTTATTTGGCAGCTCATTATATTATACAAGTTTAAGTAACCACTCACTTTATAAAACAGATACACGTACAGGGAAAAGTTCCCGCATTACAAAAAAAGCATGTTATGCACTTACGGAAACAGACGGGGAACTTTATTATGTGCATAACCTTAATGTTTATATGTACCGCAAAGGAAAAAAAGATAAAAAAATATCCAGCTTTAAAAAAAAGATAAATTATTCAAGTATAGAAAACATAGAGTCTGATTCAGAAAAAATTGCTGTCACTTATATTAAAGATAAAAAATATAATGAAGGCAGAACCTTTGAGCTGAAAAGTGTTGCCATATATGACACCAATACTTCTGCTTTCAGTAAAATAGAAAACATAAGGGATTTTCTTACTCTGGCATACTTTACAGGTGATATGCTGTTTTACTATCCTGAAAACTGTATTTATAAGGAATACCTTTCGTTCCTGTCATACCCCCAGCCTGCCAGGGATAAAACCTTTAAAATCACCAGGGAGAATATTACACATCCAGGCAGCACAGAATATACACCACAGGAAAGCCAGGAAGAAAAACTGTCAGACAAATATGACTGGGACAGCGCAAAAATTACGATTGATTACCAGAGA
>JAAWKM010000267.1 GCA_022797375.1 Lachnospiraceae bacterium
ACGGCTTAATAGTAACATAGCAGTGCTTTCAGCACTGGTTATGTACACATTTTGCACAAAAAATGTGCAAAATGGCACTGTAAAACTCATATTTTTGACAAAAAGCATGTCAAAAATCTTCGCATTTTTATGGAAGGCTGAACTGTTACTTAAAATATGCATACTGGAGAATATAAAAAGGGGAAACGGATGTGGGGAACCATATAAATATGGTACAGAAACGGGGATAAATAATGAAATATGATTGTCTTGTTGTAGATGATGAGAAAATGCTTGCGGACAGTACAGCCCAGTACTTTAATCTGTTTGGGGTGAAAACTGCAGTAGTATACAGTGCAGCAGAATGCAGGAATTTTTTTAAGCAGGATACAGCTTGCCTGGTCCTGCTTGATATAAATCTTGGTGGCAGCAGTGGTTTTGAATTATGTAAAGAACTCAGGGAAAAAACAGATATACCTATTTTATTTATCTCTGCAAGGACAAGTGATGATGATAAAATTGCTGCATATAGCATTGGTGGTGATGATTATGTGCCAAAACCATATTCCCTTAGTGTACTGCTTGCTAAGGTAAAAGTGGTACTTAAGCGTTATGGTAAAAACAGCATCAGGGAATATTCTGATGGCAGGCTTTTGGTAGATTTTGATGCAATGCAGGTATTCATTAACAATAATCCAGTAAAATTAACACAACTTGAATTTAAGCTGTTATCTTACTTAATACAGAATGAAAACAGGGTAATCTCAAAAAATGAGCTTTTTGAAAATGTCTGGGAAGATAAATTTACAGGTGATGGGACACTGAATGTGCATATACGCAGAATACGCGAAGCAGTTGAGCGCAACCCAGGCAGCCCTGAATATATTATTACTGTATGGGGTGGCGGCTATAAGTTTAGCGGAGGCAGACAATGAATAAACGTTTATTTATATCCAGCATGGTATTTATATTTATTATAGAAATTGCCATGCTGGTTATTTTTGTATTGCAGAAAGCGGAAAACAGCCAGGATGCTGTTGCTGTAAATGAGGTTGTACATTCAGTCCAGGAGAACTGGCATGCAATAGGACAATATAAAGACAGGACAGGCCTGGAATATACTGTCCTGGACAATAAAGGACAGGTTTTATATAGGAGCAGGGATGGAATAAGTGAAAGCATAAACCAGGCAGTATTAAACAGGGATACAATTCTTGATATAAAAATAAAAGAGAAAATTTCAGGCAAAATAATTATTTATAATGAAAGTGCACAAGAAATACAGGTCTGGAAACAGAAAGCAGTTATTATAATTATATCTGCTATAACTGTACAGTTTATTCTTTGTGCACTGTATTTTATTTATATCAAAAGAACTATAATATCCCCATTTAGCAATCTTAAAGATTTCGCCAGGCGGATTGCAGGCGGTAATCTTGATGTCCCGCTGGAGATGGACAGGCAGAATATTTTTGGTGCATTTACAGAAAGTTTTGATATTATGCGTTCAGAATTAAAAAGGGCACAATTAGCAGAAGCAGAAGCAAATGCAAGCAAGAAAGAACTTGTTGCAAAACTTTCCCATGATATAAAAACTCCCGTTGCAAGCATTAAAGCAGTTTCAGAACTGGGTGCTGCACTGGCAGACAGAGACAGGGACAAGGAAAATTATACAAATATTATTAATAAAGCCGGGCAGATAGATGCACTTGTAACTAACCTGTTTACTGCCACACTTGATGAACTGAAACAGCTTAGTGTGGTACCATCTGTTATAGAAAGCAAAGAATTAAAAGAAATGCTGCAATGTTCTGATTACTTTGGCTATGCTTCTGTGCCAGAAGTACCTGTCTGCCTGCTGCAGGCAGACAGGCTGCGTTTACAGCAGGTGTTTGACAATATATTTGCCAATTCATATAAATATGCAGATACCAAAATAAATGTACATTTTTTAAGTGCCAGCAAAAACTTTAAAATAATTATAGAAGATTATGGAGGAGGCATAAAAGAAGAAGAACTGCCACTTATAAAAGAAAAATTCAGGCGTGGAAGTAATTCAGAAGGCATTGGGGGTGCAGGGCTTGGGCTTTTTATCTCAGATTATTTTATGAAGGAAATGGGTGGAGGGCTTGTAGTAGAAAATTGGGAAAACGGGCTGAAAGTTACAGTTAGAATTCCACTAGCTTGAATATAAGATAGTTTCCAGTTATCCTGCATTTGTGTAAAAACTGCTGCATGCTGGAAAAATGAATGATATAACAGGAAACTGTATTATGTGGCAGGTTCCATATAACAGCATTTATTCCATTTGCTATTATATAAATAATACCGCAGTATCTCCCGTTTGTCTGAATAATTCAGCACACAATAAAATTTCCAGTTATAATTATGGGCCTGCCAGAAGACAGCAGGTTTCACATGTCCATGCTAAACATTATTCCATGACAGGTGCACTTTGGCATCGCCGGCGTTTGAATCCCGTACTTTGGGATTTTATGCGCCGCTGCGTATGCCAACGTAGTGCG